>JBBSHJ010000022.1:0-39863 GCA_038253135.1 Mycobacteriales bacterium | reverse complement strand
CGCACGCCTCCTCCCCCAGACCAACCACTAGTCCAGCGGCCGGCCCCGGACCATCGACATCCTGCGACAGGTCAGCATGCCCAACCCCGAGCGGATCGCGACGACCTTCCCGCATCAGCTCTCCGGCGGCATGCGGCAGCGGGCCATGATCGCGATGGCGCTGTCCTGCGAGCCGAGCGTGCTGATCGCCGACGAGCCGACCACGGCTCTGGACGTGACGACGGAGGCGCAGATCCTGTCGCTGATGCGGCGGCTCCGCGAGGAGATCGGCATGTCGATCATGTTCATCACTCACAACATGGGCGTGGTCGCGCAGATGTGCGACGACGTCGCGGTCATGTATCTCGGCCGTATCGTCGAGCGCGGGCCGGTCGAGGAGATCTTCTACAACCCCAAGCACCCATATACGCAGTCGTTGCTGAGGTCCATACCGCGCATGGGGGCGACGCGGGGCAAGCCGCTCGAGGTGATTCACGGCTCGGTGCCGGACCCTTACTCGACCGTGCGCGGTTGCGGCTTCCACCCGAGGTGCCCCGAGTTCATGCCGGGTCTCTGTGATGTCCGAGAGCCGGGTGAGCGCGACACCGGGGGCAATCATCAGTCCGCCCGCTGCTACCTCTACTCCCACGGCGCGCCCCTGGCCGCCGCCAGGAGAGCCTGACGATGAGCGCTTCCGCCGCCAACGCGATGCCTGACGACGAGCGCGCCGACACCGCGACGGCGCCCGAAGATCGGGCAAGCACGATCTCCACCTTCGATCAAGAGGACCTGGTGGAGGTCCGCGACCTGCAGAAGCATTTCCCGATCCGCGGCGGGTTCCTTCGCCGCCAGGTGGGCGCCGTCAAGGCCGTCGACGGGGTCGACTTCACCGTCAAGAAGGGCGAGACGCTCGCCATCGTCGGCGAGTCCGGCTGCGGCAAGAGCACGACCGGGCGCGCGATCATGCAGCTCGAGCCGCCCACCGGCGGTGAGGTGGTCTTCAACCACTCAGAACGCGGCCCGATCGAGCTGACCCAGGCCAGCCGCGGTGACATGGCGCTGGTGCGGCCCAAGATGCAGATCATCTTCCAGGACCCGTTCGCATCGCTCGACTCGCGCATGACGGTCGGCCGCTGCATCGCCGAACCGCTGATCATCAACAAGCTGATGAGCGGCCAGAAAATGCGCAGCCACGTGGCCGAGCTGCTGACCCAGGTCGGGCTCCGGCCCGAGCACGCCAGCCGCTACCCGCACGCTTTCTCCGGCGGTCAGCGCCAGCGCATCGGCATCGCCCGCGCGATCGCGATGAACCCCGACCTGATCATCTGCGACGAGCCGATCTCCGCCCTCGACGTGTCGGTGCAGGCCCAGGTGCTCAACCTGCTGGAGGATCTGCAGAAGCGGCTGTCCCTGACCTACATCTTCATCTCGCACGACCTGTCCGTCGTCGACCACATCTCCGACCGCATCGCGGTGATGTACGTCGGGCGGATCGCCGAGATCGGTGACCGCGAGCAGATGTTCAGTCACCCCAAGCATCCCTACACCGAGGCGCTGCTGCAGGCCCTGCCGCAGCCAGATCCGCGCAACCGGCACGAGCCCAAACCGCTGACCGGCGACGTACCGAGCCCGGCCAATCCGCCGAGTGGCTGCTACTTCCACACCCGGTGCCCCTACGCGCAGGACCGCTGCCGCGAGGAGACCCCCGAGCTGCGCGAGGTCGGTCCCGGCCAGCTGGCGGCGTGCCACTATGCCGATGAGCTGACCCTCGAGGGGGCCCAGGTCACCAATGTGCTGACGATGCCCCATCCGGGCTCGCTGCGTCTCGCGGTCGCCGACTCCGGCGGCGCGGAGGCCGAGTCCGCACGCAAGGGCGTCGAGCTCGGTGACACCCTCGTCGACGAGGCCGGCGAGGTCGATGCGACCGAGGCAGAGACGCAATCCGCCCAGAGGATTGCTGGTGACACGCCCGCCGTCGCGTCGCTGGATGAGGAGCGCGCGGCCGAGCAGAAGACGGCCGACGAGCGTGACGCCGACAAACCCGGCTCGCTCAGCTAACCTGACCGCACAAGCACCCGCACGAGTTCGGCGGTCGTCCTCGATCGCTCACGAGCGCCCTCACGGAGGTTCCCATTCCCGCTACCGAACGCGACGAGGTGCCCTGGTTCCGCGCCATCACGACCTACCAGGACCCGATCGGTCGCTTCACCTTCCGGCACAACGGAGAGTGGGACCGCGACGATCTCGATGACGACCGCGACGGCGTCATCGTCGGCCCCGATCTCGAGGCCGACCCGGCGACCTACTTCGCGGTCTGGGTCAGCAAGCTCGACGAGAGCGTCGAGCAGGCCGACCTGCCGGTGCTCAGTGAGGGTTTCGACGACGGCCTGAAGCAGCTCCCGGACCTTGTCATCGACAAGTCCGAGGACAAGAACTACAACGACATCGTCAAGATCGAGCGCTACTACCGGTTCAGCGAGGACGGCGAGACCAGGCAGCGCCGCGTCTGGGCGATGTATGCGATCCACTGGCAGCTGCTGGTCGTCTTCCAGGGCAAGAACGTCGAGGAATTCGACTACTGGGAGGCGATGGTCAACTACACCTTCGCCTCCTTCGAGCTGCCGGAATACCTCTGGTTCGCCACCGATCCCGAGCTGCGGCCGAAGAAGCCGGGCGACGACGAGCAGGCGGTTGACCCGCCGCCGCCGCCATCGTCGGAGTGAGGTCCGGTACGCCGTCGCCGGCCGGGTCACGTCACCGGTGACGACACCCGTGTCCACGCCCAACCGCCCTCGACCTCGCGGGACCGGCGGCTGGTGGCGGCGGGTCGATCTCAACAATGCGCCGGCGATCATCGTGCTGGCGGTCGGCGCGGCGAGCATGCTCTATATCGGCGTGGCCAGCCAGCACTGGTTGCGCGGGGTCGGCTTGCTCGGGGTCGCCATGTGCCTCGGCGGGGTGTTCCGGGCGGTCCTGCCGGCTCGCCAGGCCGGCCTGCTCGCTGTGCGCAGCCGCCATTTCGATGCGGTTTGTTACCTCGGGCTTGGCCTCGCGATCCTGGTTGTTGCGATCCTGCTCCGCAACGTGGCCTGACGCCGCACCTTCCGCCCACTGCAGCCCGGCCTCCCAACCGGCCCTCCGCAGCGGTGCCCTCCACGGTTGACTGGTCACTTTTGGCGACCGACACGGCGGGGCCAGCGAAAAGCCACCCACCAGAAACTTGGCGGCGGATCGGGCGGGCGGGCGGATCGGCGGGGCGGGCGCGTGGTGGATCAGCCCAGGAGGCCGAGCTCCTGTACGGTGTCGCTCTCGCTCTGCAGCTCGGCGACGCTCGCGTCGATGCGGGCGCGGGAGAAGTCGTCGATCGGGAGGTCCGGAACGATCGACCACGCGCCGGCCGCGCAGGTCACCGGGAAGGACGACACGAGACCCTCGGGGACGGCGTACGACCCGTCCGACAAGACCGCCATCGAGGTCCAGTCGCCGGACGGCGTGCCGTGCATCCAGTCCCGGACGTGATCGACGACCGCGTTGGCCGCGCTGGCGGCCGAGCTGGCCCCGCGCGCCTCGATGATCGCCGCGCCGCGCTTCTGGACCGTCGGGATGAAGTCGTTCTGCATCCATTCCTGATCGGAAATGACTTCATCAGCGGGCTTTCCGGCAATCGTTGCCTGGCTGATGTCGGGGTATTGCGTGGCGGAGTGATTACCCCAGATCGTCACCTTTGCGACGTCACTGACGCCGACGCCGGCCCTTTTGGCGACCTGCCCGACGGCCCGGTTGTGATCGAGGCGCATCATCGCCGTGAATCGCTCGGCCGGAATGCCGTCGGCGTTGGCGATGGCGATCAGGGCGTTGGTGTTGGCCGGATTTCCCGGCACGAGGATGCGTACGTCGTCCGCTGCGGCTGCCGCCAAGGCCCGGCCCTGGGCGGTGAAGATCGCGCCGTTGGCCGCGAGCAGGTCACCGCGCTCCATGCCTTTGGTGCGCGGCCGGGCGCCGACGAGCAGGGCGATGTTCGCCCCGTCGAAGACCGTGGCCGGATCGTCACCGATCTCGACGCCGGACAGCAGCGGGAAGGCGCAGTCGTCGAGCTCCATCACCACGCCCTCGAGCGCCGTGAGCGCCGGGGTGATCTCCAGCAGCCGCAGCCGCACCGGTGTGTCCGGGCCGAGCATCGCTCCACTCGCGATCCGGAACAGCAGGCTGTAGCCGATCTGCCCGGCGGCTCCGGTGACGGCGACGGTGACGGGTGCTGCACCCACAGTGTGGCCTCCTGCGTGATGGGGTGATCGGGTCTCTCGGCGCGCCGACCCGGATCGGATTGCCGTGACGGACCGTTGCCCCGACGCTAGCGCACCTTCGAGTCCGGGTCGCTGTGCGAGACGTCACGCGGTCGCGGCCCGCCCCGGCTCACGTGAGCCGGGCGGCCGTCGGGATCTTTGTTCAGTGATGGGCGTGGTCGAACGCGGACGGCGGTCGGGTTGGCGACCGGCCGGTACGTCTCGCCTGGACCCGTTGGTAGCGATTGCCCTGCCGCTGGTTCCTGCCGATCGGAGGCTCAGTAGGCTTGACGTCAAGATATCGGCGCGAGCCACCGACGGCCGGCCGCAGAGACGGACATGAGAGGTTCCCGGCATGGCGAAGATGCCCGTGAAGAAGGTCCCCGTGAGAAGGTCCCTGTGAAGAAGATCAAGGTTGCCAACCCGGTGGTCGAGCTCGACGGCGACGAGATGACCCGGATCATCTGGTCCTTCATCAAGGACAAACTGATCCTGCCCTATCTCGACATCGACCTTGACTACTACGACCTGGGCATCGAGCACCGCGACGCCACCGATGACCAGGTGACGGTGGACGCCGCGCACGCCATCCAGAAGCACGGGGTCGGCGTCAAGTGCGCGACGATCACGCCGGACGAGGCACGGGTCGAGGAGTTCGGCCTGAAGAAGATGTGGCGCAGTCCCAACGGCACGATCCGCAACATCCTCGGCGGGGTCATCTTCCGCGAGCCGATCGTGATGTCCAACATCCCGCGCTACGTGCCGGGCTGGACCAAGCCGATCATCATCGGCCGGCACGCGCACGGCGACCAGTACAAGGCGACCGACTTCGTCGTACCCGGCCCCGGCAAGGTGAGCATCACCTACGCACCGGCGGACGGAAGCGAGCCGGTCACGCGCGAGGTCGCCGACTTCCCGGGCGGCGGCGTCGCCGTCGGCATGTACAACTTCGACGACTCGATCCGCGACTTCGCCCGCGCCTCGCTGCGCTACGGCCTCGACCGCAAGCTGCCGGTCTACCTGTCCACCAAGAACACGATCCTCAAGGCGTACGACGGCCGCTTCAAGGACCTGTTCGCAGAGGTCTTCGAGTCCGAGTTCAAAGCCGACTTCGAAGCGGCCGGCATCTGGTACGAGCACCGGCTGATCGACGACATGGTCGCGCAGGCGATCAAGGGCGACGGCGGCTACGTGTGGGCGACCAAGAACTACGACGGTGACGTGCAGTCCGACGTCGTGGCGCAGGGCTTCGGCTCGCTCGGCCTGATGACGTCCGTGCTCGCCACGCCGGACGGGCGCACCGTCGAGGCCGAGGCCGCCCACGGCACCGTGACGCGGCACTTCCGCCAGCACCAGCAGGGCAAGCCGACCTCGACCAACCCGATCGCGTCGATCTTCGCCTGGACCCGGGCTCTCGAGCACCGCGGCAAGCTCGACTCGACGCCCGAGGTGACCGGCTTCGCGCAGGCGCTGGAGAGGGTCTGCATCGAGACGGTCGAGAGCGGCCGGATGACCAAGGATCTCGCGCTGCTGGTCGGTCCCGACCAGGCGTTCCTCAACACGGAGGACTTCCTCGCGGCCATCGACGACGGGCTGCGGCGGGCGCTCGCTTGAGGCGGGCCGGAAGGCACGTCGTACGACGAGCCTTCCGGCGACAGCCCTTACCGGAAGCTGCCGTTCGATGGCAGCTTGAAGGGGCAGTACTGCTTCATGTTCGGCGCCATCTGCTGCTGCGCCGCGTTGAGCGCGCTGCGAGGGCTGGATCCTCCGATCTGGATGGCCTGCGTGGCGGTGTCGAGGGCTCCCTGCAGCTGGGCGTTGACCGGCAGCGGCGGCCGCGACGTGGAGTATTTGAGGATCTCGGCGAAGAACTCCTGCCCGGCGATGACCTTCTTGTCCTCCAGCAGGCTCTTGTAGGTCGGCAGATGGCTGGTCATCTCGCTGTAGGTCTTCTGCCCCTCCGGGCCGGTCATGTACTTGATGAATTTCCATCCTCCGTCGGCGTTGGCCGGTCCCTTGGGCATGACCATCGCGAAGCCGCCGCTCCACGTGAACGGGGGATCGCCCTTCTTCACCACGGGTAGGTAGGTCGTGCCGTAGGGCAGCTTCGGCGCGTATTGCTTGAGGCCGGGCAGCGCGAAGTTCCCGTCGACCGACATGGCGATCCGGCCGGTGTAGAAGGTGCCCTGCTGGGGCGGTGCGCCGGGCGGCTGGTAGGTCGCGTTGAAGGCATCGACCTTGCTGAAGTCGAATTTCTTGTCCCAGATCTGGAATAGGGTGTAGGCATCGACCATCTTTGGGTCCGTCAAGGCCATCTTGCAGGTGGCGTTGTCGAAGAACTTCGCGCCGTACATCAGGCACCAGGTGGCCCAGAACCCCTGGCCCTGCCAGGGAATGAACCCGACCTGCGTATAGTCGCCCTTCGAATCCTTCTTGTTCATCCGCAGGCCGTAGTCGACGGCCTGCTCGACGGTCATCGGCCCGCTGCTGCGCTCGAAGGGCTTGAGGTCGATCTTCGCCGCTGCCAGCTTGGCCTTGTTGAAGAAGAGGGCGCGCGAATCGGTGTCCAGCGGGATGCCGTAGGCGGCACCGTTGTAGGAGGCCTCGTTCCACGCGAAGTTCAGATACTGGTCGCGAAGCCCCGGCTCCTGATCGACGCGGTCTTGGAGATTCTCGAGCAGCCCCATGCCGGCGTACTGCGCGGTCGTGTAGCGGTCGATCAGGTAGCAGTCGGGGCCGGAGCGGCCGCGCACGGCGGTGATCAGGTCCGTCGCGTCGCCCGTCCCCAGCGAAGGTTTGGGCAGGATGTCGACGTGGTAGCCCGGATTCTGCTTCTCGAATCCGGCCTTCATCGCGTTCCAGGCCGTCATCGTGGTCGGGTCGGTGATGGTGGTCCAGTAGCTGATGTGCTTGGGACTGCTGCTCCGGCTCGCGCACGACGTCAGGGTCGCGGCACCTACGGCGGCGCCGGCCAGAGCGCCGAAACGGCGGCGGGTCAGGGCCGTTCGCGGCATGGTCTCGTCTCCTCGCCCGATCACTTGACACCGCCCAGCGTGATCCCCCGGATGAAGTAGCGCTGGAAGAGGAAGAACATGATGACGACCGGCAGGATGACCATCAGCGAGGCCGCCATCAGCAGGTTGGTCGTGATCTTGTCCGGCTGGGTCTGCCGCAGATATTGCAGCCCGATCGCCAGCGTCTGCAGCTTCTGGTCCTGCAGGTAGATGAGCGGACCCAGGAAGTCGTTCCACGCGCCCAGGGCCGAGAAGATCGCTATGACCGCGAGCGCCGGTCGGGAGATCGGCGCAACGATCTGCCACAGCACTCGCGCCTCGCTGGCGCCCTCGATCCGGGCAGCGTCGAGCAGATCCCTCGGGATCTGCAGCATGAATTGTCGGAGCAGGAAGACGAAGAAGGCGCTGCCGAGGAAGCTCGGGACGATGAGCGGGAACCAGGTATTGACCAGGTGCAGCCACCCCCAGAGGTCGAAGACCGGAATGAGGGTGATCGCGCTGGGCAGGAAGATCGTCGCGATCACGATATAGAAGACCTTGTCCCGCCCACGCCACTCCAGGCAGGCAAAGCCGTAGGCCACGATCATGTTCGAGATCACGGTCCCGATGACGGTCAGGGCGGTGATGATCACCGAGTTTATGAAGAACCGGCCGAACGGGAAGGCCCTGAAGGCATCGGAGAAATTCGCCCAGCGCCAGCTCCGGGGGAACCAGCTCGGCGACGCCTGGGCGAGGTCGGTCGGAGTCTTGAACGCGGTGACGACGAGCCAGTAAACGGGGATGAGGAAGATCGCCGACATGATGAGCAGGAAGATGCGGGCACCCCAGCCGCCGTGCCGGGTCGTCTGCACCGGTGGCCGAGGGGCAACGTCGGGCGTCGGTTCGATTGAGGTCGTTACCATGACGTCGCTCCCTAGCTAGACTTCGAGGCCGTAGTGGACGTATCGGCGGGACAGGCCGAATACCAACAGGGCGAGAGCGATCCCGACGAGGAAGAGGATGACCGCCATCGCGCTGGCATAGCCGAGTTGCGCATAACTGAAGGCGTTCTTGTAGAGATAGAAGAGATAGAACAGGGTGGAGTTGTTGGGCCCGCCGTTGGTGATGATGTAGGCCGGGATGAAGACCTGGAGGGCGGCGTTGATGCCGTTGATCGCGTTGAAGAGGATTACCGGGGAGAGGAGCGGCAGCGTGATCGAGCGGAAGCGACGAAATGCGTTCGCCCCGTCCACCTTCGCCGCGTCGTAGAGGGTCTCGGGCACGTTGTTGAGGCCGGCGAGGAAGATCAGGGCGGCGTTTCCGGCCGCGAATTGCGCCATGCCGATGATGACACCCTTGGCACCGACCGGATCACCGAGGTAGTTCTGCGTGGCGACGCCGAAGGCGGACAGAAATTTGTTGATGATTCCGTATCCGGGGTTGAGCAGCACGACGAAGATGAAGGAGAAGGCGAAGATCGGGATCAGTGACGGCAGATAGAGGATGGTGCGATAGACGGCCACCTCGCGGACCCGGCGATTCATCGCCAGCGCGAGCAGCAGGGCGATCACGAGTCCGATCGGCACGGCGAAGACGCCGTACCACATTGTGTTGAGCGCCGATTTTCCGAGCAGCGGATCGGAGAAGAGCCGGGTGTAGTTCTGGACGCCGAGCCACTTGATCCCGGACAGGCCGGTGTAGCGGGCAAAGCTGATCACGATCGAATAGACGAGCGGGAAGACGGTGAAGGCCAGCGTGCCGAGGATCCACGGGCTGAGGAAGAGCAGCGCCTTGCCCAGTGCGGCCCGATCCTTGCGGGTCCAAGGTGCTCGCTTCTTGACGGACGTTGTGGCCATGTCCTGCTCCTCTCGCCGTGGACCGAAGGCGCGCGTTCGACATCCTTGTCACCGACGGACCGGCCGGGCCCGGGTTTCCGAGAGCCGAGCGATTCCCGCACACCGCCGCGCGGATTCGCCCCGGAGTGTAACCGTCTGTCCCTTATGGGGAAAGATGGGACGTGCCGTACGTCCGATCGTGGACGCGACCGGACGGGCCGACGCGCGCCGGCGCCGCTCGGGCGCGGTCGCGGGCGGCGATGGCGGCCTGCATCAGTCCGAGGAAGGTGCGGATGCGGTCCCGCGAGTATTTCAAACCCCATCATGTGGAGCAGCAGCAAGCCGGTCGATGACGAGCATCGCGAACGGCGCCAGGTCGTCGCGGGGAACGTCGCGGCATAGGACGCCCGCGTCGGCCTGCCGCTGCCAATAGCGCCGCATGTGCTCGTCGGACCCACCACCGCGGGCCTCCCCGGCCCGCTTGGCCGGATCGTCGGGCCCAACATGCGAAGACCTCGGAGTAAGCGCGGCGATAGGTGAGCGTCGCGCCCGAGAGCAGGTCGACGAAACCTTCGATTCCGCGCGCCTCGACGGCATCCATCGCGAGCCCCAGGTCGTCGGCGGTGACGGGCAGGAAGCGCGCTGGTGGCCAGGCACCGGGGGATCGCTGGCCGGGCTGTGCTTCCTGGCGCGGCCCTGACCGGGCTGGCGCGGACCGGGCTCTCCGAGGCCGACAAGATGTCGGCGATCCTGGTCGTGACGAGTTACGTGCGCAGCGACGCGTCCCTTGCGCTCGATCTGGCGCGGAGTCAAGCGGAGTCCGACTTCGAAACGACCATGCCGGCCTACACGAAAACGATGAGACGGCTAGCAAAGCGCGCAGAGTTCCCCCACCTCAATATGGTTCTCGACGCCGGGGTGTTCGATCGGCCGGACGACGAGTTCGCCTTCGGCCTGGCCAGAATCCTCGACGGCATCGCCATGTTGGTCGATGGCAGCGGTACGCCGTCCCCTCGCCAGCAGCGCTGACCGGCCGACGTCGTCAGTCGTGATGACGAGCGACGCCCACCAATCGAAGACATTGACGGTCATGGTCGGGCGGCTGATCTGGCCACCTCAGCAGGGATGGTGCCCGCGGCCTCCCTCGTATGCCGACTGGGTTGGATAACGGATCGGACAATCCGCTGCAGGCTCGACGACGTATGTATACGGTCCGCGTTCGAGACCTCGCCGCCGCTAGGAGAGCCGATGAGCTGGAGTGATGCCGATCAGAGCGACCTTCTCCGGGCGGCCCAGACCGGGCCCGGTCACAGCAGCGCACGGCGTATCGAGGCACTACAGTCAGCGGCGGTCAGCGCGAAACGTGCCGCAGCGCATGATCAGGACACCTTCACGTGGCCGGTCCCGAAAACCCTCACGGCCACCATCCAGGCGGCGCCGACTCCGGCGCGAGGCACTCCTATCGATGAGGCGATCCTGGCCGTCATCGAGATCCAGGGGTGGCGTCATGCCGGTTATCTCATCAACTCCCGAGGCTCGGCAGCGGTGCGCCGCGCACGCGTGCTCTACCTCTTCGGCCGGTCCCCGCGCGCACGCTCGCTGCCCCGGCATTCCGTGCCGGGGAGGTGAGCACCCTTTGCGGCTATGCGGTGCGCCGATCCACTGTCGACACCGGAGCCTCGTGGCCACATCTCAACTGCGCCCACCAGCCCACCACCACGTTCCGGCCCGCGTAGGTCTCCACCGCCGGCTCGCTCCGCACAGTCGCGCTCTCCCGCCGGCACATCGTGCAGTAGATGAGGTCTCCCAACGCCATAACTCCACACCCCTCCGCGCAGGCTGCCACCGCAGTCTCGATCTACGTAAGTATCTTCCTCGCAGAGGGCATTTGCGCGCTGTGGTGATGGGTGTTCACCCGCGTGCGTGCGGCCACCGGGCCGCTGCACACGGTGCGTAAGAAATATGGCCCCGAGGGCAGGAGTGGAGCGTTGCCGGATCGATCTCGTGGCCGAGCGAACGCGGTCGGTAACCCCCGGACCGGCTCGAATTCCATCCGCTGGACGGTGGCCAACCGCAAATTTGGTTGCCGGCGTAGGACTCGCCGGTGACGGTGGCGCGGCCGCCTTCGGGCCGGGATTCCGGGTCAGATCAGCTTGCGGGCTCCGGCCGACGGGGGAGCGACGAGGAAGCCGGGTGCCCCGAAACCCTTGGCCGCAAAGACTTCCTGCACCGATTGCTGGACTCTGTCCATCGCATCGGCAGGGACCAGAGCGATCGCGCAGCCGCCGAACCCACCGCCCGTCATCCGGGCACCGAGTGCTCCGGCCGCCAGCGCCGCCTCGACCGCCGTGTCGAGCTGAGGAATCGTCACCTCGTAGTCGTCCCGCAGCGAGATGTGCGAGGCGGTCAGCAGCGGGCCGATCTGCCTGACCGCGCCTTTCTCCAGCCGGGCAACGGTTTGCTCGACCCGCGAGATTTCGGTGACCACATGCCGCACCCGCCGGCGGGTCACCTCGTCGAGACCGCGCACGCCGCCCCCGTCGAGGTCGCCCGGCGTCAGGTCGCGCAGCGCCCGGACGCGCAGGGCCGCGGCCGCCCGCTCGCACGAGCGACGGCGCGCGGAGTACTCCCCGCCGACATGGCTGTGCGGAGCCCTGGTGTCGATGACGAGCAGTGCCAGCCCGGCCGCGGCAAGGTCGAAGGGGATCTGCCGGGTCGAGAGGTCGCGGCAGTCCAGCAGCAGCGCGTTGCCCTCGGTGCACAGCAGGGATGCGCTCTGATCCATGATCCCGGTCGGCGCGCCGGCGAAGTCGTTCTCGGCGTGCTGGGCGATCCGGGCCAGGTCCGAGCGGTCGATGTCCAGACCGGCCAGCTCGTCGACCGCCCCCGCCACCGAGCACTCCAGCGCGGCCGACGACGACAGGCCCGACCCGACCGGCACAGTGCCGTCGATCAGGATGTCGAAGCCGCGGACGGCGTGCCCGCCATCGCGCAGCGCCCACACGACCCCGGCCGGGTAGGTCGCCCACCCCTCGACCGTGCCGGGCCGCACGTCCGCGATGGTGATCGGGGGATCGTCGAGGTGGACGTCGGCCACGCGTACGACGTCGTCACCGCGCCGGGCGACGGCGGCCACCGTCGTCTGCGGCAGGGCCGTCGGCAGCGCCAGGCCGTCGTTGTAGTCGGTGTGCTCGCCGATGATGTTGACCCGTCCCGGTGCGGCCCACACCGTGTCCGGGGCCCGGCCGAAGGTGGCCTCGAAGACCCGCCGGATCCGGCTCATCGGCCGGCCCGCGCGAAGGCCCACGCGTCGCCCACCATCTGCTCGAGCTCGGTCCGCTGCGGCGTCCAGCCCAGCTCGGCGTGAATCTTGGCGTTGGAGGCGACAAGAACGGCCGGGTCGCCCGCGCGCCGGCCCTGCACGGCCGCCGGGATCGGATGCCCGGTGACCCGTCGTGCCGCCTCGATCACCTGGCGCACCGAGAAGCCCGCGCCGTCGCCGAGGTTGTAGACCCGGTGCTCGCCCGGGCTCGCGGCCTCGAGGGCGAGCAGGTGCGCGGTCGCGAGGTCATCGACGTGGACGTAGTCGCGGATGCAGGTGCCATCGGTCGTGGGGTAGTCATCGCCGTAGATCGCGAGCCGCTCCCGCGCCCCGGCCGCGACCTGCAACGCGATCGGGATCAGGTGCGTCTCGGTGCCGTGCCGCTCGCCGTACCGTCCGCGCGCGCCGGCGACGTTGAAATACCGCAGGCTCACGGCCGCCAGCCCGTGCGCGGCCGCCTCTCCGGCCAGCATCATGTCGATCGCGAGCTTGCTCATGCCGTAGGGATTCGTCGGCCGCGTCGGCGCCGTCTCCAGGATCGGTACGTCGTCCGGCTCGCCGTAGGTGGCGGCGGTCGAGGAGAAGACGAGCCGAGGCACCCGCGCCGCTCGCATCGCGTCGAGCAGGTCGAGCGTGCCCGCGACGTTGTTGCGCCAGTAGCGCTCCGGGTGCTCGGTCGACTCGCCGACCAGTGATTTCGCGGCGAAATGCAGGACGGCGTCGTACGGCGTCCCTGCTCGGTTGCCCGGGCCCTCGGCGAAAAGCCCAGTCGCGAAAATCCCAGCGGCATCGTTCAGCCCGCCCTCGACGAAGTCCGCCCCGTCCGGTACGGCGTCCGCGTGCCCGGTGGACAGATCGTCGAGCACGGTGACCTGGTGTCCGGCGTCGAGCAGCCGCGAGGCCACCACGCTGCCGATGTAGCCGGCCCCGCCGGTGACCAGTAGCCGCACGCCGCCTCTGCCTCCTGCCGCCGGGGTGACCCGTCGCCGCCCGAACCCTACCGGCCGGACCCCGCGCCCGGCGTAGCCTCAGATCATGTCGGACGGTGGACCGGAGTTCCTCGACACCGACGAGATCGACAATGGCGGTGATCCGGGGCCGTCGCGGGCGCTCATCGTCGGTGGCTGCCTGCTCGGGCTCGGCGTATTGGTGGCTGCACTGGTCGCGACCGGGCCGGGCAAGCACCGGGCCGGACCCGGGCCGCAGCCGAGCACCCACGCGTCCGCGCCCAGGACCGCGGCGGAGAGCACGCGGCCGCAGCCGCCGGCGCCCGGGCCCGCGCCGCAGACCGGGCCACAGCCGACACCGGTCAACACCGCGCCGTACGACTCGTCCATCCGTTACCCCACCGCGCTGTCCCCCTGCGGCGGACCGGCGAACGCGCCGGTGCTCACCTTCGCGCCGCACCGATCGTCTGCGACCGGCGTCGCCGTCACCGTGGCCGGCTCGCGACCGGCTGCCGTCGCGGCCGGGACGGTGCACGCGCTCCCGGTACCGAGGGCAACGCCCGCGTCGCCCCACCCGACCGCGGATCGGTTCACGCCCTACGTCAGCTCGGTCCACCGGATCGCCCAAGGCACGGTCGTGCAGGTCGACGAGGCGTGCAGCACCGTTGGCGTGGGCGGCCGGGTCTATTACCTGCCCGACGCCGGCTCCCCGCGGCTGCTGCAGCGCGGGGCGATGCTCCTGACGCTGGACGCCACCGGCGGGGCGCTCGTCCAGACCGGCCCGGTGGACGGCCCGGCCGCGGCCGGGGCGTCGGTACGCCGCGTGCGGGCCGATGGCACGTTCGGCCGGCCGCTGCCGCTCGGCCCGTACACCGCACTTGGGGAGGTGCCGGCGGGCATTCTGGCGACCGCCGCAGGATCGCCGATGGTGGCGTTGCTCGACGCCCGGTCCGGCCGGCTGATCCGACGGCTGCCGGTGGCGGTGCCCTTCGCGGTCGGGCCCGGTGTCGTCTTCGGGCAGAGCCCGGACGCGATCGGCACCGGCCGCCCGCTCGTGGCCGCCACCGTAGCCGGCTCGAGCCGACGATTCGACGTTCCGCTGTCCGGCTACCCGCTGTCCGGAGCGCAGAGCCAGGACGGGCGCTATCTCGCGGTTTCGCTCGACGCGCCGAGCGACAACTGGCGACCCGGGCCAGGACCGGGCTCGTTGTGGGTGCTCGACCTGCACGCCGGGCACTGGCAGCGGGTCCGCGGGATCTCGCTGCCGACGATCGACCCGGCCGAGCTGGCCTGGTCGGGCGACACGCTGGTGATCAGCGTGGCGTCCGCGAAGGGATCGCAACTCGCCACCTGGTCGCCGGACGAGGCCGGGCTGGTCCTGCTGGCCACCCTGACCGGCAATTCGGCCGGCGGCACGGCGCCCGATATCGACGTACGAGGTGCGGCTGGCTGACCGGCTCGGGACGCCTCGCTCACCCGTACACTGACCGGGTGGACGATCCTCCGAGTAGACCCGTCCGCGCGCGGCGGCGAGGTCGGCCGTGACCGACATCCTGCTCAGCTGCGGACTCGTGCTCCTGCTCATCATGGTCGGGGGTGTCTTCGCCGCCGGCGAGATGGCCCTCGTGTCCATGCGGGACGCGCAGACGAAACGCCTCGCCGAGCGCAACGCGCGCGGCCGCAAGGTCCGTGAGCTCGCCTCCAACCCCAACCGGTTCCTCGCGACGGTGCAGATCGGCGTCACGCTCTCGGGGTTCCTGTCCGCGGCGTTCGGCGAGGCGACGCTGTCGAGCAAGCTGCGCCCGGTGCTGGAGGACGGCGGTCTGGGGGCCGGCCTGTCCGACGTCTTCGCGACCATCATCATCACCCTGATCGTCGCCTACTTCGCGCTCGTCGTCGGCGAGTTGGCACCCAAGCGGATCGCCCTGCAGCGCAGCGAGCGACTCGCGCTGCGGCTGGCACCGATGCTCGACCGGATGGCGAGGATCGCCCGCCCCGCGGTGTGGCTGCTCTCGCGCAGCACCAACGTGGTGGTCCGCGCCCTCGGCGGCGATCCGGCGACCGGCCGCGAGGACATCACGGAGGAGGAGTTGCGCAGCCTGGTCGCCGAACATCAGGACTTGGAGCCGGAGGAGCGCGCGCTCATCGACGACGTCTTCGCGGCCAGCTCCCGGCAGGTGTCCGAGGTGATGGTGCCGCGGACCGAGGTGACCTTCCTTGAGGGCGCGATGACCGTGAGCCGGGCGGTCCGCGAAGTCGCCGACTCCCCGCACTCGCGCTATCCCGTCATCGGTGACGGCCGCGACGACATCATCGGATTCGTCCACATCCGTGACCTGCTCGCCCCCGATCGGCCGGCCGACCGGTCGATCACGGTGGCCGGCCTCGCCCGGGAGGTGACCCACCTGCCAGGCACCAAGAAGGTGCTCGCCGCCCTGTCCGAGATGCGGCGCGAGGGTAGCCACATGGCCGTCGTGGTCGACGAGTACGGCGGCACCGACGGCGTCGTGACGCTGGAGGACCTGATCGAGGAGATCATCGGCGACATCCGGGACGAGTACGACGTCGCGTCCGCGGATGGCGGACACCCCGGACGGATCGACGGCGAGGCCGAGCTCGACGGCCGGCTCAATCTCGACGAGTTCGCCGAGGCAACCGGACTCCTCGTGCCGGCCGGGCCTTATGAGACGGCGGCGGGCTACGTGATGGGTGTGCTCGGGCGGATCCCGAGCGTCGGTGAGAGCGTCAACCTGGACGGCCGCACGATCACGGTGACGGAGCTGGACGGGCACCGCATCGCGCGGCTCACGGTGGCCCGCGCCCCCGCCGGCACGCCGGCCGTTGACCGGGCCGGCTGAGGCCGCACGCTGCTAGCGTCGCGCCGATGGCTGCGAGCGCGAGTACGACGTGGCGGTCCGGCCTGCGCCCGGTGGCGGCCCTGGGCGGGATCGCCGCGCGCTACCGGATCCTGCTGCGCCAGTGCTGGCGGGCCCACCGTGGCCTGACGGTCGCCTCGCTCCTCCTGGCGGTCGTGGCCGGCGCCTTGCCGGTGGCGACCGCGGTGCTGACCGGTGTGCTGGTCGGCAGGCTGCCGGCGGCGTACGGCGCGGGCCTCCATTCCGCAGCTGGGCAGCACGTCCTGTGGGCGTTCGGCGGCTTCGTCCTCGTGCTGATCGTGTCGTCGGTGCGGGTGCATGCCGGCGAGCCGATCGCGAATGCCCTGACCACGCACTACGTGGCGCTCGTCCAGGACGTCGTGGCCGGAGCGGCGCTCGGACCCGAGCACATCGGCCACATGGAGGATCCCGGAACGGCGGCCCGCTTCGGCGCGATCCGCGAGGCGCTGCGCGAGGGCGGCCTGCTCAACGGCGTCACGTCGATGATCTATGTCGCCGGGGCGAAGCTGTCGGCGATCGGCGGCGCGATCGTGCTGCTGACGATCCGCTGGTGGACGCCGTTCGTGCTGCTGGTCGGGCTGATCGCCTTCGACATGACCATCAACCGGTGGCTCAAGACGATCTTCGACGAGCTCGTCGAGACCACCGGCACGAAGCGCCGCCGGGCCGAGTACGTGCGCACGCTGATGAGCTCGCCCGCCGCGGCGAAGGAGATCCGGGTCTTCGGCCTGTCCGGTTACCTCGGCGACCGTTTTGCGGCGACCTGGCGGGACGCGATGGGCGAGGTCTGGCGGCACCGCCGATCGCTGCTGGGGCCGATCTGCCTGTCCACGGCCCTGATGCTCGGCTGCTTCGCGCTGGTCTTCGGCGAGCTCGGGTACGACGCCTATCTGGGCTCGGTGAGCCTGCGCGACCTGGCCATCGCGATCACCGCGGCCGGCGTCCTGCGCTCGATCGCGGCCGGCGGCGACCCGCGGACCAACCTGGCGCGGGCCACCGTGCTCGCGGCGCACATCGACGAGATCGAGCGGGCTTACCCGGCCGCGCCGCGGCGTACCGCTGCCGTCGATGCCGACGGCCCGGCCGCGGTCGAGCTGCGCGACGTGACCTTCACCTATCCCAGCCGGGGGACGCCGACGCTGCGTCGGCTATCGCTCGACATCCCGGCTGGGCAGTCGGTCGCGATCGTCGGGGTCAACGGGGCCGGCAAGTCGACGCTGATCAAGCTGCTGACCGGTCTCTACCCGGCCGATCGCGGCACGGTGCGGATCGGCGGGGTCGACGTGTCGGGCGGCGATCCGAGCGCGGCCCGCCGGGTCGCCGTGATCTTCCAGGACTTCGTGCGTTACCCCGTGACGCTGCGCGAGAACGTCGGCTTCGGTCATCTTGCCGCCCTCGGCGACGACGCGGCGACGATCCGCGCGCTCACCGGCGCCGGCGGCGCGGCGGTCCTCGACCGCGTCGGCGGCGATCTCGGCACGACCCTGTCGGCCGAGTACGACGGCGGCACCGACCTGTCCGGCGGCCAGTGGCAGCGGGTCGCGCTGGCCCGCGCGCTGGCCGCACTCGACGGCGGCGCCGGCGTGCTGATCCTCGACGAGCCGACCGCGGCTCTCGACGTGCGGGCCGAGGCCGAGCTCTTCGACCGATTCCTCGACGTCACCCGCGACCAGACGGACGCGACCTCCCCCGTCGCGGTACGCCTCGCTCGCGAAGCGCGGCCAGACGCTCGCTCGGGTGCTCGCTCCATCGTCGGTCGACGCGATTTCCCGAGCACGACCTCCTCCGTCGCGCGCCTCGCTCGCGAAGCGCGGCCAGACGCTCGCTCGGGTGCTCGCTCCATCGTCGGTCGACGCGGAGCGACGACGATCCTGGTCTCCCATCGCCTCTCCAGCGTCCGGCACGCCGATCGGATCGTCGTGATCGAGGACGGCGCCGTGATCGAGGACGGCAGTCACGATGCTCTGATCGCTGCGGGCGGGCGGTACGCCGGCATGTTCGCACTGCAGGCGGCCCGCTTCCGTGAGACCGGAGATCCCGATGCGCGCGGTGCCGACGATGCATGAGCTGTGGCGACGCACTCTGCTGCTGGTCACGACGGCCGTGCGGATCTCTCCCGGACGGTCGGCTCTGGCCGTGGTGGAGCAGCTGAGCATGGCGCTGTGGCTGCTGGACGCGGTCTGGCTCGGCGTGCTCGTCGACGGCGTGGTCCGGCACGACGCCGGCCACGTGTGGCTCGGCGTGCTCGGGCTGGTGGCTGGTGTCACGCTCGCGGAGCTGCTCGAGATCGTCGGCGCCACGGCCCGGCTCGGGCTGTCCGAGGCGGTCGGCTTCGAGTTCGACCGGCAGATCGCCGCCCTGACGTCGAGCCTGCCGGGCGTCGAGCACCTCGAGCGGGCCGACTACCTCGATCAGCTCCAGATCCTGCGCGATGACCGCGGCGCGCTCGGCGGTGCGATGAACTTCCTCCTGAATCTGGGCAAGAACGTCGCCGGCTCGGCGGTCACGCTCGTCACGGCAGCGGTCGTCGACCCGCGGCTGCTGCTGGTCGCCCTCGCCGCGCTGCCGGCACTGGTCGGCAGCCGCTACCGCCAGCGGTGGAACAAGGCCGGCGAGGACGACTCCGCGGAGCCGGGCCGGCTGGCCCGCCAGCTCGGCGAGCTGACGACGAGCGGGCAGGGTGCGACCGAATTGCGCGTCTTCGGCCTGGGGGAGGAGGTACGCCGGCGGCTGCGGCGCGCGACCTACGCGTGGCGGGCGCCGCGGCAACGAGCCGCGGTCAAGGCCACGTGGCTGTCGCTGGCGGAGAGCGTTTTCTTCCTCGCTGCGGCCGGTACGGTGCTCGTCTGGATGCTCGCCGACGTGCTCGGCGGCTCGCTGTCGCCCGGACGTCTGGCCACGGCCGTGCTGCTGCTGGAGGCGCTGCAGTCGGCCGCCGTCTCGCTGGCGTGGATGTCGTCCCGTGCGGCCGATGTGCTGCGCGCGGCCGGGCGGTTCCTGTGGTTGCGCGACTATGCGGAGCGGGTCCGGCGGGTTGACTACGCCGGGGATGCCGCCGCGCCGACCGTGCTGCAGGAGGGCATCGAGCTCGACGAGGTCAGCTTCGCTTACGCGGGCGCCGAGCGTCCCTCGCTACGCTCGGTGTCGGTCCGGCTCCCGGCTGGCGCGATCGTCGCCGTGGTCGGCGAGAACGGCGCCGGCAAGTCGACGCTGGTCAAGCTGATCACCGGGATGTACCGGCCGACGTCGGGCACGATCCGGATCGACGGCACCGACCTGCGCGAGCTCGACATCGAGGCGTGGCGTGAGCAGGGGTCGGCGGCATTCCAGGATTACGCCCGGTTCGAATTCACGGTGCAGCACTCGGTCGGCATCGGCCGGATCACCGCGATCGATGACGCGGACGCCGTACCCGCAGCGCTCGAAGCCGCCGCGGCGGGCGATGTGCCGGACGCGCTGCCGCACGGCCTCGCGACGCAGCTCGGCACCTCCTGGGACGGCGGCGTCGACCTCTCGGGCGGGCAGTGGCAGAAGGTCGCGCTCGGTCGCGCGATGATGCGGGATCGGCCGCTGCTCATGGTCTTCGACGAGCCGACCTCGGCGCTCGACGCGCCGACCGAACACGCCCTCTTCGAGCGGTACGCCGCCGCGGCAAGGACGGGAGCCGCGCGCGGCGCGATTACCCTGCTGATAACGCACCGTTTCTCCACCGTGCGCGCGGCCGATCTCATCCTCGCGCTGCACGCCGGGCGCATCACGGAATTCGGCACCCACGAGCAATTGATGGCCGCGCGCGGAGGCTACGCCGAACTCTACTCCTTGCAGGCCGCCGGATATCGCTGACGGTGACCGAAGCGACGGTCCGGAATGGCCCGTGCCAGGACGTATCCTGTGATGTGCGACGTGGGTCTGATCACCCATCGAAATGTGCAGTGCCCGGGCAACCCGCCTGAGCAGCGCGGCGTCTCATTCAGCGATACCGACCGTAGCAAGCAGGGGGATTTCGATGGCCCAGACTCGGGGCAGCATCAAGGGTGCACGCGTCCGCGCCGCGACCGTGCTGACAGTGGCAGCGCTTGCGCTGACGCTCTCAGCGGCGGCCTGCGGATCGAAGGCCGACACCGCCAGCACGAAGGCGGCCGGGCACACCCGGGGCCTTACCTCCGGCGCCACCACGAGCACGGCGGCCACCAAGGGCCGCGCCGCTGCACCGAGGAAGGCCTCGGCAAAGGATCCGACAAAGTCCCCGACGCCGAGGAAAGGGACGTCGAGGTCCCCGGCGCCGACCACGTCGCCGACCAAGGCCCTGACCGAGGCGCCGATCACCTCCACGGGCCCGACGCCGAGCACCCCGGCGCCACGGGACACCCTGCGGCTCGGCATGGACGGAGCCGACGTGCGGGCTATTCAGCGCCGGCTCGCCGACCTCGGCTACTGGAACGGGACGCCCGATGGCAGCTACGGCGATCTCACCAGCCAGGCCGTGATGGCCTATCAGAAGGCCGCCGGCATCACTCCCGACGGCGTCGCCGGCCCCGAGACGCAGACGGCGCTGAAGCGCAATGTCCGGCCGCAGCCGCGCACCACCGTGGGCAGTGTGATCGAGGTCGACAAGGAGAAGCAGGTCGTCCTCGTCGTTCTCGACGGCACGCTGAAGTACATCTTCAACACCTCGACGGGCAGCGGTCAGACCTACGTGCAGGACGGCCAGACCGAGGTCGCGACCACGCCCGACGGCCGGTTCGCCATCGAGCGCTCGATCGACGGCATGCGTCATAGCAAGCTTGGCTACCTGTGGCGGCCGCGCTATTTCTACGAGGGCTACGCGCTGCACGGTGAGGACTACGTCCCCGGTTATCCGGCCAGCCACGGCTGTGTCCGCCTCGCGAACGGCGTCATCGATTTCGTCTGGTCCGCCGATCTGGCGCCGATCGGTCGCGACGTCTGGGTCTACTGAGCGCCCACCAGGACGCGCGGGCGCGCACTCCTGACAGAATGCGGCCTATGCGGCACGTCGATCGACGAGGGAGCGAGCACCCGAGCGAGGCGCGCAGTGACCGAGGAGGTCGCGCGGGCCAAGCTGGGCCTCGCGTGTTCTCCGGCATCCAGCCGACCTCCGACTCGTTCCACATCGGGAATTACCTCGGGGCGTTGCGGCAGTGGGTGGCGCTGCAGGAGACGCACGACGCCTTCTACTGCGTGGTCGACCTGCACGCCATCACGATGGAGCATGATCCGAGCACGCTGCGCCGCCGTACCCAGGTCGCCGCCGCGCAGCTGCTGGCTCTTGGACTCGACCCTGAGCGGTGCACGCTGTTCGTCCAGAGCCACGCCCCCGAGCACGCCGAGCTGGCCTGGGTGCTGGGGTGCATCACCGGCTTCGGTGAGGCCGGCCGGATGACGCAGTTCAAGGACAAGTCGGCGAAGGCGGGCACCGACCCCACCTCGGTCGGGCTGTTCACCTACCCGGTCCTGATGGCCGCCGACATCCTGCTGTACGCCGCCGATCAGGTGCCGGTCGGGGAGGACCAGCGCCAGCATCTGGAGCTGAGCCGCGACCTCGCACAGCGGTTCAACCGGCGGTTCGGCGAGACCTTCGTCGTTCCCGAGCCGTTCATCCTCAAGGAGACGGCAAAGATCTACGACCTGCAGGAGCCGGCGGCGAAGATGAGCAAATCGGCAGGATCCGGCGCGGGCCTCATCGACCTGCTCGAGCCGCCGACGTCGATCGCCAAGAAGATCCGCAGCGCGCTCACCGACACCGAACGCGACATCCGGTTCGATCCCGCCACGAAGCCCGGCATCAGCAACCTGCTGATGCTGCAGTCGGTGCTCTCGGACCGGTCTGTCGCCGAGCTCGAGGAGGCCTACGCCGGCCGCGGCTACGGCGACCTGAAGAAGGAGCTGGCCGAGGTCGTCGTCGCGTTCGTCGAGCCGGTGCAGCGGCGCACCAACGAGATCCTCGCCGATCCGGCCGAGCTGGATCGGCTCCTGGCCCGCGGAGCCGCCCGCGCCCGTGCCGTCGCGACTCCGATGCTGGCCACGGCCTACGACCGGGTCGGCTTCCTGCCACCGGCCGGAGCGGGTCCGGGGCCGGTGTGATGCCCTGCGGGTACAGCCTGGTCGGCGCGGTGGCGTGATGGCGCGCGCCGGAGTCCTCACCATCGGGGTCGCGTTCGCCCTGCCGGAGCCGCATGCGTCCATGCTGCGGCGGATGCGCCAGGACGCCGATGACCCGCAGGCCACGATCGTGCCGCCGCATGTGACCTTCCTGCCGCCGAGCGTCGTACGCCGGACCGAGACCGAGGGGGTCGAACGGCACCTGGCCACGGTCGCGGCGCGGCACGAGCCGTACGACCTGCACCTCTCCGGCGCGGGATCCTTCCGGCCGGTGTCGCAGGTGGTCTTCGCCCAGGTCTCCGAGGGCATCGCCGCGTGCGAGTTGCTGGCCGCCGACGTGTGCAGCGGGCCGCTCGCCATCGACCGGTCCTTCCCCTACCACCCGCACGTGACGGTCGCCCACGATGTCGGTGCGGACGCCCTCGACCGGGCCTATGCGAAGCTCAGGCCCTTCGACGCCACCCTCTGCGTCTGCGACTTCACCCTGTTCGAGCAGAGCGACAACGCGTGGCGGATCCGACGGGTTTTCGGCCTCGGTCACCGGGTCGCCCGCGCCGGCCGGCCGACGCGCGACCTCAAGGGGGCCACGGCGGCCGGGCATCCCGGATACCGGCGGCGCGCCGCAGATCACTGAGCCAACGGTTTGCGGCGGTACGCTTTTGCGCCGCGACACCGGTTTTGACAGTGTGTGTGCCCTGCACGCAGCACCCATTCTGACTTTCGGCGGAGCGGGGGTACGACGTGGGACTCAGGGACGCCGTCGTGGCACGGGCCCGGAAACGGCCCTGGCTCGACCATCTGATGCGGGCCGGCTCCCGCTTCGGTGACGACAACGGCAACCACCTGGCTGCGGCCATCACCTATTTCAGCGTGCTGGCCCTGTTTCCCCTGCTGCTGCTGGCAATATCCATCGCCGGGTTCATCCTGAACGGGCACCCGCACCAGTTCCAGCAGCTGCAGAACAAGATCACCACGAGCGCTCCTGGCGAGCTCAAGGAGATCCTGCGCAAAGGCGTGCGCAGCGCCGTCGAGCACCGCACCGGCATCCTGTCTTTCGGCCTTGTCGGCGCGCTCTACACCGGCATGGGCTGGATCGGCAACCTGCGGGCGGCGGTGCAGCTGCTGTGGGGCCAGGACAAACCGCAGGAGAACTTCCTCGTCGCCAAGGCTCGTGACCTGCTGGCGCTGTGCGGTCTCGGCCTTGCCATCCTCGTCTCGCTCGGACTCACGACCGCCGGTACCTCGGCAACGAGGGTGATCATGACGCACACCGGGCTGGACGGCGTACCGGGCGCGGCGATCGGCACCCGGGTCGCCGGCATCGTCGTGGGCATCGGGGCCGACCTGCTGATCTTCGCCTGGATGCTGGCCCGGCTGCCGCATCAGCGGATCGCCTTTCGGTCGGTGCTCGGCGGTGCGCTGTTCGCGGCCGTCGGCTTCGAGGTGCTGAAGATCGTCGGCACGTACTACATCCCGAAGATCGCCCAGAAACCGCAGGTGGCGACATTCGGCATCGTCCTTGCCCTGATGATCTGGGTGAACCTCGTCAGCCGCTTCCTCCTCTTCGTCACGGCGTGGACGGCGACCGCGCGCGGGAGCCTCGCCGTCGCGGCGGAGCAGTCGCCTGGACCCCGGGCGGTCGAGTCCACAGTCGGGGCCAAGGTCGAGCCGCCGATGCCGACGCCGCCCAGGGGTCAGGCGACGCCGAACGGCGCGGTGCTCGCGGTGGGCGTCTTCGGGGCCGGCGCTGCGGCCGGTGCGGCCGTCGTGGCGGCAGTACGGCGGCGGATCCCGCGGGGACGGCGGACCTGGCGGTCAGGCGGGCCAGATCGGGACCGGCCAGATCGGGAAGGGCCAGATCGGACGGCCCGGATCAGTGGGCGGGACGGTGCCGCATCGACAGGCCGACGCCGAGCATCGCAAGCGCGAGGACCACGCCGACACCGATGAACCACGGCAGCCACGGATCGGTGGTGCGGCCGGATGCTGCGGCGGCCGCCCGGGTGGCGGGATCCGGCGGTGCCGCGGCCGGTGCGGGCCGTTGCCGGGTGGGCCGGGTCGTCGGGGCGGTGCTCCGTGCCGGGGTGGGCGGTGCCGAGGCGTGCGCCCGCCCGGGCTCGACCAGCACGCCGACGCCCTTGGCCGTCGCGGGAACCTGAAAGCCCCACTCGGCCAAGTCAACGGCCTGCAACCAGACGTCGCCGCCGGCACGGTCGCCGTGCATCAGGCTCACGATCATCGTGCGGTTGTCCTTGCGCAGCACGGCGACGTAGGTCTGCAGTCCCGCGTCGCTGTAGCCGGTCTTCGCCGCGACCGCGCCGGCGTAGTTGCCGACCAGGTGATTGCCGTTCGCGAACGTGATCAGCCCGCTCCGGTTCGGCACCTCGGGCAGCACGGCGTCGGGCTTGGCGTCGTACTGCAGGAAGTCGGGTCGCTCCGCCGCGGCCCGCATGATCAGCGCCAGGTCGTACGCCGACGTCATCTGGCCGACGCTGTCGAGACCGGTGACGTTTCTCACCCGCGTGTCGTCGGCGTGGAGATGCGTGGCGGTCGCGTTCATCGCGGCCACGGTCTTCGGCCCGCCGCCGTTGGCGCGGGCAAGGGCGTTGGCGCAGTCGTTGGCCGAGACGAGAAGCATGCACTCGAACAGGACCCCGACGGGATAGGTGCCGCCGGCGACGAGACCGGCGAGATCCGGTGGCGAGCTCACATCGGAGCGATCGGCGATGACGGTCCGTGTCCGGTCGGCGAGGACCGGCAGCAAGGTCAGCGCGGTCAGCACCTTCTGGGTGCTCGCCGGGGCGTAGCGGCCGTGTGGGTTCTTGGCCGCGAGAATCCGGCCGGTCGCGCCGTCGGCGACCAGCCAACTGTCGCTGGTGGCGCTCGCCGGCAGGGGCAGGGTGCCGGGGCTGTGTACGACGCCGGTGGTCGCCAGCCGGGCGCCCCCCACGCTCGCCGGTGCTGCGCTCGCCGGGGCGGTCTCGGTGGGCCGTATCGGGATGACGAGAGCGAGCACGGCGACGGCGGCGAGAGCCACGCGGTCCAAGGCGGACCGCCGAGCTGTGGCCGCCGAGGCAGGGAGATCGGGCATCGCGGTGAGCCTAGCCAACGGCGCCTGATCGGGCGGTCGAAAGGGCGCGGGCGTCGCCCGCGCGGCCGCGGTCGTATCCGTGTCGTAACGAGATCGTCGCGGGTTGCGGTGCTCGACCGGCCCGGATATCCATTAGCCTCTCCTGGTCCGGCACCGACCACCGGCCGCCATCCTTGCGGACGCGTCGGCGTCGTACCTGTCATTCGCACTCGAGCAGCGGGACGACACCCGCCGGTGCACTGGAGGAACAGTGAGACGAACCGTCACCGCAGTCGCAGCGGTCGCTGCCGTGGCCGTGCTGGCTGGCGGCTGCGGGAAGAAGAACGACAACGGCTCGGCCGGCTCCGGCGGCGGCAGCGCGGCCTCCGGCGGCGCGTCGAAATCGTCCGCAGCAAGCATGTCGGCCAGTCCGACCGCGTCCGGCTCCGCCGGTCCGACGGCGTCCGGCGGCCCGGTGACCGGCGGCACCGGCTTCAAGGTGTGCCTCGTCCTTGACACCGGCGGCGTCAACGACAAGTCCTTCAACCAGTCGGCATACCAGGGCGCGCAGAATGCGGCCAAGAAGAACCCGAAGATCAAGGTCAGCTACGTCCAGTCCAAGAGCGGCGCCGACTACCAGCCCAACCTGGAGAACTCGGCGAAGAAGGGCTGCAACGAGATCATCGCCACCGGCGGCCTGCTGGCCAAGGCCACCGCCACGGCCGCGAAGAAGTACCCCAAGGTGCATTTCGCCCTCATCGACGACTCGCTGACCGCGCCGATCAAGGGCCCGAACGTCTACTCGATGGCGTTCCGCAGCGAGCAGGGCTCGTACGAGGCGGGCTACGTCGCGGCCGCCATCTCCAAATCGCACGTCATCGGCACCTGGGGCGGCATCAACGTCGGCCCGCAGGTGACCGCCTACATGGACGGTTATCAGCAGGGCGCCGCGCACTACGACCAGAAGAACGGCACCAAGACCACGGTCCTCGGCTGGAACGGCAAGACCGGCAGCTTCCTCGGCCCGCCCAACGGCTTCAACGACCCCACCGGTGGGAAGTCGCTTTCGCAGACCCAGATCCAGCAGGGCGCGGACGTGATCTTCCCGGTCGCCGGCGGCTCCGGCGCCGGGGCGCTGTCCGCGGCGACCTCGGCGGGCGGAAAGGTCAGCGTCATATGGGTCGACTTCCCCGGGTGCACGAACTACCCCGACGATTGCAAGTACATCCCCACCAGCTCGCTGAAGAACATCCCGGCTCAGGTGCAGAAGTACGCCGTCGACGGCGCGGCCGGCAAGATCGCCACGGGGATCTATGTCGGAACGCTGAAGAACGGCGGCGTCGGCATCGACGGCTTCAATCAGTGGGACA
The DNA here is from genome assembly GCA_038253135.1 of Mycobacteriales bacterium. GTDB lineage: Bacteria > Actinomycetota > Actinomycetes > Mycobacteriales > QHCD01 > JBBSHJ01. The sequence continues at coordinate 13,047 of JBBSHJ010000022.1, read as the reverse complement.
GCAAGATCTCGTCGAAGACGAAGTCGGACCTGACGGCGATCACGAAGGGCATCAACGACGGGAGCATCAAGATCACCGTGCATGGCGGCTGATCCGCCGTGCTGCTCGAACTGCGGGCGATCACCAAGCGATTCGGTGACCTCGTCGCCAACGACGCCATCGACCTCACGGTGCGGCCCGGTGAGATTCACGCCCTGCTAGGCGAGAACGGCGCCGGCAAGAGCACGTTGATGAACGTGCTCTACGGGCTGTACCGGCCCGACGACGGCCAGATCGTCGTCGACGGCAAGCCGGTCCGGTTCGGCGGCCCGGGCGACGCGTTGGCGGCCGGGATCGGCATGGTGCATCAGCACTTCATGCTGGTTCCCGTCTTCACCGTCGCCGAGAACGTCATGCTCGGTCACGAGGAGTCCAGCGGCGGATTCCTGCGCAAGCGGGCGGCCAGGGACAGGGTGCGTGAGGTTTCCGGCCGGGCCGGGCTGGAGGTCCCGCCGGACGCGCTGGTCGAGGATCTGCCGGTCGGCATGCAACAGCGGGTCGAGATCATCAAGGCGCTCGCCCGCGACGCGCAGGTGCTGGTGCTCGACGAGCCGACCGCGGTGCTCACGCCGCAGGAGATCCAGGGTCTGACCACGGTCCTGCGCGCGCTGCGGGAGCAGGGCACGGCGATCGTCGTGATCACGCACAAGCTCAAGGAGGTCCGCGCCGTCGCCGACCGCATCACGGTCATCCGGCGCGGCCGGGTCGTCGGCGAGGCGGCGCCGTCGTCCACCGAGGCCGAGCTCGCGGCGATGATGGTGGGACGCGCCGTGAGCCTGCACGCCGACAGGGCACCGGCAAGGCCCGCAGAGGTCGTGCTGGAAACTCGTTCCCTTCGTCTCGTCAGCGACGACGGGCACCTGCTCGTCGACGACGTCAACCTCTCGGTACGCCGTGGCGAGATCCTGGCGGTAGCCGGAGTCGAGGGCAACGGCCAGAGCGAGCTGGTCGAGCTCCTGGTGGGATTGAAGCACCCGACGTCGGGGCGGGTGCGGTTTCACGGCGCCGACATCACCGACCGTGACATTTCCAAGCGGCTGCCGCTCGGGCTCGGATTTGCACCTGAGGACCGCATGCACGACGGATTGATCGCGGATTTCTCGGTCGCCGACAACCTCGTCCTCGATGTTGTGGACCGACCGCCCTATTCCCATGGCGTTCGGCTGGTGACCCCGGCGATTTCCGAGAACGCGCGCGCGAGGGTCGCGGAGTACGACGTCCGTACCCGGTCCATCGACTCTGCCGCCGCGATGCTGTCCGGAGGCAACCAGCAAAAGGTCGTCCTCGCCCGGGAGCTCAGCCGCGATCTGGAGATTCTGGTCCTGGCCCAACCGACACGGGGCCTCGACGTCGGGTCGATCGAATTCGTGCACCGCCAGGTCATCGCCGCCCGCGACGGTGGGGCGGCTGTCGTTCTGGTGTCATCCGAGCTCGACGAGGTGCTCGGCCTGGCCGACCGCATCGCGGTGATGTATCGCGGCCGGGTCGTGACCGAGCTGCCCGCAGGAGCAAGCGCCGAAGAGGTCGGGCTGGCGATGGCGGGTGCACTCAAGCGGCCGGGGAAACCGGACGATACGGCACCGGAGGCGACGTGAGCATCGCCGGCGCACTCTTTTCCGCGGAGGGGACATGAGTTCCGTCGTCGAGACGCCGTCCGGTGAGACGCGGCAACCGGTCGATCCCGCGGCATCCGGTGGCCGGCGGTCGGGTCTGTCCACGCTGATCACGACGATCCTGTCATTTGTGCTCGCGATGGTGGTCGGCGGCGTCTTGATCGCGCTGTCCGACGCGCGGACCCGCAAGGCGATGGGCTATTTCTTCGACGCTCCGCAGGACACCTTCGCGCGCGGATGGCATGCGGCGTCGCAGGCTTACTGGTGGCTCTTCAAGGGCGCGATCCTCGATCCGTCGACGTTGTCCAAGGGCAGCTACAGCGACGTTCTGAACCCGATTTCGGAGACGATCGTCTATGCGACGCCGCTGATCTTCACCGGTCTGTCGGTGGCGCTGGCCTTCCGGGCGGGACTGTTCAACATCGGCGCGCAAGGACAGCTCATCGGCGGCGCCATTCTCGCCGGGTGGCTGGGTTTCGCAGTCAACCTGCCCATCGTCGTACACGTGATCGTGTGCCTCGTCGGCGGGATGGTCGGCGGGCTCGCCTTCGGCTGGGTGGCCGGATATCTCAAGGCCAGGACGGGTGCACATGAGGTCATCACGACGATCATGCTCAATTACGTCGCGATCAACCTGCTCGGCTATCTCCTGACCAAGCATTTCTTCCAGGCGCCGCCGTACGACGTCTCGCAGTCGCGCACCATTCATTCGCACGCCGAGCTGCCCAGCCTTCTCGGCGGCGGGCTGCGGGCAAATGTTGGCGTGCTCGTCGGCGTCGCTGCGGCCGTCGTGGTTTGGTGGCTGCTGGAGCGTACGACGATCGGTTTCCGCCTGCGGGCGAGCGGCGCCAACCCGGCGGCCGCCCGCACGGCCGGCATGGCCGTCAACCGCAGTGCGATCGTCGCGATGGCGGCCGCCGGGCTGCTCGCGGGGCTGGCCGGTGCGATGCAGGTGCTGGGCCCCGCGCACCTGGTGAGCACGACCGTCGACGGTGACGCCGGGTTCGACGGCGTCACTGTCGCCCTGCTCGGTCGCGGCAAGCCGATGGGTGTCGTGCTTGCGGCCCTGTTCCTGGGCGCATTGCGGGCCGGCGGGCTCGTGATGGAGTCGCGGACGCCGACGTCGAACGACATCATCACGGTCACCCAGGCGCTGATGGTGCTCTTCATCGCCGCCCCAGCCTTGATCCGCGCGGTCTTCCGGATCCGCGCCGCCGGTGGTCTGGCGCAGGCCCGGGCCAAGGGGTGGAACGGATGACCGGCGCCGCTGCGCGCGATTCCGCGGAGGGAACACGATGACGGCCGACCTGTCCGCCGGGCTGAGCGCCGAGGACCTGAGCGCCACCGACGTCGTCAGAGCGCCGATCGCGTGGAACAGGCGCATCGTCGTCGGTGCCGTCTATGCCCTGGCCGCGGTGCTGTGTGCCGTCGGTTTCGGAGTGGGAGCGGGCAGCACCCGGCCGCGGTTCCGGCTGTCGCCGTTCGGGGCCAGGCATTCGATCCCGACCTTCGGCGTGCCGGCACTGGCCACCAACGTCGTCATCGGCGCCGTCATCCTGTTGGCGGGGGCCCTGACCGTCGCCGGATTGATCGGCCGCCGCGCGGCGCCGTACGTCGCCGCGAGCGTCGTCCTCCTCGCCGTGTGCGCCTTCCTGATCTGGACGCCCACGGGCGGCGCCGGGCTCCCGCTCAATGTCGTGGGCACGCTCAGCGGCACCCTGCTCTACGCCGTCCCGCTCATTCTCGGCGCCATGGGCGGCATCGTGAGTGAGCGTAGCGGCGTCATCAATGTCGCGATCGAGGGCCAGATGCTGATGGGCGCGTTCGCCGGGTCACTTGTCGCGAGCTGGGCGGGCAACCTGTATTACGGCACGATCGGCGGCATCATCCTCGGCTCGCTTGTCGGCATGTTGCTGGCCGCCTTTGCGATCAGGTATCAGGTCAATCAGGTGGTTCTCGGAGTCGTGATCAACACGCTGGTCCTCGGCCTGACGAACTATCTGTATTCAGCGCTGATGAGTTCGGATACGGGCGCGGCGAAATACAACGGCGCGCCCGCCTTTCAGGCCAAGAAGATCCCGTGGATCGGCGATATCCCGGTCATCGGCCCGGTGTTCTTCGATCAGAACGTCTTGGTCTATGCGATGTACCTCGTCCTGACTCTGGTCGCGGTGGCCCTGTTCCGCACCCGGTGGGGACTGCGCACGAGGGCGGTCGGCGAGCATCCGCGAGCCGCGGACACGGTCGGTATCAACGTCAACCGGCTGCGCTTCTGGAATGTCGCGCTGGCCGGCTCGATTGCCGGCCTCGCCGGCGTCTTCGTCTCGCTCGGGACGGTCGGCAGCTTCACCGAGAACATGACCGCCGGGCGCGGCTATATCGCCCTCGCCGTCGTCATCTTCGGTGGGTGGCGCCCGCTGCGCGCCGTTGCGGCCGCCCTGTTGTTCGCCTTCTGCAGCGAATTGAAGGATCTGCTGCCCGCGCTGCCGCTGCCCGTGGCGATCCCCGGGCAGATCATCACGATGCTGCCGTATCTCGTGACGATCGTCGTGGTGGCCGGCGTCATCGGCCGCGTCCGCGCGCCGGCGGCGGACGGCGTACCTTACGCGAAGAGCTGACGGCGTGATCGGTAGCCGGCTCGGGACCTGAAGGGAGAGACCGATGTCGGTGGACTGGGCCGCGCTCCGGCTGGCCGCGCGGGACGTTATGCAACGCGCGTACGCGCCGTACTCGAACTTCGCGGTCGGCGCGGCCGGCCTCGTCGACGACGGCCGGATCATCACCGGCTGCAATGTCGAGAACGCCTCTTATGGCCTGGGCCTGTGCGCCGAGTGCGGTCTGATCTCCACGCTCTACGCGACCGGTGGTGGGATCCTCGTCGCCGTGAGCTGCTGTGACCGGGACGGAAACCACCTGATGCCGTGCGGCCGGTGCCGCCAGCTGCTCTGGGAGCACGGTGGTCCGGACCTCGTGCTCGACACCGCGGACGGGCCGATGACGATGACCGAGGCGCTGCCGGCGGCGTTCGGGCCCGGTGATCTGCAGCGTTGAACCAGCCGTTCGATGCCGTCGATCTCATCCGGGCGAAGCGCGACGGCCGGTCGCTCTCGGACGAGCAGGTCGACTGGCTGATCGACGCCTACACGCGCGGGGAGGTCGCGGACGAGCAGATGTCGGCATTCCTGATGGCCGTCGTGTGGCGCGGCCTGTCGGGCCCGGAATTGACCCGGTGGACCCAGGCGATGGTCGAGTCGGGCCGGCGCAGCGACCTGTCGATGATTACCCGGCCGACCGTCGACAAGCATTCGACCGGTGGTGTGGGCGACAAGATCACGCTGCCCCTCGCGCCACTGGTCGCCGCCTGCGGAGCCGCCGTACCGCAGCTGTCCGGGCGCGGGCTCGGGCACACCGGCGGCACGCTCGACAAGCTCGAATCGATCGCGGGCTGGCGGGCCGAGCTGACACCGGAGGAGTACGTCGCGACGCTGCGGTCGGTGGGCGCGGTCATCTGCGCCGCGGGCGCCGACCTGGCGCCGGCTGACCGCAAGCTCTACGCGTTGCGCGACGTGACGGGGACGGTCGAGTCGATCCCCCTGATCGCCAGCTCGATCATGAGCAAGAAGATCGCGGAGGGGTCGTCCGCGTTGGTGCTCGACGTCAAGGTGGGCTCCGGGGCGTTCATGAAATCGCGCGCCGACGCCCACCGGCTCGCCGCCACGATGGTCTCGCTCGGCCGGGCGGCCGGGGTCAAGACGCGGGCCCTGATCACGGCGATGGACACCCCGCTCGGGCGGACCGCCGGCAACGCGCTCGAAGTGGCCGAGGCGGTCGAGGTGCTCGCCGGCGGGGGACCGGCCGACGTGGTCGAGCTGACCCTCGCCCTCGCCCGCGAAATGCTCGATGTGGCCGGCATTTCCGCCGATCCGGCCGACGCGTTGCGCGATGGCCGGGCGATGGATACGTGGCGGGCGATGATCCGCGCGCAGGGCGGGGACCCGGACGCGCCGCGGCCGCGCGCCCGGGAGGTGCACGTCGTACCGGCGCCGGCCACCGGCGTCCTTACCCGGCTCGACGCGCTGGCGGTCGGGGTCGCGGCCTGGCGGCTGGGTGCCGGGCGGGCGCGCAAGGAGGATCCGGTCTCGGCCGCGGCCGGGGTGGTCATGCTGGCCAAACCGGGCGAGCCGGTGCGGGCCGGCCAGCCCCTACTGGAGCTGCACGCCGACGACGCGGACCGCATCCCGCGGGCCGAGGCGGCGCTGGACGGCGCCGTCGAGGTCGGCCGGGCGTGCGAGCCGGCCGACCTGGTGCTCTCCCGCGTCGTCTAGCCGCGGGCTTCCGACCGCGGTGCGGCCCGCCCTCCGGGCTTGATTGGTCACCTTTGGCTCACCACACGCCGGGCGAGGCAGCCAGAACTGACCCAGTCAACGCGGGCAACGACGGGGGCCCGGCGGGCTGGCGCGGGCCGGGTGGCCGCCCGGAGGCCGATAGGTTGCAGCCATGCCGACGCCACTGTTGATCGACGCCATCCGGAGCGCTCCCAAGGTCCTGTTGCACGATCATCTCGACGGCGGGCTGCGGCCGCAGACCGTGGTCGAGCTGGCGCGCGAGATCGGGTACGACGGGCTGCCGACGACCGACGCGGGGGCGCTCGGCGAGTGGTTCCTCGGCGCGGCGCACTCGGGTTCGCTGGAGCGATACCTGGAGACCTTCGCGCACACGGTCGGCGTGATGCAGACCCGCGAGGCGATCCAGCGCGTGGCCGCCGAGGCCGCGACCGATCTCGGCCTGGACGGTGTGGCCTATGCGGAGGTCCGCTTCGCGCCCGAGCTGCACACCCGGCTCGGTCTGACGCACGACGAGGTGATCGGGGCCGTCCTGGACGGCTTTGCCGCGGGCAGTGCCACGGCCGCGGCGGAGGGTCGCTCTATCCGCGTGGTCGCGCTGGTGACCGCGATGCGGCACGCGGCCCAGTCGCGGGAGATCGCCGAGCTGGCGGTGCGCTATCGCGACGCGGGCGTGGTCGGATTTGATATCGCCGGCGCCGAGGCCGGCAATCCACCGACCCGCCATCTCGACGCCTTCGAATACCTCCGGCGCGAGAACGCGCACTTCACCATTCATGCCGGCGAAGGTTACGGGCTGCCGTCGATCTGGGAAGCGATCCAGTGGTGCGGTGCCGACCGGCTCGGGCACGGCGTACGCATCATCGACGACGTGGCGGTGCACGACGACGGCCGCATCGAGCTCGGCCGGCTCGCGTCCTACGTGCGGGATCGGCGCATTCCGCTGGAGATGGCGCCGTCCTCCAATGTCCAGACCGGTGCGGTGGAATCGATTCTCGCGCATCCGATCGGGCTACTGCGGACACTGCATTTCCGGGTCACGGTCAATACCGACAACCGGCTGATGAGTGGCTGCTCGATGACATCGGAGATGGCCGGGCTCGTCGATGCCTTCGGCTATTCATGGTCCGATCTCGAGTGGCTGACGATCAACGCGATGAAGTCCGCGTTCGTCCCGTTCGATCAGCGGCTGGCGTTGATCAACGAGGTGATCAAACCGGGGTACGCCGCGTTGGCGGGTTAGGGTGCGGGCGGGCCCGTCCCCTTACCACGCACGATCGCCTCGCCCGGCGCCGGCATGATCGTGCGGGCCGTGCCCAGTCAGTGCAGAACCACGAGCTGCAGCACCGGTGGGAGCCGGATGCCCACGGGCCGGGCCTTGCCGGTCGACGGGTCGAAGGCCAGCAGCCGGTGGCCGGCGGCGATACCGAGCAACCAGCGGCTGTCGGCGGAGAAGGCGATCGCGGCAATCCCCGACGAGGTCAGATCGATCTCGCGCGGCAGCGATATGGCCGACCCGTCGCGCAGGTCGACGATGCGCAGGGACGCGACGGAGTCGGAGCCGCGGCTGAGCAGGGCCGCATAGCGCCCGTCCGGCGACATCGGGCCCACGTCGAGCGGACCTGGTCCGGCGACGTCCGCGATTATGTGCTGGAACCCGTTGGGCCGACCGCTCGAGCGGTCGCGATTGACGACCGTCGTCACACAGCTCGCGGCGCACTCACGAATGACATACGCCGCCCGTCCGGCGGCGACGAGCGTTCCTGTCGTGACCAGCGTGCGCGCGCCGGCCCCGTCGACGTCGTACCACGCCGTCCCGAGCTGGCTGAGCACGCCGCCGAAGCCGTCCGACACCGCACCCGGCCAATTCGGCAGCGGACCGGTTGTCGCCAGCCGCCGGCCGGTCGCGTCGAGAAGGTCGAACTGCGGGTTCTCCGTCTCGCGCTGCTCGACCCAGAGCTCATCGGCCCGCGGTCCCTCAAGAAACATTCCCGGCCGATCGTAGGCACCGCGCAGCGGGTCCGCCGGTCGGCCGGGAGCGACACGAAAGCCGGCGACATTGTCGAGCGGGCGGACGAGCAGCGCGCTTTTACTGGCCAGGAAGAAGATCGGCCCGGTGCTGGCCAGTCTCGGCAACGCGGTGGTCTCCACGAGCCCGGTGGACATCGCGATGCGGACCACCGATGTCGGTGTGCGCAGCGCCAACGTCCAGGGCACCGCGGCGCCGAGCAGCGCCCGGCCGGCGCGGGAGGTGTGTGGCGCGGGGGCGGCCGGCGGGTCGGTGATCGCGAAGCCGCTCCATCCCCAGGTCGACGTCCCCGATGTCGACAGGGAGGGAAAGCGTGCGCTCGGCTGCCGGCCGTCCGGCGCCGCAGTGTTGTGCCCGCGCGCCACGGCGAGCGCCACGATCACCGCGGCGACCGCGACCAGGCTGGCGGCGATCGTGCGCCAGTGCCGTGGGGAATTAGGGCCGCCACCCGAGAGCTCGTCGGCCATCTCCGCGGCTCCCTTCACCGCCCGCCGCGCCGGCGATCGGAACCGACCGATTCGGGACGCCGTTACGGCACGGTACGCCGTCGCGCGGCAGACTGGCGCGGGCAACGAGACCGGAGACGACGACTGACCGGAGATGATCGGTGCGGATCAGCAGGATCGAGACCTTTGTGGTGCCGCCGCGGTGGCTTTTCCTGCGGATCGAGACCGACGACGGGGTGGTCGGCTGGGGCGAACCGGTCGTGGAGGGCAAGGCGCGGACCGTGGCAACCTGTGTCGACGAGCTCGCGGCGCTGCTGCTCGGCACCGACCCGCTGCCGATCGAGGACCATTGGCAGGTGCTGAGCAAGGGCGGCTTCTACCGCGGTGGAGCCATACTGCAATCAGCGGTCGCCGGCATCGATCAGGCGCTGTGGGACATCGCCGGCAAGGTCCGTGGTGCGCCCGTGCACGAGCTGCTGGGGGGTCCCGTCCGCCAGCAGGTCCGCGTTTATGGCGGCATTGGCGGCGAGCGCCCCAGCGAGGTCGCGGCCCTCGCGGCCGAGCGCAAGCGGGACGGCTACACGGCCGCGAAGATGAATGGTGCTGGTCCGCTCGACGTCATTCCGACGCCGGCGGCCACGGCCGAGATCGAGACCCGGTTCGCGGCCGCACGCGAAGCTGTCGGCGACGACTTCGATCTGGCGATTGATTTCCACGGCCGGTTCACGCCCATGGCTGCCCGCCGGGTCATCCCGCGGTTGGCGCCATACCACCCGCTCTTCGTGGAGGAGCCTGTCCTCCCGGAATACGCCCACGCGTTCGCGCAGATCATCGCCGACACCCAAGTGCCTATTGCGTCGGGAGAGCGGCTCTATTCGCGCACCGAATTCCTGCCCGTCCTGCAATCCGGCCTCGCCGTCGTACAACCCGATCTCTCACACGCGGGCGGGATCTCCGAGGTGCGCCGCATTGCCGCCCTGGCGGAGACCTTCGGTGCCGTCATCGCCCCGCACTGCCCGCTCGGACCGATCGCGCTCGCGGCCTGCCTGCAGGTCGACCTCGCTGTGCCCAACTTCCTCATCCAGGAGCAGAGCCTTGCCTTGCATTACAACGTCGGCAACGACCTGCTCGACTATCTCGTCGACACCGAGGTCCTGCGCATCAGCGACGGCGTCATCCCGCGGCTGACCGCGCCGGGACTGGGGATCGAGATCGACGAGGCGGCGGTACGACGCGCCGACGCGAGCGGACACGACTGGCACAACCCGATCTGGCGCCGACCCGACGGCGCCTTCACGGAGTGGTGAGAACGGCTCGCTCCGTCGTCAGTCTGCCTTCCTGAACGACCGCCCCGAACCCGGCCGCACCGCTGGATCGCGGTGGGGGATCGGGACGCCGTCAATCGTGCCACCGCAGGCAGCTGGTGATCTCGGCCAATACCTCGTTCCAGCTGAGGTCGGCGGGGTCGGGATCATCGTCGAGCGTGTCCGCGACGCCGGCCAGCTCGCAGTAACCGGCGATGTCGCCGGCGAGCTCGCGGGCTTTGAAGGAGTCGGCGGTGAGATCGTAGGTGTCCTCCGGCAACGGCTCGATCGGCAGCTCCGGCGCGTCGTGGACGGCCGGCCACGTGTCGAATCCGATCAGATCGTGCGCCTCCGGCCCCTGGCACCACGCAACGAGGCCCTCCGTCGACCGGAAGACGTCGATCTCCATCTCGCTGCCGAGGAAGATCGCGCTGTCCTCGGCGAAGCAGCGCAGCGTGTAGCCGGTGCCCTGGGCCACGGTGAGGTGCACGGGCGCGATGCCGATCTCGTCCCAGAATTCCGCCGAGGACAGCGGCGGCTCGGACTCCGCACGCGCGGCCGAGCCGGCCGCGGCCGCAGCGCCCACGGTGGTCGCGGCCGCGCGGGCGACCGGTTGCGCGGTCGCGGACGACGACTCGGGCGGCGTCCGTCGGGCCGACGCGACGGGTGCGCCCGCGTCCTCGGTGTTCGGCTCTGAGCTTGCGTCGGGATCGGTCCACACGATGCGGGCACTCAGCCGGTCGGTCAGGAGCGGCCACGCCCGGGTGATGACCTCGACGAGCTCCTGCCAGTCGTCCTCGTCCCAGTCCGGCGCGTCCTCATCGGCATCCTCGACGAGATCGGTGAACGTCCCGGTGTCGAGCATGCTGATCAGCGGACCGTCGTCGGTGCATTCGGCGATCCGCTGGGCCAGGTCGACCAGGTCGCCGAGCACCGAGACGGTCTCGTCGTACGGGCCCTTCGGCGACGTCTTCTTGACCAGCGCGAGCGCACCGTCGAAGTCGAACCGGAAGTCCGGATCGGGCTCGAGCTCGGCGGTCGGCAGCGTCTGATACATCTCCCACACGGGGTGGTCCGACAGGTCGTTGTCGGTGGCGCGGGGCAGGTAACGGGCGAGATCCGCCGCGCTGTCGAACGCCATCACCCGGTCGCCGGAGCCCAGGAACGCCTGCCACTCCTCGCCGTCCTCGATCCACGGCGGCGCCCACAGCGTCACTCCGGTGCGATCGTTGATGGTGATTTCAACGGGCACCAGTGTCGGGTCGTCGCTGGAATCCATGCGCCCTCCAGAGGTGACCTGATCGCCGCCGGGGCCGGCTCCTGGCAGCGCTGCACAGCGTAGCCGCTCCGGCCGCGCCCAGGTGCGGTCGTGATCGGGCCGACGCTTGGCAGCTAGCGGGTGAGCGTCTCCCGTAGCCGGACGCGGGCGTCGTGCACGCGCGATTTGGCGGTGCCGACCGGAATGCCGAGCTGGTCGGCGATCTCGTTGTAGGACAGCTCGCCGAGATCGCGCAGCACGAATGCCGCCGCCTCGGGGGTGCGTGCCTCGAGCGCCTCGAGCGCGTCCAGCAGGTCGAGTCGGGAGCCGGCGATGACGCTCGTCGTGCGAGGGTCGGCCCGGTCGATGGCTGCGTCGTCGGTGGAGACGGTGGACTCCCGGTAGCGACGCTTGAGCGTGCGGTAGGTCTGGCGGCCGGAATTCGCCGCGATCGTGTACATCCACGTCGTGAATTTGGCTCGCCCCTCGAAGCGGTGCAGGTTGCTGGCGATCCGCATCAGCGCGTCCTGGCACGCCTCCTCGGCGTCCTGACGGAACGGCAGCACCCGCCCGCAGATGCGCATCACGTCCGGCTGGATGCAGCGCAGCAGGCGGTCCATCGCGTCCGCGTCACCCGCCGCGGCCCGCTTGGCCAGCTGCTCCAGCTCGGTGTTGCGATCGATCACGCATGCCCCCGCTCTGAGTATGTCGACGCCCGATTCTGCGCCACCACAGACAGCGCACCGCCGTGCGGGGCGCTGGGGACGCCCGTGTGGGCGCGGCGCGGTACGACGGTCCGTCATGATACGGGTGATGACCGTGCCCAGCCGGATCGAGCGCTACCGGATCGACCGACGTCTCGGGTCCGGTGGATTCGCGACCGTCTGGCTGGCCCGCGACGACCTGCTCGAGTCCGATGTCGCGGTCAAGGTGCTGGCGGACAACTGGAGCAACCGGCTCGACGTCCGCTCGCGCTTCGCCGAGGAGGCGCGCATCCTGCGGCGGGCCGACTCCGACCACATCGTCCGGGTCCACGACATCGGCGAGCTGCCGGACGGTCGGCCCTACTTCGTCATGACCTACGCCGATCGCGGCACGCTTGAGGAGCGGCTCGAGCGCGGTACCTTCACCCCGGAACAAGCGCTCACCTGCGCCCGGGGCGTCGCCCGGGGGTTGGTGGTGCTGCACGGGCTGGGCGTCGTACACCGCGACATCAAGCCGTCGAACGTGCTCTTCGTGACCCGGCAGGACGAGGCCGGCGAGCGGGTCCTCATCGCGGATCTCGGCTTGGCCCGCGCGGTGGCGCACGCGTCCGGTTTCACCATGGCCGCCGGTACGCCGGGCTACATGGCACCGGAGCAGGCGATCGTCGGCGGTGCGGTCGGCGTGCCGGCGGACGTCTTCGGCCTCGGCGCGTTGCTGCTGCACATGCTGACCGGCCGCCGGATGGGGGAGGTCTCCACGCCGCCGCCCGGCACGCCTTCCGCGCTCGCCGCTGTCATCCGCCGGGCCCTCGAGCCCGAGCCCGGTGATCGCTACGCGAGCGGCGCCGAGATCGCGGCCGCGCTCGATGCGGTCGCCCTTCCCGGCCCGTCGCTCGGGTGGACCGTGCCGTTCGACCGCTACCGCGAGCCCTGGTCCCAGCGGCTTTCCCTGCCCGCCGACGCGACCCAGCGCTATGACGCCGTACCAGCCGAGGATCCGCCGCCGGACGAGCAGCGGCCGGGCAGCGGGCTGAGCGCGCCGGGCTCCGGCGGTGACCCTCACGCCCACCTCGCCGGCGGCCGGGGGGACGACGAGCCCCGGTACGGCAAGGCGGCGACCCACGAGTCACGGCGGGGGCGCTGGATCGGACTCGGCGCCGGCGGGCTCGCCGTCGCGGCGGTGGCCGGCACCGTCATCGCGCTGCACCCGTTCGCGACTCAGAGCACCACCGTCGCCGACGCCGCCGGCGCCCTCACCGTGACCGTCCCTGACGGATGGCAGAAGGACGTCAATCCGCACGGGTTCGCGCT
>JBBSHJ010000021.1:0-40400 GCA_038253135.1 Mycobacteriales bacterium | reverse complement strand
GCGAGCGGGAGGCGACGGAACCGGTCAGGGCGCGGGCGTTGCGGCGGTGGCGGCCCGGGATAACGTTGTCCGCACCTCTTTCCGGGCCGGCGCCGGCCCGGATCCTCACCCACCCGAGCTGATTTGGAGCGTCGATCACGTGAACCCACTCGCAGTCCAGCTCTATACCGTTCGCGAGCAGATCAAATCGGGCCTCGAGCCGGTGCTCGCGGCGATCGCCGATGCCGGGTACGGCGCGGTCGAGGGCTTCGATCCGCTCAGCGACCCGGAGGGGTTCAAGGCGCTGGCCGACGAGCTCGGCCTGGCGATCTGCAGCACGCATGCGCCGTTGCTCGGCGACCAGCAGGACGCCGTACTCGCCGCGGCGAAGATCCTCGACACCAGCACGGTGATCGTCCCGATGATCTCCCCCGACCGCTGGGCCGACGCCGACGGCATCGCAGGCATCGCCGCCGACCTCAACGACGCCGCGGCCAAGGCGGCCGACGCGGGCATCCGGGTCGGCTACCATAACCACTGGTTCGAGCTGGAGACCACCATCGACGGCAGCTTCGGCCTGGAGGTCCTGGCCGACGCACTCGATCCCTCGGTGGTGCTCGAGGTCGACACCTACTGGGCCCAGGTCGGCGGCGCGGACGTCGTACCACTGGTGCAGCGGCTCGGCGACCGGGTGAGGTACCTGCACGTCAAGGACGGCCCGGCCAGAAAGGGCGAGCCCATGGTCGCCGTCGGCGCGGGCGTGCTGCCGGTCACCGAGATCCTGCACGCCAACCCGGCCGTCGAGTGGCACGTCGTCGAGCTGGACGAGTGCGCGACCGACATGATCCAGGCGCTGCGAGACTCGGCGACCTACCTGGCCAAGGACGGAGTCCGCTCGTGACCACGACAGGGCCCACCGGTGTCGGCATCATCGGCGCTGGCGTCATCAGCAAGGAATACCTGGAGAACCTCACGACCTTCCCCGACGTCAAGGTCGTCGCGATCGGCGACATCGAGACCGACCGGGCCAAGGCACAGGCCGAGAAGTACGACATCCCGGTCAGCGGCGACGCCGACGCGGTGCTCAACCGCGACGACATCGACGTGGTCGTCAACCTGACCATTCCCGCCGTACACGTGCAGATCGCCAAGGACATCCTCTCGGCCGGCAAGCACGCGTACGGCGAGAAGCCGCTGACACTCGATTTGGCGGCCGGCAAGGAGTTGCTCGCCGACGCCGACAAGCGCGGGCTGCGCGTCGGCTGCGCGCCCGACACGTTCCTGGGCTCGGGCATCCAGACCGCACTGCGGCTGATCAAGGAGGGCGCGATCGGCGAGCCGCAGTCCGCGCTGACCAGCATGCAGAGCCCCGGCCCGGAGTCGTGGCACCCGAGCCCGGAATTCCTCTTCGCCAAGGGTGGCGGCCCGGTGCTCGACATCGGCCCGTACTACTTCACCTGCCTCGTGCAGCTGCTCGGGCCGATCGCCCGGGTCGGCGCTGTCGGCAGCACGGCGAAGCGCGAGCGGGTCATCGGCAGCGGGCCCAAGGCCGGGACGAGGTTCCCGGTCGAGGTGCCGACCAATGTCTTCGCGCTGGCCGAATTCGCCACCGGCAATTCCGCCACCATGATCATGAGCTTCGACTCGCCGCTCCCCCGCGCCGGGATCGTCGAGATCACCGGCACCGAGGCCACCCTGAAGGTGCCCGACCCCAACACCTTCACCGGCACCGTGCAGCTCTATCCGCTGGGCGGCAAGGACTGGGAGGACCGCAACACGATGGGTACGACGTGCAGCCGCGGCATCGGCGTGCTCGACATGGTGCAGGCCATCCGCGAGGACCGCCCGCACCGCGCGTCGGGCGAGCTGGCCCTGCACGTCTTCGATGCAATGGCGTCGACCGAGGCGGCGAGCGGTGACCGGGATTTCCGGACGCTGACGACGACCTGCACGGCACCCGAGCCGCTCGGCGCCGCATGGGATCCGCAAAAGGCTTCGGCCTGAGGTGCGGAACGGTGTTACGGTAACGGTCATGTCAGCAGCCATCGCGGTCCCTTCCGCACAGACGACGACGCCGGGACACCCGGCGCCCTCGCTGCTGAGCTGACCAGCCTTTTCCGCGAGCCCCCGGGATCATCCCGGGGGCTCGCGGCATTGCTGCGGGCCGCACCGGGAGATCACGGAAATCGCCTGTCCGAAGGGATCTCCCCGTGTCCATCGCTCACGAAGGCATTCCCGGTGCCGACCATCGCGTCCTCGGTCGCCGGCTCGGTCTTTTCACCACCGACCCCAGGGTCGGCGCCGGGCTGCCGATGTGGCTCCCCGACGGCGCGATCATCCGGGCCGAGCTCGAGCGCTTCTCCGCCGAGCTCGGAGCGCGCACCGACTGCCAGCGCGTCTACACCCCGGTCCTGGCCAAGCGGGCCCTCTTCGAGCAGTCCGGGCACTGGGCCAAATTCAGCGACGACATGTTCCCGGTGGTGGATGTCGGCGGCGAGCAATACGTGCTCCGGCCCACCAGCTGCCCTCAACACGCGCTGCTCTTCGCCTCCGAGGGCCGCAGCTACCGCGACCTGCCGATCCGGTATTCCGAGATCGTCGCGCAGTTCCGCACCGAGCTCTCCGGCGTCCTCACCGGCATGTCCCGGGTGCGCCAGATGAATCTCGACGACTGCCACGTCTTCTGTGCCGAGGACCAGATCCGCACCGAGGTCCTCCTCGCGCTGCGGACCATTCGAGCGGCGTACGACGTCCTCGGCATCACCGTCGACGATTACCGGCTCTCCCGCCGCGGGGACGGCCAGAAACACGACAGCCAGAAATATCTCGGTGAGAAGGAGCTGTGGGCCCGGAGCGAGCACCTGCTGCGCGAGGCGCTGTGCGATTTCGGGGTCGATTTCGTCGAGGCCGAGGGGGAGGCGGCGTTCTATGGCCCGAAGATCGACATTCAGGTGCGCGACAGCGGCGAGCGATCCGCGACCCTCTCGACCGTGCAGCTGGACTTCAACCAGCCCGACCGATTCGACCTGAATACGTCGCCGCCGACGGTTCGAGGCGGCGACCGGTCATGATCCATCGCGGCCTGCTATCCACGATGGAGCGCATGGTCGCGCACCTGATCGAGCACTACAACGGCGCTTTCCCACCCTGGATCGCCCCGAGGCAAGTCGTCATCCTCCCGGTCGCCGACCGGCACGCCGATGCGGCGTACCGGCTGCGTGATCGGGCCCGCGACGCCGGCCTGCGCGCGTCCGTCGACGGCGCCGAAGCAACCCTCGGCGCGCGGATGCGGGCGGTGCGGGAGCGGCGGGTGCCTTACGCCGTCGTGCTCGGCGACCGCGAGGTGGAGTCGGGACGGATCGGCGTCCGGCTGCGCGACGGCAGCGACGCCGCCGGCCTCGATCCCGTCGCCGCGCTGGCCGAGATCGGCCGGGTCGTGTCGCATCGGGAACGTGAGCTGGGCTTTGGCGCGGGCGCCGACGCGCAGATCCCGTCGGGCTCCCTTTTAGGATGAGGCGGTGCCCGACAGACCGAACATCGTCTTTGTCATGTCTGACGACCACGCGGCCCACGCCATCAGCGCGTACGCCAGCGTGGTCAACCAGACGCCGAATATCGACCGCCTCGCCCGCGACGGGATGCGGCTCGATGCGTGCTTCGTCACGAATTCGATCTGCGCACCGAGCCGCGCCAGCATCCTGACCGGAACGCACACCCACATCAACGGCGTACGCACGCTCGGCGAGCGGATCGACGCCTCGCAGCCGACCTTCATCTCGTTGCTGCACGACGCCGGTTACCAGACCGCGCTCTTCGGCAAGTGGCATCTCGGCGAGGGCCAGCCGCACGAGCCGCAAGGATTCGACGCGTGGGAAATCCTGCCCGGACAGGGGAAATACCACGATCCGGAATTCATCACCGCGCAGGGCACGCACGTTCGCGCCGGCTACGCGACGGACATCATCACCGATCTGTCGCTGGATTGGCTGCGCGGCCGCGACCGCGATCGGCCGTTCTGCCTGCTCGTGCATCACAAGGCACCGCACCGGCCCTGGCAGCCGGACAAGGCGCACGCCCACCTCTACGACGACTTCGATATTCCCGTGCCCGACACCTACGACGACGATTACGAGGGTCGCGGCACGGCCGCCCATGTCGCGCGCATGCGGGTCCGCCGTGACCTCTCGCCGACCGATCTCAAGGAGGATCCGCCGCCGGGAATGTCGGAGGAGGAGCACGGGGCGTGGTGCTATCAGCGGTATATGAAGGACTACCTGCGTTGCATCGCCTCGGTCGACGACAACATGGGCCGGCTGCTCGACCGCCTCGACGCGGAGGGAATTGCCAACGACACGATCGTCGTCTACACCTCCGATCAGGGTTTCTTCCTGGGCGACCACGGCTGGTACGACAAGCGGTTCATGTACGACGAGTCCCTGCAGATGCCGTTCCTGGTGCGTTACCCGCGCGAGGTCTCCGCCGGTACGACGTCCGACGCGATGGTGACCAACGTCGATTTCGCGCCGACATTCCTGGATTACGCCGGCGTCGAAGCTATCGAGCGGATGCAGGGCCGCAGCGCGCGACCGGTCTTGGCCGGCAGCACGCCCGCGGACTGGCCGATGTCGATGTATTACCGCTACTGGGAACACGACGACGACCCGCACCACGTCTGGGCGCATTACGGCGTACGCACGCATGATTACAAGCTGATCTATTACTACGCCGCCGGTCTCGGTATTCCGGGCGCGGGGCCGACCGATTTTCCGCCCGAATGGGAGCTCTTCGACCTGCGCACGGATCCGCGCGAGCTGCGCAGCGTCTACGACGACCCGGCCTATGCCGGCGTGCGCGCCGAGCTCACCACCGAGCTCGAGCGCCTGCAGCGGCAATTCGCCGACGTCCCCCGGCACTGACCGGCAACCGGCGGCGTCGGACGGTGGCCGAGCAGGAGCCAGCGTCAGGCCGCGGGGAGCCAGGAAAGGACGGCCTCGACCACGGCCGGCGAGCCGGGCGCGATGTCGAATGCCCGGCCGGGTTCATCCGGCCGCAGCGGCTCGAGATCGGCGAGCTGGCTGTCCAGCAAGGCAGCCGGCATGAAATGCCCGGTGCGATCGGCCAGCCGCTCGGCGATAACTGCCCGCGATCCCTCGAGGTAGACGAAGCGCACCTGCGCCCGGCCACCGCACAGCAGGTCGCGGTACGACCGCTTGAGCGCCGAGCAGGTCACGATGCAGCCGGCGCCGGACCGGGCCTCCTCGTCGAGGTAGTCCCCGATCCGTCGCAACCACGGCCACCGGTCGGCATCGTCCAGCGGGTGCCCGGCGTGCATGTTCTCGACGTTCGCCGCCGGGTGCATGTCGTCGCCCTCGGCGTAGGACCACCCGAGGCGGTCCGAGAGCGCTTTGGCCACCGACGTCTTGCCGGAGCCCGAAACGCCCATGACGATCAGCGCGGTCACCCCGCTCCGTCGTGGCACCGTGATCAATTCCCGTTCGCCGGGGCCGCGCAGTTCGGGCACTTCTCGACCTTCCACACGCGGACGCCGCCGGAGTGCAGGTAGGGCAGCGAGCCGACGAGGTTGGTGACCTGCACCGGCGTATCCGGCAGCGTGTAGTCGTCCGCGACGAGGACGTACTGGACCTTGTTGGCATGCAACCAGTCCGCGGCGGTGTTGGTGTCGATCTCCGTCGGATGCTGGCCCGCGCTCACCTCGGTGGCCCAGATCGTCAGCGGGTTCGACTCGGGGAAGGGCGTCGCCGCATTGTTCAGGCCGGGCCGCTTCGCCGCGCCGCCGATGTCGCGAAAGCGCGCCCCGGCCTCGGCCGACCACAGCATCGACCATTGCCGGTACGGCGGCAGCGCGATCGGCAGGATCATCGTCGAGGATCCCCACGGGATCGACCGGGCGGCCGAGCCGGTGAAGAACGCCGGCACGCCGACCGGCGTGCCCGCCTTCTCCCGGTCGGGTACGAGCGGGACCAGCGCGACCACGATGACGGCGACACCGAGCACCCGCGGCCACCGCCCCCGCCGCAGCACGCGGTCGAGCCCGATCGCCACCAGCAGCGCCACGGCCATCGACGTGACCAGCGCGACCCGGATCGGCAGCACGAAATGCAGCAGCGGGACCTGCTGCACGAAGTGCCACGGCAGATACTTCGTCCCGTGATAGTGCTTGCCGAGCCGCAGCCGCGAGCCGAGCGCCAGCACCAACGTCAGCGGGACGAAGATCGCCGCGATCCGCACGGCGTACTCCTTGCGCCACCGCCACACGATGATCGCCAGCAGCAGCGCGATCAGCAGCCCGCCGAGGTAACCCACGGCCTCCCAGTCACCGACCTGCCGGTTGGCCCAGTAGGCCGTCTCCGGCCCGCGATTGAGCAGCCGCTGCTGGGTCGGGAAGATCCAGTCCCGCGGCTGGGCCGACCACCACTCGGCGTTGACCGTGCTGAGCCGCTTTTTGTCACCGAGCTGCCGGTAGAGCGGGTAACCGGCGATGACCGCGACGGAGAGCAGCGCCCACAGCACGCCGGGGATCGAGGCGAGGAACGCCCGCAGCGTCCCGCCCGGCCGCATGAGGAGGCTGATCAGCAGCGCGACGCCGAGCCCGATCAGCAGCAGCAGGATCATCTCCTCGTTGATCAGGACCTGGCCGGCGACGGCGGCGCCGAGCCAGAGGCCGGTACGCCGGGCCGGGCGCGGCCGGCGCCACAGCAGGTCCTCCACGCCCATCACGATCAGCGGCAGGAAGGTGATGATCATCAGGCCGATGTGGACCGACCCGTGGCCGATCACGAACGGGCAGAAGCCAAGCGCTGCGCCGCCGACCCACGCCGCGACCGGGTGCTCGACGTACCGGCCGATCCACAGCCGCGACGTCCACGCCCCGGTCCCCATGCCGACCACCAGCAGCACGTTGAACGCGGCCACCGGTCCCGCGGTGAGGGTGATCGGCGCCGCCAGCGCGGCGAGCAGCGGCGCGAAGGCGTTCCACATCAGGTTGACGCCGTCGGGGTAGTGCACGAAGTCGGTGTGGAACGGGTCGCGCCCGTGCAGGACCGCGTTGGGCAGCCACGCCAGGAACCACATCGACTGCGCCGGGTCGTCGGCGCCGGCCTTGATCGTGCGGGCGGCCGGATTGGCGAGCATCCCGCTGTAGAGGATCAGCGAGCCGATGAGGTACGACGCGAGGCTCCAGCCGGCGGGGAACCGGCGCCGCGACCCGTCGGGCCGCCGGACGACCCGCCGCCAGCCGGTCGGACGCTCGTCGGGCGCGACCTCGACCGCGGTGGCGACCGTGTCGGACCGGCTCCCGTCGGAGGGGCCCCCGTCGGAGGGGCCCGCGTCGGGTGCGGTCGCCGTGGCGTCGGGCCGCGAACCACCGGCGAGGCTCATACCGCACCCTTTCGTCTGCGTCATGGCCCGGCGGTCGCCGGTGCCCGACCATTGTGACCAGCGGTCACGGGCGTTGTCGTCACGGGCGTGTCGTCACGGGCATTGTCGTCACGGGCGTTGTCGTCCCGGGCCATTGTGACAAGTCGCCGCGGGTCGCGCGGTACGGTGCCTCAGATCGATCGAACCGAGCACGGGAGAGGGCCATGACCGCGACGGACGGCTCCGCACCCTCCGACATGTCCCGCCGGATCTATGTCGGCGCCTACACGGTGGCCGAGCGCCCCGGCGCCGTGGCGACCTACGACCTGGACGCGGCGAGCGGCGCTCTGCGGTTGGTGGACTCCGTGGACGCCAGGTCCGCGTCGTTCGTCGCCGTGCATCCCTCCGGCCGGGTGGTGTACGCCGTGTCCGAGGGGGAGAAGGGCACCGTAGCGGCCTACTCCGTCGGCGCCGACGGCCGGCTCAGCCGGGTCGGGCCGCCGCGCGAGACGGGGGGCGCCGAGCCGTGCCACCTGAGCGTGGCGCCGGACGGCCGGTGGCTGATCGTGGCCAACTACGCCAGCGGCTCGATCGCCGTCCTGCCGCTGGACTCCGACGGGTGGCTGCCGGGCGATCGGGTCGACCTGGTCGAGCATCACGGCAGCGGGCCCGACCCGTCCCGGCAGTCCGGGCCGCACGCGCACAACGTGCGGTTCTCCCCCGCCGGACACCTCTTCGCCGTCGATCTGGGCACCGACACGATCTTCACCTACCGCCTGGACGGGGCGAGCGGGGAGATCGAGAGCATCGCGACCCGGCGGACGCCGCCGGGTGCCGGCCCGCGGCACATCGCCTTTGACCGATCCGGGCACGCCTTCGTGGCCTGCGAGCTCGATTCCACCGTCCTGGCCTACGGTGTCGACGCGGCGAGCGGCGTGCTCGAGCACCTCGCCACCGCGCCCGCCGTGCACGGCGCGTTCGAGACCGACGGGCCCGAGCGCAATTACCCGTCGGAGATCGCGGTCGGCGGCGACGGGCGATTCCTCTATGTGGCCAACCGTGGCACCGACGTGCTCACGGTCTTCACGATCGACAACGGTTCCCCGCAGTCCGTCGCCGACGTGCCGACCGGCGGCGCCAACCCGCGCGGGTTCGTGCTGGTCGATGACCTGTTGCTCATCGCCAACCAGAACTCGAATTCGATCGCCGTCTTCCGGGTCGACACCGCGACGGGGATTCCGGCACCGCTCGGTACACCGGTCGAGCGGTCCGGTGCTGCCTGCGTCGTACCCGCATAAGCGGCGCTACGGAGCTTCGATGCCGCCGTCGGGACGGCGTACCTGTGCCGACCACCGATCGTGTCGGGGCTGGTCGTCCGGGGGATATTTCCCCGCTTCGGTGAGATCGATCGAGACGCCCCAACCCGCCTCTGTCGACGGGACGATGTGGCCGTTCTCGATCGAGGGCGTGCCCGGAAATACCGCATGCACCTTTTCCGGGTAATCATGGCTCTCCTGCACACCGAAGGCCGGCGTGGTGACGTCGAGGGTGACATTGGCGGCGACACCGACAGGAGAGACGTCGGCCGGACCGTGCCAGGCCGTGCGGACGCCGGTGAATTCGCACAACGCCGACAGCTTGCGCGCAGGGGTGAAGCCACCGATTGCCGAAATGTGCGCTCGCAGCAGGTCGATGCCACCGGCGAGGATCAGGTCGGCCGCCTGGGTCGGTGAGGTGAGCAACTCGCCCACTGCGATGGGCACCGGCGACGCCGCACGGATTTCCGGCAGCCGGGCGAAATACTCCGGCGCGACGACGTCCTCCACGAAATAGAGGCGGTACGGCTCGAGGGCGCGGCAGAGCACGATCGCTTCCTTGGGCGTCAGGCGATTGTGTACGTCGTGCAGCAGCTCGATGTCGTCGCCGAGGACCTCGCGGGCACGGGCGAAAAGGTGCGGGGTCTGCGCCAGGTAGCGCCGGACATCCCAGCCGTCCGGGTGTGGTGAGCGCGGATACCCGCCGGCCGATCCCGGCGCGCCGTACGACCCGATGCCCGGCTGGCCGGCCTGGAGCCGGACGTAGCGATAGCCCGCCGCGACGAGCGCCTGCGCCTTCTCGATCGTCTCCTCGATGGTGCCGGCCGCGGCGTGCGCGTAAAGCGGTACGCCGGCCCGCATCCGGCCGCCGACGAGGTCGTGCACGGGTAGGCCGGCCCGCTTGCCGGCGATATCCCACAGGGCCATGTCGAGACCGGAGAGGGCATTCTCCAGGACCGGGCCGCCGCGCCAGTACGACGAGAACCGCACCAGCCGGGTGATGTCCTCGATGTCACCGGGGTGCCGCCCGACCGCCAGCGGGACCAGGTGCTCGACCGCGCCGGCCACCGCCCGCCAGCGCTGGGTGAAGGTGGCGCAGCCGAGACCGGTCAGGCCGGGTTCGGACGTCTCGACCAGGACGACGACGAGCGGGATTCCCTCCGGCGCGGTCACGATCGGCCGCACGGCGCTGATCTGCAGGTTGTCGCGGTGCGGCCATGGTGGCCGCACTTCGGGGATTCCCTGCTGGGGGCTCTGCTCCGGCGTGGTCATGTCCGCCCTTCGTCGGTGTCAGGACCCATCCAACCGCCGCAGGAGGGCGCGGTCGGCACTCCGGCCGGAACCGGCACCGGCCGGTGGAGGCGGCGTTCCGGGTGAGCGCGACGATCGAGGCAACCCACCGGATTGGGAGCCGAGGCGCATCGGAAAGTTCGGCCCCTCGTGCCTGCTGGTGGAGGCGTCGGACGCGCGGTTGCTGCTCGATCCGGGGGCGATGTCGTAGGGTTTCGAGGCGGTGCGGGACCTCGACGCGGTGCTGATCACCCACCAGCATGTGAACCACGTCGATGTCGACAGGCTCGGCCCGCTGATCGCCCCCAACCCCGAGGATCGGCAAGGATGGCGGCATGGCCGGCTTTCAGCCCTACCTGCTTGACTCGGTGATCTCAGTTTCCGCGCCAGATCTGGCGATCGGCAGCCGCAACGGCCGCTTCGACGGCCCCGCCGACGGCTTCTACCGCGGCGATCGTCGGGTGCTCTCGACCCTGGTCGTCGAGGTCGACGGCGCGCTGATCGCGCCGATCTCGGCGCGATCGGTGACCGCCGGGATGGCGACCTTTCGAAGCATCATCCGAGGAATCGGCGAGCACGGTCCCGATCCGGCGATGCTCCTCGAGCAGCGCCGGTCGGTCGCCGGCGGGGTCCTCACCGAGCGCATTGCGGTCACCAACGCCGGCCGGAGGGACGTCGTACTCCCGCTGCGCGTGCGCGTGGGCACGGACCTGGCCACGATGGGGGCGGTCAAGTCAGGGTCACCCACGACCGCGCTCGCTCCCACCGCCGTGGCCGGCGGACTCGCGTGGAGCGCACCGGCCGGGTCGGTCGAGGTCCGCTCCGCGCCGCAGTGCGCAGACCTCGACGTCGAGACCGGCACGCTGCGGTACGACGTCCGCCTGGCACCGGGCGCGTCGTACCGGCTCGAGCTGACCGCCCGGCTCCGTACCTGCGACGACCCGGCGATCTTCGCCGCCGCCGACCGCGTGCCCTGGCGACCCGTCACGATCTCCTGCGCCGATGACCGTCTCGGCCGCCTGGTCGAGGCCTCCATGGGCGACCTCGCCGCGCTCCTGGTCCGGGACGGCGACGACGCATTCCTGGCCGCGGGCGCACCGTGGTATCTGACCCTTTTCGGCCGGGATTCGCTGTGGGCGGCGCGGATGCTGCTCCCGCTCGGCACCGATCTCGCTCGCGGGACCCTGCGCACGCTGGCCCGCCTGCAGGGTCGGACTCACGATCCGGTGACCGGCGAGGACCCGGGCAAGATCGTGCACGAGGTGCGCAAGGCGACCGCCGACCACGGCGACATGTCATTGCCGCCCCGCTATTACGGCACCATTGACGCGACCGCGCTCTGGGTGAGCCTGCTGCACGACGCGTGGCGATGGGGACTCGACCCGGCCGATGTTGCCGCCCTGCTGCCCAACCTGGAGGCCGCGCTCACGTGGATGACACAATACGGTGATGCCGACGGTGACGGTTTCCTCGAATACGTGGATCGTTCCGGGCGGGGGCTGGCCAATCAGGGCTGGAAGGACTCCAGCGACTCGATCCGCTGGCGCAACGGCGAATTAGCGACCGCTCCCCTCGCCTTGTGTGAGGTGCAGGCCTACGCCTACGAGGCGGCGACCAAAGGGGCGGCGGTGCTCCGCGCATTCGGTCGTCGCGGCGCAGATCGGCTGCAGGAATGGGCCGGCGAATTGCAGGCCGAATTTCGCCGGAAATTCTGGGTCGAGGACGCGGTCGGCGCCTATCCGGCGCTCGCGCTCGACGGCGCCAAGCGGCCGGTCGACGCCGTGACCTCCAGCATGGGTCACCTCCTCGGCACCGGCCTGCTCTCGGGTGAGGAATCGGCCCTGGTCGCGGCCCGCATCGCCGCACCCGCCCTGGACTCCGGCTTTGGTGTGCGCACCATGGCCGAGGACATGACCGGTTTCAATCCGGTCGGGTATCACACCGGATCGGTGTGGCCGCACGACACCGCGATCGTGCTGGCCGGGCTCGCCCGCGACGGTCACGCGGCCGAGGCGCTCTCCCTGATGGCGGGCGTCGTCGCGGCCGCGCCGGCCTACGACTACCGCCTGCCCGAGCTGTACGGCGGCTGGGGCGCGAGCCGCGAACCGGCCCCGACGGCGTACCCGGCCTCCTGCCGCCCGCAGGCCTGGTCGGCGGCCGGGACCGTGCTGATGCTGCAGGCACTGCTCGGCCTGTCGGCGGACGTGCCCGGCGGGACCCTGACGGCCGCGCCGATCGGCACGGCGGGCTATCTGCCGATCAGGGTCGACGGCCTGCGAGTCGGCGGCCAGGCGCTCGCCGTCGACGTCGGGTCCGACGGTCGGGCGGAGGTGCGGACCGGCGCCGCACTGCGGGTGGTGTCGACCTAACCGGCCGGATGGGCGGCGAGGAATGCGGCGACTTCGACGAGGTAACGGTCGCGCGCCTCGCGCCGGATCGAGTGCCCGACGCCGGGGATGTGTACGACGTCGATCCGGCCGGCACCCTCGTCGGCAGCCTGTTTCGCGGCGGCCTCGGTGACGATCGATCCGCGCTCGGGATCGCCGCGGATCAGCAGAACCGGGCAGCTCGTTGCTCGGCTAAGGTTCGTCGACATGCGGCCGCCCGGACGATGGCTGAGGAATTCCGTCGAAACCTTTGCCTTCGAGCTGGCCCAGCCGGGTAGCTCGTCATCCGGCCAGGTCGGATTCTCGGCGCGGCCCTTCGCGACGCGTTCGGCCTGCGACATTTCGCGCATTTCAAGCAAGCTCTTGGGCAGTGTCCTCGGGGGCTCGTCGTGCGGCACTGGCTCATCTGTGGACGACCGCAAACCCGGATCCTCGAGCACGAGTGCTCGGACCAGATCGGGGCGCGATTGCGCGAGAGCGATGGCCGTGCCCGCGCCCATCGAGTGCCCGCCGACGACGACCCGACCGCCGCGCAGCTCCTGCGCCTCGAGCACCATCGCGGCGTCGGACGCCTGTTCGGCCGGACCGGCCGGGCCGTCGGGCAGTCCGGAATCGCCGTGGCCGCGTGCATCGAGGGTCAGCACGTTCCAGCGCGGCGCGAGCGCGGCGACGATCGGATCCCAGCACGTTCCGTCGTCCGTGGCACCGTGCAACAGCAGCACGTCGATCGGCGTACCGGTGCGGGTCCAGGCGATATGCCCGGTCCGCCCGGATTCCGTCTCCGCTGTCATCGATTGCGAGCCTAGCGCCGGTGGGCGAGCGTCGTACCGATGAAATCCCGCCGGAACCGGCAGCCGGTGTCGTCCGGGCGCGGTATGAAAAGCATCAGCATCCGCTGCCGCGTGGCGGCGGAAGTTTCTCCTCGAGGAAGGAAGATCATGCCTACTCGCAACGAAGCCTGGCCCGACGGGACTCCGTGCTGGGTCGACTGCCAGGTCGACGATCCGGCGAAGGCCGCCGAGTTCTACACCGCGTTGTTCGGCTGGAAGATCGACAGCGCCGGGGAGGACGCGGGCGGCTACCTGATCGGCACGCTCAACGACCACTCAGTTGCCGGCATCGGCCCGAAACCGCAGCAATCCGCCGGGATGCCGTCGGCGTGGACGACCTACTTCGCGACCTCCAACGCCGACGCCGCGGCGCAGAGGGTGACCGAGGCGGGCGGCCAGATCCTCATGGCGCCCTTCGACGTCTTCGATTCCGGGCGGATGGCCATCGGCGCGGACGCGGTCGGCGCGGTCTATGGCCTCTGGCAGGCCAAGGCCCACCTCGGCTTCACCATCTTCAACGAGGCGGGCACCGCGGCCTGGAACGAGCTGCACACCAAGAGCTACGACGCGGCGCAGACCTTCTATTCCGCCGTCTTCGGCTGGACCTTCAACGAGGTCGGCGGAGACCAGATGCAGTACTCCGTCTTCTCCACGCCGGGCGCCGAGCAGTCCGTCGGCGGTATCTTCAACGACCCCCAGCTCGCAGCCGACCACCCGTCGTACTGGCTGGTGTGGTTCGCGGTCGGCGACTGCGACGAGGCCGTCACCAAGGCCACCGGCCTCGGCTCGTCGGCGCTGATGCCTCCGACGGACAGCCCGTTCGGCCGGATGTCGGTCGTCCGGGCTCCCCAGGGCGAGGTCTTCGGCCTGATCGACATGACGACCACCGTGGGCGAGCCGCCGAGCGGCGGGTGATCTCCGCGCCGGGATGCAGCCACGTGCGGGCTGGACCACGGCCGGCTGCGGGTCGGAGCCCGCCCGGCCGACATACTGCGGGGCGTGGATCCGGTCCAGCGCCTGGCGCCCTACCTGCTCGAGGGTGAGACGCTGCGCTGGACCGGGCGTCCCGACCCGCGGGTCACGCTGGCCCGCGCCGACACCTTCCTGCTGCCGCTCGGCGTGATCTGGACCGCGCTGATCGCGACCGTCGTGGCGACCGGACCGATGCGCCCGCTGCCCCTGGTCGTCGGCGGCGTCTTCGTGCTGGCCGGGTTCTACGTCCTCGCCGGTCGGTTCGCCGTCAAGCGGCGCCGCAAGCTGCGCACGGCGTACGGCGTCACGCAACGCCGGATGCTCGTCGCGGGCCCGGACGACTCGATCGTGGCCGGCGACCTCGACTCCGAGGACGTGACCATCATCCGGTCCCGAGACGGCCGGCACGCCAGCGTGATTCCGGAGTCGAGTGCGGCCGCGGTCCGCGGGCCGGCGACCTACGCGAATACCGGCCTCGACCTCGGCGGGCACATCAACCGCGCGGACACCGCGTTCTACGACGTCCGCGATCCCGAGTCGATGCTCGATGCCGTCCGCACGGCCGCCGCGACGAAGAAATCCTGACCCGGCCATCCGCCCCTTCGGTGATCGTTAACGCCTCTCGCGTCGTACCGCGCTACTGCAGCGGAAACGGCGGCTGCCACCAGGACGGCGCATCACCGACCCGCACAGAGGCGACCCATTTGACCCACCAGAAGCCGCGCCGTCCCGGCGCCACGAGGCGCACCGGGGCGCCCCTCTCGGCCGAGAGCGGCACGCCCTCGCATCGGGTGACCAGCCACAGCGATCCGGCCTCGCCGGCGGGAAACCTGCGGGCGTAGCCGGTCACGCTGCGGACCTCGATGCTCGCCGCCTCGGCGAGCAGCGCGGCGGGTATCAGATCGCGCACGGCCACGCCGGTCCAGGATGCGTCGGCGTACCAGCCGCTCGTGCAGTCCAGCCGGGCGCGAAGGTCGGGACCGGCACGCGCCTCGAGCTCGTCGGCCGACAGGGCGCTGCCCTGGACATCGACCCGATGCGTGCGCCGATCGAGCACGGGGGCGGCGTCGAAGAGCCACGTGGTTGCCGGGATGCCGGCCGCGGGCAGCCGGTGCGATCCGGTCGCGATCCGCGAACCGGCCACAGATCCCGTCCACCCGCCGACTCCCTCCAGCAGAAAGTAGCCGGCAGCCGTTGCCGAGGCGAAGCCCGCCGTACGCATCAGAGCGCGGCGCGACAGGTCGCGACGCGAGACACGCTGCCGGTGATGATGCCGCGCGACGTGCCACGCGAAGAACGGCACGGCGAAAAGGGCCGCCCCGACGTGCACCTGGATCGGCGTGACCCCGGCGACGTACCCGTACCCGGCGAACACCTCGACGAAGCCGGCGACCAGGCACAGCCCGAGCAGCCCGAGCAGGACGAGACTGCCCACCCGGATCCTGCTCGCCCGGTTGATCACCACGGATTTCCACGGCACCAGCGCGAGCACGGCCAGCCCGAGCAGGCCGTGAGCGACGGTCGCCAGCCGCGCCGGGAGCGGCGTACCGGCCGCGAAGGACAGCACCCCGGTCAGCAGCGCGCCGGCGAAGGCGCCGAACAGCGCGACGTTGGTACGGCGCCCGGCCCGGCGCAGGAGCCGCGTCAGGTCCATGTCCGGATTATCACCCGCCTGCGGCCGTGCCGCCGGGCCATCCGCGGCCCGCCCGGACCGTCGTCAGTCCTGGTCCTCGCGCTCGGCCCAGTCCAGCAGCTGCTCCAGGGAGTACGAGGTGTCGTCGATCGCCGCGTGCAGATCACCGCGGTCGGCAAATCGGGCCGGCACGGTGGCAATCGTGAAATCCCCCGGCTCGATGTCGTCGATTTCCGACCAATCGATGGGCGTCGACACGGTCGCCTCCCCATTCCCACGTACCGAATAGGCACTGGCAATGGTGTGGTCGCGCGCGTTCTGGTTGTAATCGACGAAGAGCAGCCGGGGATCACGGTCGGCCCGCCACCAGCTCGTCGTCACATCGTCGGGCGCGCGCCGCTCGACCTCGTGCGCAAAGGCGAGCGCGGCCCGCCGGACCGCGGAGAATTCCCAGGACGGCGTGATCCGGACATACACATGCAAGCCGCGGCCACCGGACGTCTTCGGGAAGCCGGTCATGCCGATCTCGTCCAGCACCTCGTGTACGACGTGCGCGACACGACGTACCCGGGCCAAATCGCACTCCGGCATGGGATCAAGATCGATGCGCCACTCGTCGGGTCGCTCGACGTCGGCGCGGCGGGAATTCCAGGGGTGGAACTCCACGGTGGACATCTGCACCGCCCAGATCACGTCGGCGAGCTTGGTCACGCACAGCTCGTCGGCGTCGCGGTTGTAGCGCGGAAAATGGACCCGTACCGTTTCGAGCCACGGCGGTGCACCGTGCGGGACCCGCTTTTGGTGCACCTTCTCGCCGCCCGTTCCCTCCGGGAAGCGGTGCATCATGCACGGCCGTTCCCGCAGTGCGCGGACGATGCCGTCACCGACGCTCAGGTAGTAGTTGACGAGGTCGAGCTTGGTCTCAGCACGGGCGGCGAAATAGACCCGATCGGGATTGGTCACGCGCACCGTGAGGGAGCCGACCTCCACCTCGGTCGCCGGGCTTCCCGCCATGTGTTGCAACCTAGCGGACCGACGGCGTACAACACCTGAAGTCCCCGGGACCTCACACCGGCCCCGCCGCGCGCGTCTGCTCGTCAGCGACCGAGAATCGCACCAACCGGAAGGGACCTCATGACCGCGCGACACACCCTCATCCGCTCGGGCCTCGGCGAGCTCACCCTCGTCGCGGCCGGCGCCACCCTCACCGGGGTCTACTACCTGCGGCACTGGCACCTGCCGTCGCCGGACACCTTCGGACCGGCCGTCGACGTGGCGACCGATCCGGTCTTGGCGGCGGCGACCCATCAACTCGAGGAATACCTGGCCGGGCGCCGTACGTCGTTCGACCTGCCGACAGGCACCAGCGGCAACGCCTTCCATGAGCAGGTCTGGGCGCTGCTGAAGGAGATCCCGTACGCCGCCACGACGACCTACGGCGAGCTGGCCGCACGGCTGGGTGACCGCTCGCAGGCGCGGCGCGTGGGTCAGGCCGTCGGCCGCAACCCGCTATCGGTGATCGTGCCGTGCCACCGGGTGCTCGGTGCCAACGGCAGCCTCACCGGCTACGCGGGCGGTCTCGACCGCAAGCGGCTGCTGCTCGACCTCGAGTCCGTGGCGTGAGGCGCGCGTGCGGCGGCGACGTGGACCCGTGGCGGGATCGTGTCGCCGCCGGCGACTGGCCGGATATCGAGGCGCAGCTCGGTGAGTACGGCGGCGCGCTGCTGCCCGCGCTGCTGACGGGGGAAGAGGCGGCCGCGATCCGCGCGCTTTATCCCGACGACGCGCGGTTCCGCAGCACCATCGACATGGCCAGGCATCGCTTCGGCTCCGGCGAATATCGCTACTTCAACCCGCCGTACCCCGAGCCGATCGAACGGCTGAAGCAGGCGCTCTACCCGCACCTGCTGCCGATCGCCCGTGACTGGTGGGCGAAGCTGCGGCGTACCCCGCCCTGGCCCGACACCCTGGACGAGTGGCTGGCCCAGTGCCATGGCGCCGGGCAGGCGAAGTCGACGGCGATCCTGCTGAAATACGCGGCAGGCGACTGGAACGCGTTGCACCGCGACCTCTACGGCGACCTCGTCTTCCCGCTGCAGGTCGTGATCAATCTCAGCGAGCCCGGGATCGACCACGCCGGCGGGGAGTTCCTGCTGGTCGAGCAGCGTCCGCGGGCGCAGTCCCGCGGCACGGCGACCCTGCTTCCCCACGGCCACGGTTATGTCTTCACGACCCGCGACCGGCCGGTGCGCTCGGCGCGCGGATGGTCCGCGGCTCCGGTGCGGCACGGCGTCTCCGCGATTCGGTGGGGCGAGAGGTACACCCTGGGCCTGGTGTTCCACGACGC
This sequence comes from Mycobacteriales bacterium, assembly GCA_038253135.1. Classification (GTDB taxonomy): domain Bacteria; phylum Actinomycetota; class Actinomycetes; order Mycobacteriales; family QHCD01; genus JBBSHJ01. Next base: position 22,269 of record JBBSHJ010000021.1, on the reverse strand, counting down.
GGCCTAGCCTCCGGAATTTGCTCCGGGTGGCCTTCCCGAGCGCCGGGTGGCGGCTCATACTCGGCAGGCACCGACCACCGAGGAGGCCGCACCATGACGACCCGTCTCAACCCCTACCTGTCCTTCCGTGACAACGCCAAGCAGGCGATGGAGTTCTACCACTCGGTCTTCGGCGGCGAGCTGACGTCCAGCACCTTCGGGGAGTTCGGCGCCAGCGACGACCCGGCGGAGAAGGACAAGATCATGCACTCGATGCTGACGACGCCGAACGATCTGGTCCTGATGGCCGCGGACACCCCGGCCGGCATGGATCACACGCCCGGAACCAACTACTCGGTGTCCCTCAGCGGTGAGGACGAAGCCGAGCTGCGCGGCTACTGGGACAAGCTCGCCGACGGCGCCACCGTGGCCATGGCGCTGGAGAAGGCGCCGTGGGGCGACATCTTCGGCATGTGCACCGACAAGTTCGGCACCCCGTGGATGGTCAACATCGCGGGTACGCCGTCGTAGCGGCCGGCGTACCGGCTGGTAAACGAGGAGAGATCCTGCCCGCGGGCAGGATCTCTCTCGGTTGGGTGGTCCTGACGGGAACACAATCACACACGCGCGCGTCCATCTTGTCCCTGGCGCTGCGCGATGCGGACTAGATCAACCAATCCTCATCGGGTCGCTGCCCAGCGTCACGCTGTGTCAGCCACCCCTGCAACGCTCGCCGGATGGCGGCGTTGCGGCGGCCTGTCCCCCGCGGAAACCGAAGGGGGCTCACCAGGAGCAGCGGTGCCACCGGGTCTCCGTTCGCATGAGCACGCAGCAGCAGCGGGCGGAAGTCCTTGACGTTCTCCGTGACGATTCGACGGCCCTCGGCGGCTGCCCGGCGGAAGATCTCAGCATCCGGCTGCGCGCGCAGGTCGACGTCGGCAACGACGGCGAGCACGTCGTGGCCACTCATCCTGAGTTGCTCAGCGACCGATGCAGGGTAATGCTCGTCCAGCAGCAGTCGGGCGGTCACGCCAGCAGCCTGCGACGCGCTTCCCAGGCCGCGAACGCCTCAGCGGCAGCGCGTTCGTTCTCTACAACCTCGGAATCGATCTCCTCCGCGTAGCTACCGTAGTAGTCGAGAGCGACCTGAACCTGCCGCGTCGACAGGCTCATCTCAGCCGCCGTGGACGCGACAGCCTTCCGCTCGTCATGTGCGGACCTGTGCCGCAGTGCTGCGACGACCTCCCACACGTCAGGCCCGGACATCAGCGCGGCCCGACGACCTGAAGGTCCGTCGCGGAAGACGATCCCGGTGTGCTCCTGGCAACGTAGGCCCTCGTCCACCAACCGCTGAGCCAGACCCGACGGTGTCGAATCCTGTACCGCGGCGCGACGGCGCAACCGGTCGAGAAGGGCTGGTTCGAAGCGGATGGAGAGCGGACTACTGGGCATGCGCTACAGCGTAGCGCATGCCCAGAGTGGAGGTGGCGGGAATCGAACCCGCGTCCTCCGGCGATGAAACAGGGCTTCTCCGGGCGCAGTCCGCGTTGCCTCTACTCGACCTCACCGGTCATGCGAACAAGCCGGTGTGACAGGCCCAGCCACTGTGTGCTGTCCCGCCAGCGCCCGTGGCCGGCGCCGGCGGTGAGCCCCCTAGTCGATGCCAGGGTCCGGGACGGAGGCGGTCCCGGTCTGACAGAGTCGCTACTCGCTCAAGCGGCGAGGGCGAACTCGCGCTGACTGGAGTCGGCGCTTAATTGGTTTGCGACGCGTGGTTTGCGAGATCATCGTCGCCTTCCTCGGCCCGCTTCCCCTGCCTCGACGTCCGGAGTCGAGACCAATCACCCCCATATGTGTGAATGACCAAGGTTAGCGCGCGAAGCGGTACGCCGTCAGCCCGGTTCCGCGGACCGCCGTGTGCGGCCGGACCGGGGAGTGTCGCGGTCATCCTGGCTACCCGGATCCACCCCAGTGCTACCGAGCCCGACAAGCCACGACCGGCGGGCGACTCGCGACAGTCCGGATTACCGCGATCGGCGGGATTATGGCTGGATCGGCTCAGGCCGCGTCGCGACAGCGCCGGAGAGCCGGCCGTGCATCCAAGTCGGCACGGCCGGATCGGCGCCGCCCAGCCGCGGTCACCGCCTCACTCCCCGATAACGCCAGGCCCGCCTCACGCCGCCCGCCGGCCAACGCCAGGCGCCGGACAGCCCGGTCCGCACGGCCGGATCGGCCCCGCCCAGCCGCGGTCGAGGAGCACCCCACCGAGTTGCCCCGCGACGCGACACGGCCGCTCGAACACGGCGACCCAGCCGTAGCGCAACGTCGTACCGCCCCGCACCGCAGCGAAGTTGTCGCGCTCCTCGTCGCGGAAGGGAGCCTCGTGGCCGATCCGCCCGTCGAGCTCGGCGATGGTCCTTGAGTCCTCGTAGAACACGTCCACAACCATCAAGCCGCCCGTGGTGGGCATCCGGTGTTGACGCCGTCCGCGCGGCAGCCCATGTGCACGCTCCACACGGCGCAGGAAGCCGATCTCCAGTGGGGTCTCGGCACCGGCGGCTACGTCGCACAGCAGTGCCTCGAGGAACTGCCGGTGTGCGTGCCGGTCGCGGCGTCGAAGCTCGCGTAGGAGGCGAGCGGGCGTCGTACGACGTTGCTGGCACACCACCGAGGCGACCGCGACCACCTCGCCAATGGAGCGGGCCGCTGCGGCCAGGTCGATCACTGTGACCTCGACGGTGGTCCGCGGCGGGGATCCGACCGCGGCGAGTATTGCGGTGATGTCACGTCGCCGATGCAGCCGGACCCCGGCGGGTGCGCCAACGTGCCGGGCATGCGGCACGAGTACGTCGACCGCCTCGGAGAGATCGACGATCTCATGGGCGGGGCGCTCGTGACCGAGGCCCCACAGCCGACCCGCGGTGCGATGCGAGAGCGCGGCGGGCGGCCCGATCGCGAGGAGCGCGACCCACAGCCGCCCGGTGTCTGAGGTCGGCCCGGCGTGGATCTGGAAGACACCCGGGTGCAGCCGGCGCCAGTGCCCGCTGTCGACGGCCGAGCGGATCACCCCGCGGTGCAGGCCGGCCGCGAGCAGCTGACGCCCGCTCAACACGCCGGCCTGGTCGTCGGCAACGTCCTGCAGCTGACGGGAAAGGGCGCGGCGCATCGATGCATCCTGCGGTATCACCCTCGCTACCCGCTGCGCTCATCCACAGGGTGGTCAGGCGACCGGCGGCCGGGGCGGGCGGTGACGGGCTCCGGGGAGGATCCGGGCCGTCCTGGCTACCCGGATCCACCCCAATCGGGCAAACGGGCGGTCGGGCGGCCGCGCGCTCAGGCGCGGACGGCGGTGCGGGGAGGATCCGGGGACTGCCGGCGGTGCGGGGAGGACTCGGGCGGTCCTGGCTACCCGGATCCACCCCAATAGGGCGATCGGGCGGTGGGGCCGGCAAGGCGGGGGCGGCGCGGGCGGTGCGGGGAGGATCCCGGCGGTCACCGGGCGAGGGGCGCGAGCTGGGCCGCCCGGATCTCGGCGGTCTGGGCCTGCACCAGCAGGAAGAGCGCGGTCCGCGCCAGCCGTTGGGCCGGTGCGGTCAGGGCCATCGCGCGGCCGCCGCCGGCGGTGACCGCGGCCGCGGTGGCCCGCAATGCCAGTTCGCCGGCCTCGACCCGGAGCGCGATCCGCTCCTCCCGATCGGTGTCGGGGTCGGAGGCATCGGCGAGCGCGTAAGCCTCCGCCCGCACCCGGTCGACTTCCCGGCTCAGCCGCTCAGCGGCGGCGCCCTGGCCGGCGTTGCGCAGCTCGGCTACGGCCGCCCGCGCGACCCCGAAGAGCGCCGGATTCGCATTGACCGGACCCAACCGGTCTCGGGCGGCCCAGTCGTCGTACGCCGTCACCGCGACGATCGCGTCATCCGGCACCCGGTAGCCGTCGAGCCGCAGCGACACGGTGCGCGCGGCGGACAGCGCGGCCATAGCCAGCGGCGCCGACGCCACCAGCGCATCGCGCCCGACCGCGTCGATGACGGCGAAGACGACCTCGCCCGATTCCGACCGTCCACCCAGCAGCAGCACGTCGGCCAGCCCCCAGGAGGTGAGCCACGGTACGACGCCGTCGAAGACCCAGCCGCCGGCCGCGCGCCGTACCCGGGTCGGGCACCGCTCCCCCGCCCGCAACTGGGAGAACGCCGTCGCGGCGAGCAGCCGGCCGTCGCAGAGCGGCGGGAGCAGCCGATCCCGCAACACCACCGGGCCCTCGGCCACCGCGCGCAACGGGCCGGCGTGCTGGGCGAGGACGAACCACGTCGACGGGCACGCACCGACCAGGATCTCGGCGATCTCCCGGTGGACCGCAGGCGGCGCATCGCCGCCACCGGCCCCGACCGGCCCGGTCGCTCCCAGGAGTCCGGATGCCTTGAGGGCGTCGACGTGCGAGGACGGTACGACGTCCGCGTCCACCGCGGCGGCGGCCGGAGCGAGCACCTCGTCGGCGAGCCGCCGGGCCGCCGCGACGAGCGGGTGCGCTGTTTCGGCGGGCGAGGGACTCACCAGCTTCCGCCGCCCCCGCCGCCGCCCCCGCCGCCGGAGAAGCCGCCCCCGCCGAACCCGCTGCCTCCGGACGAGGCCGGGGTGGAGGTCAACGTCGAGCTCAGGTTGGACGAGAACCCGTCCAGGGACGCACCGAAATCGTCCATGCCCCCGCCGGCGCCCATCGCGAAGCCGTAGGGCACGTAGTAGGCGCCCACGATCCCCGGCGTGATCGCACCGACGGACTGGAACTCCTTGACCCACCGGTCCGCGACCCCGAACGCGACCGCGTAGGGCAGGTAGCGGCAAAAGACGCCGGCTCGCTCCTCCTCCTTGATCTGGGCGGCTTCGGCGACGTTGATGTAGCGCCGGAAACCGAGCGCCCGCGCGTAGGCCGCGCTGCCCTCGGCCGACCGTGCCGGCATCCAGGACGCGCCGACGATGACGGCGATCCCGATGCCGATCACGCCGATGCCGACGACACCCATATGGATTGAGAAGGCCAGCGCCAAGCCGAGGATCGCGCCGAGCACCATGACGCAGAGCCCGATGCCGCGCCACATCGAGGTGACCCGCCGCGGGTCGGCGACGTACCACCCGCGCTGCAGGACCTCCCGCCAGATCCAGTCCTGCACGGAGGCCGTGGTCGAGGCGAAGCTGTTGTGCAGATCGCTCAGCGAAACCTCAGTGCGGCCGGTGAAGAGCCCGTTGTAGAGCCGGAGCTCGTAATCGGCGAGGCTGTCGGGGTCGCGCAGCCGGTGCAGCGTCCAGTCATCGCGGCCCTGTTGCTCGATCCGCAGGTAGCCGCGCACCGCCAGGTCGACAATGGTCGCGACGACGTCCCGGGTGGCCGTGCTCTGCCGGATGACCGGCCCGATCGTGCCCGGTGCGACACCCTTCGGCGGCGTGAACTCCACCGGCCCCTCCGGGCTGGTTCCGACCGGCCGTGCCTCGTCGGCGATCCGCTGGCCGGAGGCCGGCGACAGGCCGGGGACCTGGCCGACATACGTGCGGTCGCGGCCGCGGGCGTAGACGACGCCGCTCATGCCGAGGACGCCGAGGAGCAGCACCCCGCCGGCCAGCCCCCATACCCACGGCCGGTAGGCCAGCAGGTACGACGCGTCATCGCGAGTGACAAGAGAGTAGGCGTCAACCTGCGTCCCCGGCGTCGTCGCCACGATCGTCATGCCCTGGTGTTTCTGCAGTGATTTCTGGCTGTACGTCGCGGTGTTGTCGGACGTAGTTGCCGACGTACACCGGTCGGCGCTCTTGGCCGAGCCGGCGTAGCACGCCACGGACGGGATGTTCCCGGACTCGTTGTGGACCCTCACCCTGACGTTGTCGACCGGCACGCCCCAGCCGAGGCCGACGACGTTCCAATAGAGCTCGGGCCCCTGCGTCTGGCTGTCGACGGCACCCTGCACCTCATAACTGATCCGGTAGGTGTGCGCGCCGCCGATCTTCGTGTTGGGATCACCGAGGCGCAGCACCAGCTGGTGCTTCTTGCTCTCGGTCTGCCCCTGGACCGGAGCGCGGTCCATCGTCGGGCCGGGGCCGAACGAGACCTTGTAGGTCCGGTCCCGGTCCCGGTCGAAGCGCAGCCGTTCCGGCAGGTAGCGGTAGATCCCGTGCTTACGGTTCGAGCCGAAGTCGTACCCGATCGTCTCGGTCACCACGAGGCCGCCGGACCGCTCCACCGTGATGTCGGACGTATAGCTCGTGATCCGCTCGGAGCCGCCGCCCCCGCCCTTCACCGCGGACACGATGCCGGCGAGCGCGAGCGCCAGCACGACGATGCCGGCGACCACCCCGATGCGGATGAACAGCCGTCTTCGATCCGGTCCAGAATTCCCCATGCCTGCCATGGTCCCTGGTCGATGCGACGGGGGCCACCCGGCGCGAGGCTCGCTCCGCGGGACCGGCGCCCGCGTCCGTCGCGGACGCGTCCTTCGATGTAACGTCTGGCGGAATGGTTTCGGTGAGCAGGTGGTGACGCAAGTGGCAGAGCAGACCCGGCATGTCCTGCTCACCGGAGTCACCGGCTTTCTCGGCCAGGCCGCGCTCGAGCGGATCCTCGCCGACCAGCCGGAGACGATCGTCACGGTCCTCATCCGCCGGCGCGGCACGATGTCCGCGCCGGATCGGGCCACCGCGCTGCTGCGCAAGCCGGTCTTTCGCACCTGGAAGGAACGCATCGGTCGCGATGCGGCCGAGCGGATCTTCGCCGCCCGGGTGTGCGTGATCGAGGGCGATGTCACCGGCGCGATGCCGGCGCTGCCCGACAACCTCGACGTGCTCATCCATTGCGCCTCCACGGTGAGCTTCGACCCCCCGATCGACGACGCCTTCCGCACCAACCTGCAGGGCGCGGTCAACCTCTACGAGGCCGCGCGCGCATGCCCGTCGCAGCCGCACGTCGTCCACGTCTCGACGGCGTACGTCGCCGGCGCGCGCAAGGGCGTCGTACCGGAGGACCGGCTCGACCACGACGTCGACTGGCGCGAGGAGCTCACGTCGGCGCTCGCGACGCGCGCCGAGGTCGAGCGCTGGTCGCGGCGGCCCGAGGTGCTGCGCAAGGCGCTGCGCGACGCGCGCGCGGTCCATGGCAAGGCCGGCCCGCAGACGACCGCCCAGGCCGCCGAGGCCCTGCGCACCGGGTGGATCAACGAGCGACTGGTCGACTACGGGCGGGCGCGGGCGCGCAGCCTCGGCTGGCCCGACGTCTACACCTTCACCAAGGCCCTCGGCGAGCGGGTCGCCGAGGAGATGGCCGGCGAGATGCGGCTCTCGATCGTCCGTCCGGCGATCGTCGAGAGCGCGATCGCGCACCCCTACCCCGGCTGGATCGACGGTTTCAAGATGGCCGATCCGCTGATCCTGGCCTACGGGCGCGGCACGCTGCCGGAGTTCCCCGGCGCGGCCGACGGCATCCTGGACATCGTCCCCGTGGACATCGTCACCAATGCTCTGCTCGCCGTCGCCGAGCACCCGCCCGAGGCCGGCGAGCCGGCCTACTTCCACGTCGGCTCGGGCTCGCGCAACCCGCTCACCTTCGCCGGGCTCTACGAGCAGGTGCTCACCTTTTTCACCGCCAACCCGCTGCCGGAGGACGGACGCGGCACGGTGCTCGTGCCGCAGTGGTCGTTCCCCGGATCGCGCCAGGTCAACCGGCTGATGCGCTCCGGTGAGCGGGTCGCCGACATCGCCGAGAAGACCCTGCTGCACCTGCCTTCGACGGAGCAGACCCGCGACTGGATGGTCAAGAACCAGCGGCAGAAGCAGCAGCTGGAGTTCCTGCGCCGCTACGCCGATCTCTACGGCACCTACACCGAGACCGAGGTCATCTATACCGACGACCGGCTGCTCGCGCTGCACCGCGCGCAGTCGCCGGACCGGCAGGAATCGGCCGGATTCGACACGGCCGTCGTCGACTGGAACGACTACTTCCAGCGGATCCACATCCCCGCCGTGACCGCGGCGATGCGGCGGCCGACCGGCACCCGGCGTACCGCCTCGCGCTCCCGCCAGCCGGCCCGGCGCCTCGAGCCGGCGTCGAACGTCGTCGCGGTCTTCGACTTCGAGGGCACCCTGCTCGCGTCGAACGTGCTCGAGTCCTACCTGTGGACCCGGGCGCTCGACCGCGGCCCGTCGTCCTGGCCGCGCGACCTCGCCGTCATCGGCCGCCGGCTGCCCCGGCTGCTCGCCGCCGAGCGGCGCGACCGCGGCGAGTTCCTGCGCACCTTCGTCCGGTTGTACGCCGGCGCGTCGGCGGACGCCTTCGACGCCCTCGTCGACGAGCGGCTGGCCGACCTGCTGTTCCGCCGGGTCGCGCCGGACGCGATCCGGCAGATCCGGCACCACCGCGCCGCCGGGCACCAGACGATCCTGATCACGGGTGCCATCGAGCAGATGGTCGCGCCGATCCGCGGCCTGTTCGACGTCGTCGTCGCCAGCCGGTTGCAGGTCCGCGACGGGACGTTCACCGGGCACCTGTCGCTGCCGCCGCTCGTCGGCGAGGCCCGGGCCGCCTGGCTGCACCGGCACGCCGAGGCGCTCGGCGCGGACCTCACGCTGTCCTACGCCTACGGCGACAGCTTCTCGGACCGGCCGCTGCTGGAAGCGGTCGGCCATCCGGTCGCCGTCAATCCCGACCCGCGGCTGTTCCGGCACGCCCGGGCCCGGCACTGGCAGATCGAGCACTGGGGCCGGCACACCCGCGGACCGGTGGAGACGATGCTCGAGGCGGCTCGATGAGTCGGCCTCCTCACCTCCCCCAGCACGACGACCACGATCACTACGACCGTTACCTGCACCACGGCGGCCACCCCCACTTCGGCCGGGTGGCGGCTTCAGGCCCCCAGCAATCGATTTCTGGCGTGCCCGACCCACCACTCGCCCGACCTGGGGGCAGGGGCATGGCGGGCCCGGGCGGCGCGGGTCGGAGCAGCAGGGGCACGGCGGGTCCGGGCGACACAGGTACGGCGGGTCCGGGCGGCGCGGGTCGGAGCGGCAGGGGTACGGCGGGTCCGGGCGACACAGGTACGGCGGGTCCAGGCGGCGCGGGTCGGAGCGGCAGGGGTGCGGCCGGTCACCGCAGCGGGGGTACGGCGTGATACCAGCGGTCGAGTACCACCGCTCGGCGCTGCGCTTCCTGGCCGCACGGGGCGCCAGCGGCCGGGTCAGCGGTGTCCTCGGCGATGCGGTCGCCGGATCGCTCGCCCCGTTGCGGCTGGTCAACCTGCCCGATCCCAAGCGGCCGGCGGAGGGCTGGGTCCGGGTGCGGCCGAAGCTCTCGGGCATCTGCGGATCCGACCTCGCCCTGCTCTCGGCCAAGGCGTCGCCCTACCTCTCCCCGGTGGTTTCCACCCCGTTCATTCCGGGCCACGAGGTCGTCGGCGAGTTGCTGGACGGTGCTGGCGACGTGCCCGCCGGCACCCGGGTCGTGCTCGACCCCGTGCTCGCGTGTGCGACACGTGACATCGAGCCCTGCGCCCAGTGCGCGGCCGGCGAGGAGAGTCGCTGTGACCACGTGACGGCCGGGGTCGTCTCCGCCGGACTGCAGACCGGATTCTGTGCCGACACCGGCGGCGGTTGGTCCGGCATGCTCGTGGCGCACGAGCGCCAGCTGCACGCCGTACCGGACGGGCTCTCCGACAAGGCGGCGCTGCTCGTCGAGCCGCTCGCGTGCGCCGTGCACAGCGTGCGGCGGGCCGCCATCCCGGACGGCGCGTCGGTCGTCATCGTCGGCGCGGGAACGATCGGCTTGCTCACGTTGCTCGCGGTCCGGGAGTACGCCGCCCCGGGCGCGGTCTACGTCGTAGCCAAGCACAAGCACCAACACGACCGCGCGGTCGCCCTCGGAGCGACCGAGGTGGTCGATCCGCGGCAAGCCCCGCGGGTGCTCCGCCGCGCGACGGGGGCATCACTGCACGATCCCGAGCGCGGCCCCGACTACCTGCTCGGCGGCGTCGACGTGGCCTTCGAGTGCACTGGCTCGTCCGGCCTGGACGCCGCGCTGCGTCTGGTCCGGGCCGGCGGCCGGGTCGTGCTGTCGGGCATGCCATCGCGCGGCGCCGACCTGACCCCGGTCTGGTTCCGCGAGCTGGAGCTGATCGGGTCCTACGCGTCGGCCGGCAGCCGGCAGGAGGGCGACGGCAATCGCACCACCGGCGACTTCGCCGACGCGCTCGTCCTCGCCGGCACTGCGCCGATCGAGCGGTACGTCGACGCGGTCTACCCGCTTTCGCAGTGGCGCGAGGCGATCGGACACGCGCTCGCCGCCGGCCGCCTCGGCAGTGTCAAGGTCGCGTTCGACCCGACCAAGGACTGAACCGGCCCGATGGAAGAGAGCAGACTGAGCCCGTGAGCAGACCAGGATTCGTCCTCGAAGTCGACGAGCGCACGCCGCCGTTGCTGGTGCACGAGGGTGAGGGCTTTCGCCTGGAGCGCTTCCCGCTCGGCACGCAGGTCATCTACCCGCCGGACGCCGTACCAGGCGTGCCCGACCTCGATGCCGCGGTCGATGCCGCGCTGGCCGGACCCGAGGGCAGCGCGCCGCTTGCCGAGCTCCTGACGCCAGGCACGAAGCTGACCATCGTATTCAACGACCTGTCGGTGCCGACCCCGCCGATGGCCGCGCCCGACATCCGGTCCCGGATCATCGAGGCGGTCCTCGAGGTGGCCGCGGCCACGAGCGTCGATGACGTCGAGCTGATCGCGGCGACCGGCCTGCGCCGGCGGCTGACCCCGGCCGAGCTGCGCAGCCTCGTCGGCGACCGGATCTACGCGTCGTTCCATCCCGATCACCTGCGCTGTCACGACGCCGAGGACCGTGCCACCCTGACGTTGATCGGGAGCACCGATGAGGGTGAGGACGTCGAGGTCAACACCCGGGTCGCGGATTCGGACCTCGTGGTCTTTGTCAACGTCAATGTCGGAGCCGTCACCGGCGGCGCCCTGTCGTGTGTGGCAGGTCTCCTCTCCGCGGCATCGTCGGGACATCTGTACGGCGTCCCCGGCGGCGAGATCGTTGCCGGCGCGCTGCCCGACGCCGGGCTCCGCGCGGCCGACGAGCGGATGGCGGCACTGCTCGAGGCGAAGGTCAAGGTCTTCAGAATCGATTCGACGCTCGACAATTCGATGTTTCCTAGCCGGCTCAGCTTCGTCTACAAGCGGGAGTGGGAATGGTCATTGAAGGATCAGGGCGCCTTCCTGACTGCGCAGCGGGCCAATTCGCTGACGCCGGCGAAGCTCCGGCACCGGCTCTGGCACAACCTGCGGGCGCCGTACCGCGTCACCGGTATCACCTCCGGCGAGCCCGGCGCGATCCGCACCCGCACCCTCGCACAGGTGGACGCCCAGCAACGCACCGAGGTGTCCGGCCAGTCCGACATCGCGGTCTTCGGGCTGCCCTACTCGGGGCCGTACAGCGTCAACTCGATCACCAATCCGGTGCTCGTCGCGGGACTTGGGCTCGGCGAGTTCTTCAACGCCTACCGGGGCCGCCCGCTCGTCCGACGCGGCGGCGTCGTGATCCTCTATCACCCGGTGCCGCTGTCCTTTCACCCCGTGCACCATCCCAGCTACATCGACTTCTACGACGAGGTGCTGGCCGGGACGACCGACCCGAGCACGCTGTCGCAGAAGTTCGAGAAGCAGTTCGCGCAGGATGAGTGGTACCGCCACCTCTACCGCAACAGCTATGCCTTCCACGGCGTGCACCCGTTCCACGTCTGGTACCGCGCCTGCCGGGCTCGGGACTACGTCGGAGACGTGATCTGCGTCGGCGCCGACCGGCAGGCCGCCGCGCGGTTGGGGTTCCGTACCGCCTCCACGCTGGCGGACGCGCTCGAGATGGCCACCGGCTCGGTCGGCCGCAGCCCGCGGATCGCCTACCTGCACAACCCGCCGCGGACCCTGGCCGACGTCCGATGAGGACCGCGTCGATTGACGAAGGAGCGAGCACCCGAGCGAGGAACGAGCGAGGCGCGCAGCGACCGAGGAGATCGCGCAGAAATACCGCGTCGATTGACGAAGGAGCGAGCTTGGGAGGTCGACGAGGGAGCGAGCATCCGAGCGAGGAACGAGCGAGGCGCGCAGCGACCGTGGAGACCGACCAAAGGTATCGAGCGAGGAACGAGCGAGGCGCGCAGCGACCGAGGAGATCGCGCAGAAATACCGCCCGGACGGCCGCCGGCCGATCACTTGCCGCGGCGGCCGCCGAGTGCCCTGTCGAGAGTGCAGATCTGCTGCTGTCGGTGCGACACGAGGGCGGCAGGTCTGCGCACTCGGTAAGCGGACCCGATCGATGACCGCGGGCTCCGCAAGCCAGCAGGCGCGGCGCGGTGGGCTGGTCCGGCAGGTCCGGCTGGTCTCGCACGCCCGCGACTGGCGCGGCCGCTCCCGCACCCCGCGGTCGGCCGAGCCGTGGTCGCAGCCGATCGAGGAGAAGGAGTTCCCGACCGCGTGGGCCCGCACGAGCCCGGCGCGGCTGGCCCGGTCGGCTATCCGCCGCGGCGTACTGCAGCCGATCGTGCGGTCGCAGACCAAGGTCGAGGTGCACGGCGCCGGCCTGGTCGCCAACATCACGGGTCCGGTCATCATCGTCGCCAACCATTCCAGCCACCTCGACACCCCGCTGATCCTGGGCGCCCTGCCGCCGCAGCTGACGCGGCGTACCGCTGTCGGCGCGGCCGCCGACTACTTCTTCGACGCGCGCTGGCGGGCATCGATGACGGCGCTTGTCTTCGGCGCGTTCCCGATCGAGCGGCTCGGCAAGCGCCGGACCCGCAACATCGCCCCGAGACTGATCGCCGAGGGCTGGAGTGTCCTGATCTTCCCGGAGGGCACCCGATCGCCGGACGGTTGGATGCGCAACTTCCGCCTCGGCGCGGCCTCGCTCGCGGTGCAGAACAAGATCCCGGTCGTGCCGGTCGCGATCCGGGGCGCGTACGCCGCGATGCCGCGTGGGCGTAATTGGGTCCGGCCCGGCCGGCCCCGGGTCGCCGTGCACATCGGCCGCCCGATCGTCCCGCGCGCCGGCGAGACGGCCCCGGCCATGTCGAACCGGCTCTATGACGCCGTCCGCACCCTGTGGGCCGAGGAGGAGCTCGGCTGGTGGGGGGCGCAATCCGCCGCCGGCTCAGGGGACCTGCCGGTGACCACCGGCCCGCAGGGCGCGGCCTGGCGCCGGGTCTGGGGGTCGACCCGGCCGCTGCCAAGCCACCGCCGCGGCGGCACGGTCTGGCGCCGCTGACGTCGTACCGCCGATCCCGTCGACTCGGCGCATCCCGGGCACCGACACCTCCCACCGGCCCAATCGCTTTAGACCCGTACCGCGCGTCCCTCCCCTCCCCGGACCGCGTCTTGTCTTAAGACAAGAGCAGATCGGCGGGCGGGGAAGCGCAGGGCGTGGGCGAGGCGGGGCGGCGGTACGCCGTCAGCGGCGGCGGAAGACGGCGCGCTCCATCTCGCGGCGGGCGTCCCGCTCGGCGAGCGCGTGCCGCTTGTCGTACTCGCGCTTGCCCCGCGCCAGCGCGATCTCGACCTTCGCGATCCCGTGGCTGAAGTAGAGCGAGAGCGGCACCAGCGTCACGCCGGACTCGGCCGTCTTGCCGATCAGCCGGGCGATTTCGGTCCGGTGCATCAGCAGCTTGCGGGCGCGTCGCGGGGCGTGATTGGTCCACGACCCCTCGGTGTACTCCGGGATGTGCACGCCCTCCAGCCAGACCTCGCCGTCGCGGACCGATCCGAAGCCGTCGACGAGCGAGGCCCGACCGGCCCGCAGCGCCTTGACCTCCGTGCCCGTGAGCACGATCCCGGCCTCGTAGGTGTCGAGGATCGCGTAGTCATGCCGGGCCTTTCGGTTGGACGCGACGAGCAGGTGACCGCCGTCCTTCTGGCCGCCGTCCTTCTGCGCGCCGCTGCGCCTGCTCGTGCCCGATCGCCCGGATGCCATCAGAGTTCCTTTCCCTGCCGTCGTCGCGCCGGTCGCGCGCCGCCCGCTGCCGTACGCCGTCCGCCCGCGCCGACGGCGTACCGCGGGCTAGAGCTGGGCTAGAGCCGCACGTAGAGCCGCAACGTCAGCAACGCCGCAAGAGCTCCGAGCACGATCCCGACCCCACCGAGTATCGGGGTCACTGCCCAAATGGTGTGCCAATGCAGGGGTCGAAGGAAACCGGAATTCACCAGGGACCTCAGAGTGCGGTCCATGAAGAAGACCTTCGTGAGCGCCAATCCGCCGACGGCGAGGACCGCCCCGATCAGCCCGGCCAGCGCCGCCTCGACCACGAACGGGAACTGCACATACCACCGGGAAGCGCCGACCAGGCGCATGATGCCGGTCTCCGTCCGTCTTGTATACGCGGCGATCTGGATCGTGTTGGCGATCAGCAGCAACGCGGCGACGGCCTGCACGATGGCGACGACGATGGCCCCGTCGCGTAGGCCGTTGAGGACCGTGAAGAGCTTGTCGAGAACCTGGGCGTCCGCTGTCACCTTGAAGACGCCGGGCTTGCCGTCGAACGCCTTCGACACCAGCTTGTAGCGCTCGGGATTTTTTAATTCGACGTGGTACGCCGCCGGGATGTAGTTCTTCGGCGTGCCCTTGATGATGTCGGGGTTCTGCTGGAAAAGCTTCTTGAACCGCTTGTAGGCCTGGTCCTGAGTCTCATAGCTGAAGTTCTTGATCTCCGGCTGGGATTTCAGCTCCGAGACCAGCGTCGTCTTCTGCACGGACGTGATCTTCTGGTCGAGGAAGATCGTGACCTGCACATTGCTGTAGTAGAGATTCTTCATCTCGTCGACCTGCTTGGCCATGAGGATTCCGGCGCCGAGCAGGACCAGGGAGATGGCAGTGGTCAGGATCATGGCCAACGTCATCGTGACGTTGCGCCGGAGGCCGGTCCATACCTCCCGCGCGACGAAGCCGGCCCTCACCGGCCGACGCCGTACACGCCGCGGGATTGGTCCCGGACGAGCTTGCCCATGTTGAGCTCGATCACCCGCCGGCGCATCGAGTCCACGATCTCGTTGGCGTGCGTCGCCATCATGACCGTCGTACCCGACCGGTTGATCCGCTCGAGCAGCAGCATGATCTCCTGGCTCGTCTCCGGGTCGAGGTTGCCGGTCGGCTCGTCGGCGAGCAGCACCAGCGGCCGGTTGACGTAGGCCCTGGCGATCGCGACCCGTTGCTGCTCACCACCGGACAGCTCGTTCGGCAGCCGGCTGGATTTGCCCGACAGCCCGACGAGCTCGAGCACCTCGGGTACGACGCGGTTGATGGTCTTGCGCGGCTTGCCGATCACCTCGAGCGCGAAGGACACGTTCTCGCGGACAGTGCGATTGGGCAGCAGCCGGAAATCCTGGAACACGCAGCCGATGGTCCGGCGCAGCGCCGGCACCCTCCACCGCGACATCTTGTTCAGCTGGCGTCCGCCCAGCGTCACGGTGCCCTTGGTGGGGCTCTCCTCCTTGAGCAGCAACCGCATCAAAGTGGTCTTCCCGGAGCCGGACGGGCCGATGAGGAAGACGAATTCGCCCTTCTCGATCTCGACGTCGACACCATCAAGGGCTGGGCGTCTGGTGGCCGGGTAGATCTTGGTCACGTTGGCGAGCTCGATCACGAGCGAGGAGTCTACCGTTACGGACCGTGCCTCCCGGTCCATCGCCGTCGGCACGGCCGCGCGCATCCGGGCGGGTGCGGCCAGGCGGCGGCGGGAAGTTTGCACCGATCGGGCGCCCGGTGGAACTTACGCCTACACTGGGCGTTCTAAGCAGCAGACATATTTGCGCTGCGCGGCAGCGCACCCGGCGTGGGCGGATGCCTGGCCGTGCTTTTGCAATACATGGGAGGGCACATGGGACACAACGACATGGTGTGTGCCGCCTGCTCCGGACGCATCTCCGAGGGCCGCTGCGCGGTCTGCCGCTCGACCCGCGATCAGATGCGCCACACCATCGACTGGCAGGCCGTCCTCGTGCCGCTGCTCGTTATCGCCGCCCTCGTAGCCGGCCTCATGACCTACTACGTGAAATTCGCCTAGCCTCGCTGCCGGTTCAGCTCGAGACGCCCGCACTCGCTGGCGCTCGCTCGTGTGCTCGCGGCATCGTCAGCCTCCGAAGCTCTCTCACTCGTCGGTCGACGCGGAAGTCCGGCGCCAGCGGATCTCCGCCTCGATGAACGCGTCGATATCCCCGTCCAGCACCGAGCTGGTATTGCCCGTCTCGACCTCGGTGCGCAGGTCCTTGACCATCTGATAGGGATGCAGCACGTAGCTGCGGATCTGGCTCCCCCAGCTGTTGCCCGAGTCGCCGCGTAGCTCGTTCATCT
The DNA here is from genome assembly GCA_038253135.1 of Mycobacteriales bacterium. Lineage (GTDB taxonomy): Bacteria > Actinomycetota > Actinomycetes > Mycobacteriales > QHCD01 > JBBSHJ01. The sequence continues at coordinate 5,933 of JBBSHJ010000021.1, read as the reverse complement.
TGTCGGTGTCCTCCTGGCGGCGGCGCTCGAGCAGCTTGGCCTGGAGCACGCGCATGGCCGCGGCGCGGTTCTGGATCTGGCTCTTCTCGTTCTGACAGCTCACGACGATGCCGGTCGGCAGGTGCGTGATGCGCACGGCCGAGTCGGTGGTGTTGACGCTCTGCCCGCCTGGCCCGGAGGAGCGGAAGACGTCGATGCGGATCTCGTTCTCGTCGACGTCGATGTGGTCGGTCTGCGCGACGACGGGTACGACGTCCACGCCGGCGAACGAGGTCTGGCGGCGGTTCTGGTTGTCGAACGGGCTGATCCGCACCAGCCGGTGGGTGCCGTGCTCGCCGGCGAGGGTCCCGTACGCGTACGGCGCCTTGACGGCGAAGGTGGCCGACTTGATGCCGGCTTCCTCGGCGTACGACGTGTCGTAGACCTCGGCGCCGTAGCCGTGCCGCTCCGCCCACCGCAGGTACATCCGCAACAGCATCTGCGCCCAATCGGCGGCGTCGACGCCGCCGGCCTCGGACTTGACCGTCACGAGGGCCTCGCGCACGTCGTACTCGCCCGAGAGCAGCGTGCGGACCTCGAGCTCCTGCACCTGGCGCTGCAGTGCGGCCAGTTCGGTGAGCGCCTCGGTCTTGACGCCGGCGTCGCTCTCGCCCTCGGCCAGATCCCAGAGCACCCCGAGATCATCGATCCGGCTGCGCAGCTCGCCGACCCGGCGGATCTCGCCCTGCACGGCGGAGAGCCGGCTGTTGACCTGCTGCGCGGCCTCCTGGTCGTCCCACAGGTCGGGCCGGCCGGCCTCGGCTTCCAGCTTCGCCGCCTCGGCACGCAGCGTGTCCAGATCGAGAACCGTCTCGATGGAGGTCAGCGTGGCGTCGAGTTCCTTGTATTCGGTGGCGAAGTCGGTCACAGCTCGCCAGCGTACGTCAGGTGTCACCCTGTCGGTCGTTCGCGAGCCGGCCGCGAGCTCGCGGTCGGATCATCGCTGCGGAAGATCCTGGCAGTTGGTGCAGCACTCCGTCGCATAGCGGGCGCCATCGAGCCTGCGGTGACGATCGGACTACCGGCCGGCGCCGGAGAGGATGCCGCTGAGCAGGTAGCGGCGCAACAGCACCACGAGCACCGCCGGCGGGATCAGCGCGACGATCGCCGCCGCGGCCTGCAGCCCGTAGTCCTGTGCGTACTTGCTCGCATATTGCGGGATCAGGACGGTGAGTGGCTGGGTGCCGACCGTGTTGGAGAACACCGCGGGAATGAGAAACGCACCCCACGCGCCGAGGAAGGTCACGATCCCGGCCGCGACACATCCGGGCGCGACCAGCGGCGCGATGATCCTCGTCAGCAGCGTCAGGTTGCCCGCGCCGTCCAGGCGAGCGGCGTGCTCGATGTCCACGGGGATCGACGCGATGTGGCTGCGCAGGATCCACACCGCCAGCGGCATCGCCGCCGAGCACAAGATGGCGATCACCGCCTGGTAGGTATTCACCTGATGGATCCGGCTGGCCATCTGGAACAGCGGAATGAGGACGAAATAGGCCGGCACGGCCAGGGTGAAGATCACCAGCATGAATCCGACCGTGGCCGGCCGCGACCTGATCCGCACGAAGCCGTACGCCGCCGGAAGGGCGATCACGAGGGTGAGTGCGGTGACCGAAACGGCCTCCAGGCTGGAATTGCCAAGCGCGCGTAGAAAGGTCGTCGAAATGTCGGACGAGCCGTTGAGCAACCGCCGGTAATTGTCACCGGTGATCGTGCTGGGCACGAAGGAGACCGGCACCCGGTGGATCGCGGCCGGCGTGGAGACGCTCAGCACCAGCCCCCAGTAGAGCGGCAGGATCGACCAGAGCCCGATCAGCACCCCGACGACGATCTTTGCCGTGATAGCCCGTCGGCTCGGCCGGTGCCGACGCCGGCGTACGACGCCCAGCGCGTCGCTCACGAGAAGCTCACTTCCCGGTAGACGACCTTGAGGTAGAACAAGCTCACCACGACCGTCGCCAAAGTCACGAAGACCGACGCCGCGATCCCGTAGCCGAAGGTGAAATCACGGAAGGAATAGGTATAGATCTTCCCGACGACCGGCAGCGTGTCCGGCGAGAAGCCGGCCAGGACATAGACCTGGTCATAGATGCCGATAGCCAGGATCCCGGCGTTGAGCAGGGAGATCGCCAGCGCCGGTCGCAGCAGCGGCAGCGTGAGGTGGGTGAACTGGTCGAGGACGCCCGCGCCGTCGACGCGCGCGGACTCGGCCAGCTCGGCAGGGATCGCCTCCAGGCCGGCGAAGAGGATCAGGGCGGCGATCGGAACGGTCTGCCACACCAGGCTCAACGTGATGAAGAGGATGCCGGTGAAGGGATGCGCCAGCCACACCACCGGGGAGGACACCACGTGCAGGCGGACCAGCAGAGAATTGAGCAGACCCGACTCGGTGGGATTCAAGATGAATGACCACAGGACCCCGACGACGGTGCCGGGGACGGCCCACGGCAGCACGACCAGGACCAGAGCCGGGCCGCGGGACCGGCGCAGGCTGTGCAGCCAGAGCGCCATCGCCAGTCCGATGATCAGCGAGGCGACGGTCGCGACAAGCAGGTATTGCGAGGTGTTCTTGACCGCCTGCACGAATGCCGGGTCGGAGGCGACGAAGCGGTAGTTGCGGGTCCCGACGAAGGGGTTGGCCGGGTCGAGCGGAGTGTCCTCGTGGACGCTCTGGTAGATGCTCGTGCCCATGGGCCACAGGACGAGGACGGCGATGAGGATGACGCACGGGGCCAGCAGCAGGTGCTGCCGGAGCCTCACTTTCCGCTGGCCTTCAAGGACTTCGTCTGTTGCTCGAGCTGCTTGATGCCGGCCGCCGCGCTGCGGTGCCCTTCGGCCACCGACTGCAGCATCGAGGCGACATCGGTGCTGAACTGGGAATACCAGGTCGGCGCGGGCCCGGAGAAGGCCGGCCCGACCTCCTTGCTCAGCCTGACGATCGCAGCGCCGCCGAGCAGCTTGTTCTGGCCCACCAGCGCGGCGAGGGCGTCCTTCTGCGAGGGCACGTTACCCATGTTGGGATCGGTGTACGACGTGACCTGCGCCTTGGTCTGCTGCCACCAGTAGACGAATTCCGCCGCGGCTTCCCGGTGTTTCGATCGGGCCGGAATGCCCAGCCCCTCCTGCAGACCGACGAGGTTGCTCGCCGCGGCCGTCTTGCCCGGCACGGAGACGAATTGAACGTCGTGGTCGGCGATCTTCGAGTTGTCGGCGCCCTTGGCCGCCGACAGCAATCCGGGCGACGCGCTCGGGATGATCGCGGCCTGGCCGGACAGGAATTCGTTGGTCACGTCCTGGTCGGAGAGGTTGACCGAGCCCGGGGCCAGCAGCTTGTCGCCGTAGAGGGACTTGACGAAGGTCAGTGCGTCCGCACCGGCGGACCCCGACCCGCCGAAGGCGGGGTTCTGGTCCTTGTCGAGGACTTGGCCGCCGGCCGCCTTGGTCAGCGCGTACCACGGTGTCGCGCTGCCCTCGGTGATCGAGAGGGGCAGCGCGATCGGGTTGGCCAGACCGGCCTTGGACCGCAGCGCCTGCCCGGCGGTGATGACCTGCTGCCAGGTCGTCGGCGCCGACGTGATCCCGGCCTTCTTGAGCACGGTCATGTCGACGACCATGCCGCGGAAGTCGAGGTTGTATGGCACCGCCAGCTGCTTGCCGTCGAGCTGGAAGATCGGCGAGCCGACGTCAGTGGAGATGGTCGAGCCGGGCAGGAACTTGCCGAGATCGGCGTACCAGCGGGCCTTGCCGAACTGCGAGACCCAGGTCCAGTCCACCTCCGTGACGTCCGCGGGTGAGTTGCCCGCCGCCTCGGAGGTCACGATCTTGTCGTGCAGCGTGTTGAAGTCGAGCGTCTGCTGGTGCACCTTGATGCCGGTCACCCGGGTGAAAGCCGCGATCGACGCCTTCGGCTGGGCCGCCCACGACGGCACCAGCACCTCGATCGTCGTACCGCTGTACTGCTTGTCCAGAACGCCCGGCTTGAACCCTTTCGCCGGTCCGGCCGACGTCGACGACCCGCTCGATCCACACGCCGCGAGGACGAGCAGGACCAGTCCCAGAGCGGCGACCGCGACGTAGCGCGGCCGCAGCTGTCGTCGTACCGGCATGATGGCTCCCTTGGCTCGGTCCCGTGAAAGGGAACAGGTGCGACCCGCAATCGGCCGGGCGACGCCGGCTGATTGATAGTGTGAACCTCGAGCGTCTTCCCCACAAGATTGCGCAGCAATCGTTTTCTCACCGCGCCCTGGCCGGCCCGACCGGCACTCAGCCGTCGGCACCGCGTCCCGCTTCGATGCCCGGGCCGAGACGCGCGACCGGTCAGCCGTTGTGGCCGGTGCTCGCCTCGTGCGCCGGCGCACCGGTGGCGTAGTCGTCGACATGGACGACGAATTCGCCGGTCACGGTGTTGCGGCCCGGGTCCAGGAACCGGGGAATGCCGGGCACCGTCATCGAGCGTACGACGCACATCTGGAAGGATTTCCCGGGTGCCAGCAGCGACGGATCCAGGGCGGTCATCGACCCCTCACACGATCCGCCGACCTCGGTCGCCCCGAGGGCGAGATCCGAGCTTCCGGCGTGCTGATCCTCCAGCGCGATCCTGGCGGCGTAGGCCGCGGCCGACGCATCCCCCGTCCGAGCGAAGGTCCGGCCCGCTTCCCGCGCGGCCTCGGTGGCTCCATAGGTGTTGCGCTCGATCGATGCCAGCGCGATAACCAGGTAGACCAGCGGCACCAGCAGGATGAGGCCGACGAAAATGAATTCGACGAGCGCCGTACCGGCATCGCCGCGCACTCGACGCATCGCCGCGCGCACCAGGTACCGGAGCGGGCCCGCGACCCCGTCCACGGTCAGCCTTCCTTGATCGAATGAGCGGTGACCGTCGGCCCGGGCATGTTGCCAAGCAGCCCGAAAAGGACCGGGACGTGCGCCGAGCAGCGCAGCACGACCTGTTCCTCACCGGCGGAGCCGGTCGCCGCCCCGGCCGTGCACCGCATCGAGTCCGCGACGCCCGCGCCCAGACCGGCGGCGACCAGGCGCTGGGCTTCGGCGGCCGCGGACGCATCCGATGCGCCCAGGCTCGCGGCATGGCGAGCACCGGACGCCGCGCTCGCGGCAAGCACGTTGCGGACATGGAGGTAGACAGCGACCTGCATGATGCCCATCAGCAACATGATGAGCATGATGAAAACGAAGACGAAGTCCACGATGGCGGCTCCACAGTCGCCAGCGGCACCGTGCCGGCGCGCAGTCGCGCCGCGTACGACGCCCCGCGGCTCGATCATTTGATCGAGTTGATCGCCCTGTTCAATGCGCTGAGCATCGGGCCCTTGAAGCTGGCGATGATCGCAACCGCAAGCACCGCCGACATCAGAGTGACGAGTACCCAGCCGGGAATGTCGCCGCGATCCGCGGACCGGCGTAACCGTCCCGCCAGCACGTAAACAGCGGTCCGTAACCGCCAGATCAGACGTGTCACGCTCATTGTTTTACCTCCCTGTCGATGAGGCTGGCTCATCGAGCCAGTTGAACAATGCTGATGAAACCCGGATACAACGCAAAGACGACGGTGACCGGCAGGACGAGGAAAACCACCGGGACACATATGGCGACTCTTACCCTCTACTGGCCGCAATGCGCGGCCGAGGACGACGAGGGGTACCACGCCATGCCAGAGCAACAGACGAACGACGGACGCCGGGTCGTGGCGACCTGCCCGACCTGGTGCGACTGCGATCACGACGTACTCGACGACGACGCCACGGTGCTGCACGAGCACCACGTCGGCCGGGTACCGGGCGATCTGGGCCGGGCGATGACGGTCGCCGTGATCCAGGCCGAGAGCGTCGACGAGCTCGACGGCAGGCCGGTGATCGTGCTCCGCGCGTCGGGCAGACGGG
>JBBSHJ010000020.1:0-41011 GCA_038253135.1 Mycobacteriales bacterium | reverse complement strand
CATCCGCTATCCGAAGGCAGCGTAACCATGTCAAGAAGATCATCGGTAAGCCGTATGCGGGAGAACCGCACGTACGGATTGAAAGGGGGATGGGGAAACAGCACCGCCACGCGGTCGCTGCGCCCCTGACTACCAATGGCGATGAAGGCACTCATGAAGAAGCCGGGCACTTCGGGTCTCGTGCTCACCGACGTACCCATCCCGCAGCCCGGGCCCGCCGACGTACTCGTGCAGGTGCTGCGCACCGGAATCTGTGGCACCGACCTGCACATCGCGGACTGGGACCGGTGGGCGCAGGATGCGGTCGCCGCGCCGCTCATCGTCGGCCACGAGATGGTCGGGCGGGTCGTGGAGACCGGCTCGGGAGTGACCGATGTCGTGCTCGGCGATCTGGTCAGCGTGGAGGGGCACATCGTGTGCGGGCGCTGCCGCAACTGCCTCGCCGGCCGGCGGCACCTGTGCATCCGGACGGTCGGCATCGGCGTGCAGCGCGACGGCGCCTTCAGCGAGTACGTCGCCGTGCCGGCCACGAACGTGTGGGTGCACCGGCACGAGGTCCCGCTGGACGTGGCGGCCATCTTCGACCCCTTCGGCAACGCGGTGCACACGGCGTTGCAGTGGCCGGTCGTCGGCGAGGACGTCCTGGTGACGGGCGCCGGGCCCATCGGGATCATGGCGGCCGCCGTCGTCCGGCATGCGGGTGCCCGGCACGTCGTGATCACCGACATCAGCGGCTTTCGCCTCGACCTCGCCCGCCGCATGGGCGTCTCGCTGGCCGTGGACGTGTCGTCGACCGCGCTCGAGTCGGCGCAGGCCGAGCTGGACATGCGCGAGGGGTTCGACGTCGGCCTGGAGATGTCCGGGCAGCCAGCCGCATTGCAGCAGATGGTCGCCAACCTCACCCATGGTGGCCGGATCGCGATGCTGGGACTGCCGTCCGAGGAGATCACCCTGGATTGGGGCAAGGTGGTCACGCATATGCTGACCATCAAGGGAATCTATGGTCGCGAGATCTTCGAGACCTGGTATGCCATGTCCGTCCTGCTGCAGGCCGGACTGGACATCTCGCCGATCATCACCGGGCGGTTCGGGTACGCCGACCACGTGGAGGCGTTCGCTGCGGCCCGCGGCGGACATTGCGGCAAGATCGTCCTCGACTGGACCCGGCCGCACCTGCGATAAGGGGCCCGCGATAAGGGGCCCGCGATAAGGGGAGAGCGTTCGATGTTCACCACCATGCGCGAGGACATTCGCGCGACGCTCGACGGCATCCGGGCGGACGGCCTCTACAAGGACGAGCGCGTGATCGCGGGGCCGCAGGGCGCATTGATCCGCGTCGGTGACGGCGCCGAGGTGCTGAATTTCTGCGCGAACAATTACCTCGGCCTCGCCGATCACCCCGACGTTGTCGCGGCGGCACAGAAGGGCTTGCAGGACTGGGGTTTCGGGCTCGCATCGGTGCGGTTCATCTGCGGCACCCAGTCGATCCACAAGCAGCTCGAGCGGGTGATCGCCGAATTCCTCGGCACCGAGGACACCATCCTCTTCGGATCGTGTTTCGACGCCAACGGCGGCATCTTCGAGACCCTCTTGACCGATCAGGACGCCGTCATCTCCGACGAGCTCAACCACGCCAGCATCATCGACGGCGTACGCCTGTGCAAAGCTCGCCGGCTGCGCTATCGCAACCGCGACATGGCCGATCTCGAGGCTCAGCTGCAGACAGCGGCGGACGCGCGATATCGCATGATCGCTACCGACGGCGTCTTTTCCATGGACGGCTATTTCGCGCCGCTGGACCAGATCTGCGCGCTCGCCGGGAAGTACGACGCCCTCGTGATGGTCGACGACTCGCACGCGAGCGGATTCGTTGGCCCGGGTGGGCGTGGTACGCCGGAGCTCTTCGGCGTCATCGACAAGGTCGACGTCGTGACCGGCACTCTCGGCAAGGCGCTCGGCGGCGCCAGCGGGGGATTTGTGAGCGGCCGCGCCGAGATCGTCGAGCTGTGCCGGCAGCGGGCCCGTCCCTACCTGTTCTCCAATTCGGTTCCCCCGCCTGTGGTCGCCGCGGCCCTGACGGCGATCGAGCTGGTCGCGTCCTCGGGTGAGCTGCGAGACCGGCTGCGGGCCAACACCGCGCTGTTCCGGCAATCGATGACCGACGCGGGATTCGATGTGCTCGAGGGTGAGCACCCGATCGCGCCGGTCATGATCGGTGATGCGGCGAAGGCCTCCGCGATGGCCGACCGGCTGCTGCGCAAGGGGATCTACGTCATCGGTTTCTCTTACCCGGTGGTGCCCAAGGGCAAGGCGCGGATCAGGGTGCAGCTCTCCGCGGCGCACTCGACGCAGGAGGTCCAGCGCGCGGTCGCGGCCTTCGTCGCGGCCCGCGAGGAGCTGGAGTGACCCGCCGTCGCGGCATGAGGAAGGCAGGCGCGTCAGCATCGCGATCCGCTGCTCGTCCGGCGCTCAGCCGAGCGGGCGCGGGAAGAGCTCGCCGTCGAGCCGGGCTCCGCCCGGCAGGCCGAGCGGGTCGGTGACGACATGTGGCTGCTCGACGTACGCCGTGTCGGCGTCCATGTAGATGTTCACGTGCGCGATTCGCGCCTCGTCGGTCGTATTCGGCATCGCCATGTGCCCGGTGTAGCTGGAGTGGAAGGTCAAATCGCCGGCCTTCAGCGGCAGCGTGATTCGGCGCGACCAGCGCAGCTCCGGGTCGACACGGAAGAGATCCTCCTCGTCGTCGAGGTTCTGCGGGCGGAATCCGGTGAGCTGCTGCGTGCCGGGCAGGAACGACATGCAGCCGCGCTCGGCCGGCACATCGACCAGCGCGATCCACGCCGAGAGGGACGGTCCGCTGGCCGGATCGTGCGGCCAGTACGGCCGGTCCTGGTGGAACTGGGTGGCCCGGTTGCTGCGCGGTTCCTTGACCAGCATGTGGTCGTGCCAGATGCGCATCGGCCGGTCGGTGAGCTGCTCGGCGATTCCGGCTACCCGCGGGTGCAGCGTGAGCTCGGCCATTGCCGGATCGTTGCGCCAGACGTTGACCAGCTGGGTGAAGATGGCGGCGCGTGCGGGCATCCCGGCGCCGAGGCTCTCCGAGCGGTTCGCGTCGAGATAGCTCTGCGCTGCGGTCCGGAAGTGGGCGATCTCGTCGGGGTCGAAGACTCCCCGGATCCGCACGAAACCGTCGTCGCGGTAGCTCTGCACCACGGCGGCGTCGATGCGCCCGTCCGCATCGACGTCGGCCCGCCAGGTCGTCTCTGCCGTTGCTGTGCTCATGTGACCTCCCTCGGTCGGGTCAAGAGTGGGCCGGTACGCCGTCGCGACGCTAGGCGGATCGCGGTGAGCACTAGTACGTTCTTGACATGAGTGCACCGGCGGGGGCCCGCCGGATGCTGCGCCAGTCCGAGGAATTCTCCGACAGCGCAGCCCCCGTGCTGTGCGGCATCTACCGCCTGCGCGGCGACGACGGCGCGCACGCCCATGACTTCGCGGAGATCGCCGTGATCGCCGGCGGCCACGGCGTGCACCGCACCGCCGGTGGGGCGCACGCCGTGGCGGCCGGCGATTTCTTCGTACTCCGGCCGGGCGCGTGGCACGGCTATGAGTCCTGCCGCGAGCTGGTCGTCGCCAACTGCTGCCTCGCCCTGCCGGCGCTGCGCACGGATCTGGCCTTCCTGCAGTCGCTCCCGGCGATCGCCGACCTGCTGTGGATCGCCCCGGTCGCGCGCGGGCGGTACGGCGTCCACTCCGGGCAGGTGGACGCGGCCGCCGCGGGCCGCTTCGTGGCGGGGGTGCGGCAGCTGGCGGCGACTCTCGCGGCCCCGCGCCGTAACCCGATCGCGATAAGCGGTGCGCTGGTGTCCGCCCTCGCCCACCTGGTCGGTGACCCGGGAACCCGGCACGGTGCGCTGGAGCCGGGCCGGCCGTCGGCCGGCCCGCCGGCGGCGGTGGAGGCCGTCGCACGCGCGGTGCAGGACGACCTGACCCGCAACTGGGCGCTGGCCGACCTCGCCGCCGTCGCACGCCTGGACCCGGCGTACCTCTCCCGGCTGTGCCGCCAGCATCTGGGGATCGCGCCGATGCGGTACGTCGCCCGCTTGCGGGCCGAACGCGCGGCCGTCCTGCTCGCCCGGACCGGGCTTCCGGTCGCCCGGGTCGGCGCGGCGGTGGGCTGGCCGGAGCCGAACCATTTCGCCCGCCGGTTCAAGTCCCTCGTCGGCGTGAGCCCGACGGCGTACCGCCTGCGCGCCGCGACGGGCCCAGGCACGTCCGCGCACTGAACCGGCCCGCAGATGGCGCGGACGACCCGATCAGGGCACCGCGACGATGGCCGCAACCAGCAGGTGATCGGAGGCCTCGGGCACGATCGGGCTGACCCGGACGAGCCGCGGCGTGACGGCGCCGGGGGACGCATAGATGTAGTCGATCCGGCCCTTGGGATCATCGCTGTCGAAGGTGTAGCCGGTCCCGTGGCCGGCGATCGGCCACAGGTCGCTCAGGAAGGAGTCGATCGTATTGATCTCGGGATCGTCCTCGTAGGCGTTGAGGTCGCCGGTGAGGAAGGTCGGCGCGACGGTCGGGTCGATGAGCTGTTTGAGCGTGTCGGCCTGGGCCTGCCGATCGACCTGGGACGACGCGGCGAGATGGGTGTTGTAGAACCAGATCTGCCGGCCGTTGACGTCGATCTCGGCGCCGACGAGGCCACGCTGCTCCTGGTCGGGGCTCTTGGGCAGCAGCACGTGCGTGGTCTCGACGATGGGGTAGCGGGAGAAGATCGCGGTGCCGTACTGGCTGTTTGGCTGGCCGGGAGTGCTGGACGGCGTGTCGAGGTTGGCCGCGAACACGTAGTGATACCCGAGATCGGCGGCGATCCGCGCCGGCTCGTCGGCGAAGTTGCTCCGGGCGCTGTAGTGGTTGTCCAGCTCCTCGACGCCGACGATGTCGGCGTGCGAGGCGGCGATGTTGCGGGCGACCCGGTCGATGTCCAGGACGCCGTCGGTGCCCTGGCAGTGATGCACGTTGTACGTCGCAACCGTGAGCTGACGGATCGGCTGCGCCGTGGCGGCCCGGTCGGCCGCCCCCGCACCGCCAGGTCCGGCCATCAGGAAGGCGACGGCAACGACGGCGGCACTCAGGGCCGTGAGCAGGCGCCCGGCCGCCGGCCGGCCGAACGTTGGACACATCCGGAGGACGACTCGGTATGGGCGCACGGGGACTCCTCTGCTCGACCGCCCGGCATCGGCGCACAGTGTGGTGGACCCGATTCACGCCCCGCAACCGCCCTTCGGGGGCGAGCGGCGTCCACATCCGGTCCCCGGCGGGCCGCCCGGCGTCCGTGCCGCGCCGACCGGTAGGAGATAGTGGTCCGACCCGATCGCTCTACGGAGGAGCCCGCGGTGAGCCGGCCGAACATCGTCCTGATCATGACCGATCAGCATCGACGAGACACGCTGGGATGCTATGGCGCGCGGGTCTGCAGGACTCCGGCCCTCGACCGGCTGGCCGCCTCCGGAACGCGGTTCGACGCGGCCTTCACCCCGAGCGCGATCTGCACGCCGACGCGGGCGAGCCTGGTGACGGGGGTTGCGCCCTTCCGGCACAAGTTGCTGGCGAATTTCGAGCGCAACGTCGGCTACCGTGAGGAGCTCGGCGACGAATTCGCCCCGTTCTCCGCCCTGCTGGCCCGGTGGGGATACGACTGCCATCACGTAGGGAAATGGCACGTCGGCCGCGAGCGCGGCCCGGCCGATTTCGGCTTCACGGGCGAGCATTTCGTCGGCTGGGGCAACCCGGTCGACCACCCGGCGTACCTGCGCTATCTGCACGAACGAGGGTTGCCGGGCTATCAGCTGCAGCGCGAGATCCGCGGGGTGTTCCCGAACGGTGAGCCGGGCAATCTCCTCGCCGGAATCCTGGACGGGCCGACGGAATCGACGTTCGAGCATTTCCTCGCCGATCTCGCCATCGAGCAGATCCTGGCCGCCGCGCATACCGGCCGGCCGTTCTTCCTCGCGCTGCATGTCTTCGGCCCGCATCTGCCGTATTGCCTGCCGGCGGAGTGGTACCACCGGTACGACGCCAAGGACGTCGTGCTCCCGGCGTCGATGGCGGAGACGTTCGCCGGGAAACCGATGGTGCAGCGGCACTACTCGCAGCATTGGGCGGTCGACAGCCTCGGCGAGAAGACCTGGCGGGAGCTGACGGCGGCGTACTGGGGCTACGTCAGCATGATCGACGCGGAGATCGGCCGCGTCCTCGATCGGTTGGATGAGGTCTCGGACGATTCCGCGGTCTTCTTCTCGGCCGACCATGGCGAGTTCACCGGCGCGCACCGCCTGCACGACAAGGGCCCGGCGATGTACGACGACATCTACCGGATCCCCATGCTGGGAAGGATCCCCGGCGGGCCGGCTGGAAATGTCGCGCGGGGGATCACCACCATCACCGATCTGACGGCGACCTTCGCCGATCTGGCCGGTGCCGCAGTGCCGGACCATTACGACGGACGGAGCCTGGTGCCACTGCTCCGCGGCGAGCACCCGGCGGATTGGCGCCCGGATTTCGTCGGGGAATTCCACGGGCACCACTTCCCTTACCCGCAGCGGATGTTGCGCACGGCGCGCCACAAATTGATCATCAACCCGGCTGACGTCAACGAGTTGTACGACCTGGAGCTGGACCCTGACGAACTGCGCAACATCTATGAATCGCCGGCGTACCAGGAGATCCGGCTCGATCTGACCCGCCGGCTCTATGCGGCACTGCGCGAGCGCGGGGACAATTTCTATCACTGGATGACCTCCATGCTCGATGTCGGCGGCAAGAGCTATGACGCCGCATTGAGCTCACTCGACCCTGATCGGTCCCATCGCCCCGCACCCGAGGAGAGGTCCCAGCCTTGATCAACGTCGCCGTCGTCGGCACCGGCGCCATCTCGAGCAGCCACATCGAGGCCTACCTGGCCTTTCCCGATCGCTGCCGCATCGTCGCGCTGGTCGACATCGATCCGGAGAGGGCCGAGCGCCAGAAGGCGAAGTACGACCTGGATGCCGCCGTCTTCGGTGACTACCGGCGGCTCCTCGAGGGCGGTGTGCGTCTCGATGTTGGTGTCGATCTGGCCTCCGTCGCCACGCCGCCGGGCACCCACGCCGAGATCGAGATCGGCCTGCTCCAGGGCGGCGTCAACGTCTTGGGGGAGAAGCCGATGGCCGCCTCGCTCGAGGAGTGCGATGCCATGACGGCGGCGGCCGAGTCGAGCGGCAAGCTGCTGTCGATCGTCGCTCAGAACCGGTTCCGCACGCCGATGATGCGGCTCAAGCGGCTGCTCGACGCCGGGCTCGCCGGCCGGGTGTTGCACGCTCAGGTCGACTCGTATTGGTGGCGGGGCCAGCGCTATTACGACCTCTGGTGGCGCGGAACCTGGGAGACCGAGGGCGGCGGCCCGACCCTCAACCACGCCGTCCATCACATCGACGCGCTGCAGTGGATGGCCGGCTCGCCGGTCGAGATCCAGGCCATGATGGCCAATACGGCCCACGACAACGCCGAGGTCGAGGACGTCTCGGTCGCCGCCATGCGCTTCGGATCGGGCGCCATCGGCCAGCTCACCAGCTCGGTGATCCACCACGGGCAGGACCAGCAGATCGTCTTCCAGACCGAGCGGGCCAAGGTCGCCTCGCCGTGGGACGTCTACGCGTCCACCTCTCGGGCCAACGGCTTCCCCGACCGGAACGAGACCCTCGAACACGAGCTCACGGCGTACTGCGACGGATTGCCGCCGCTCGTGCACGAAGCGCACACCGGCCAGATCGACGACGTGCTCAGAGTCCTCGAGACCGGCCGCTCTCCGCTCATCGACGGTCACGAGGGCCGCAAGACCATCGAGATCATCACCGGCATCTACGCCTCGGCCATCACCCGCGCTCCGGTATCCCTGCCGATCGGGCCGGCTGATCCCTTCTACACCAAGGCGGGGCTGCTCGAGCGGGCCCCGCATTTTTACGAGAAGTCGGCCTCGGTGACGGAATTCGCCGACAACTCGATCACCACCACCGGCCGGACGACATGAGCCGCGGCACCACTCGGTCAATGGCGGCTCGATGGCACCCATTGATAAGGAGCGCACCGTGCCCAGCAACGACGGGATGAATTACGCACCGGACGGCCGGCCCGCGCCGGTCTGTTCGCCGGGGGATTTCGTGTTCGCCGCGGCCGGCCTCGACCACGGCCACATCTTCGGCATGTGCAACGGCCTCATTGATGCCGGCGGGCAGCTGCGCTGGGTCTACGACCCCGACCCCTTGAAGGTGGCGTCGTTCGTCCACCGCTACCCCGGCGTCGAGGCGGCCCCGTCCGAGGATGCCGTGCTTCAGGACGCCTCCGTCCAGCTGGTCGCCGGCGCCGCCGTGCCCGCCGACCGGGTCGCACTCGGCTTGCGGGTCATGGACCACGGCAAGCATTACTTCGCCGACAAGCCGCCGATGACGACCCTGGACCAGCTGGCGCAGGCCCGCGCCGGCGTCGCCTCCACGGGCCGGAAGTACGCCGTGTACTACAGCGAGCGTCTGCACGTGGAGAGCGCGGTCTATGCCGGGCAGCTGATCGCGAACGGCGCGATCGGCCGGGTCGTGCACGTCATGGGGACCGGCCCGCACCGGTTGCAGGCCGCGTCCCGTCCGCCGTGGTTCTGGGAGCGGGAGCGTTTTGGCGGGATCCTCTGTGACATCGGCAGCCACCAACTCGAGCAGGTCCTCTTCTTCGGCGGCAGCGACGAGGCGACCATCACATCCGCGCGGGTCGCCAACTACGCGCACAAGGAGCACCCGACCTTCGAGGACTTCGGCGACGTCAACGTCGTCCTCGCCAACGCCGTGGCCGGCTATTGCCGGGTCGACTGGTTCACCCCCGACGGGCTCGGCACCTGGGGCGACGGCCGCACCGTCATCCTCGGCACCGACGGCTACATCGAGCTGCGCAAGTACATCGACGTGGCCCGGGAGCCGACCGGCGATCACGTCTACCTGGTCGACAAGGGCGGCGAGCACCACCTCCCGGTTAGTGGCCAGGTCGGCTACCCCTTCTTCGGCGCGCTCATCCTCGACATCCTCGAGGACACCGAGCGGGCCATGACCCAGGCCCATGCCTTCGCCGCCGCCGAGCTCTGCCTCACCGCGGCGGCGCAGGCCGTGCGGGTCGAGGGCTGATCCGTGCCGAGGCGCCGATCCTCAAGTGCGCGAGGTTAGGCCGAGTGCTGGCTCGGGTCATCCCAGCAGAATGTCTCGGGATCGTAGACGGCCGGTGTCGGATGGTTCCACGGGTTGACGTAGCCACCTTGGGCGAGGCTTTCCTTCCTCGGGACGTTCTGCAGTGCCTTCTTGGCGATCACCACCTGCGGGAAGTTCTCCGCGGTGCCCTGGAAGAACGGGCCGTCCGAGATGTGCACCTTGATGATCTCGAAGACGTACTTCGTCCGCTTCATCTCGTCCGGTTCGACGATCGCCTTGGCATAGATATCCCACAGCTTGGCGATCGGCCCGCCCTTCTCCGGCGCGATCCGCGGTGGGTTCCGCTTCCACGGATCCACGTTCTGCTCGGATTTCTCCTTCGACGTGCCGCGGGCCGTGTAGTAGGCCCCTTCCAGTGGTGACCAGCGGCTGGACTCGAGCGGGAGCAGCCACGTTGCCTGGACCAGGTGGTTAGGGGCGCCGCTGCACTCCCAGTTGGTGTGCGACATCAGCTTGCCGGCGGTCCACATGTCGCCGTACGCCTGCGGCGTGATCGGGTTGCGGCGCGCATTGATGCCGATCTTCTTCCAGTCCGAGACGAGCTGGTCGTCCTTGGCCGCCTCGGTGGTCGAGATATCGCTGGAATAGTCGAGGTTGAGCACGAACTTCTTCCCCGACGGCAGCGTGCGGTGCCCGTTACCACCTTTTTTCATACCCACCGAGTCGAGTAGGCCGTTGGCCTTGTCGACGTCGTACGTCTTGTAGGAGTCGCGCCACTGCTGGCACATCGTCTTACCCTCGGCGGAAGCGACGCATTCCTGGGACTTGGGGCTCTGGATGCCGGTTGTCGGCTCGGCGAGGTTGAAATACAACGACTTGTTGGCGTCGGCGCGGTTGAAGCCGTGCGAGAGAGCCTGCCGGAATCGCTTGTCGCGGAAGACCGAGCGGATCTCGTCATCGGGATAGTCGTAGTTGAGGAAGAAGATCGAACCGGTGCCCGAGCCGCTGTCCCAGAGCAGGACCTCGGTCTGCGCCTTGTCCTTGGACGCCTGCAGGGTCTGCACGTCGGACAGGGCGATCTGGCCGAAGTAACCCATGCAGAAGTCGTACTTGCCCTGCTGCAGCCCGAGCTTGCCGACGTTGGCGTCCTGCACCGTGGCGATATTGACGGTGTCGAGATACGGCAGCTGATCGCCGTTGGGCATCACCGCGTAGTAGTACGGGTTGCGCTCGAGCACGACACCCGAGCCGGCGCTGAACGACTTGGTCTTGAAACCGTTCATGGTCGGACAGTCGGGGTTCTGCATCCAGTCGGCCTTGCGCTCCCACAGCCCGCCGACGGTGTCCCAGCTCTTCGGCACGGACTTGTTGTACTTCGGGTGGAACGCCTTGAGGTAGTGCTTGGGGTGCATCCATGCCGGGCCGTTGCGCCCGAGGGCACCGTTGACATAGGTCGCCAGGTGATCGCCGGTCACCGGCGCCGGCGAGTCGAAGGCGATCCGCAGGGTCAGCTTGTCCGGCGCCGTGATCTTGGCCACCGTGCCCTTGCCGGACCGGCAGTCCGCCGGCGGCGTCTGGGCGTCATGGCCCGGCAGGACGATGTCCTCCCACCAGAACAGGATGTCATCGGTCGACCAGTCCGTGCCGTCCGACCACTTCAGGCCCGGGCGGAACTTGAAGGTCCAGACCGAGGCGTCCCTGTTCGAGGACCACTTCTCGGCCAGCCCGCCGACGATGTCCAGGCCGTCGTTCAGCCAGCGCAGGATCGAGTGGCCATAGAAGAACTCCCGGTTGGAGTCGGCCTTGGCCGTGCCCTGGCTGGAGAACGTGTACATGTTCAGCACACCGCCGTACTTGCCGGCCTTGACCCACTTGTGCGGCATGACGTACGGCGTAGCGGGCAGCCGCTTGCCGACCGGCGGGAGCCGGCCCGCGGTGACCTCCGGCTTCAACGCCTCGGGCTCGTTGAACTTGGCCGGCACCGTCATCTGCGTGTGCGACCCCTGCGTGGCGCCGAGGTCCTTCGAGCTCGTCGGTGCCTTGCTGACCGCGCCGGCGTGGCTCGACCCGCCCGGTGCGGACGGGCCACCGGAGGTGGTGGCTCCGCCGCCGGCCGGCTTCGCGCCCTTGGTGCTCGACTTGCTCGAGCACGCCTCGAGCGACACCGCGCCGGCCACGAGTGCTGATCCGTAAAGGAAGGTGCGACGAGTCGTGCGAGCCTGCATCTGCTCTCTCCTTCGATTGCGCCGACCGTCGATTGCCGCCGACGAAGTGCGATGGCACCGTGTTCCGGCTGGACCGAAACGATCTGGGTCGATGAGGCGAGCCCCGCGCACGACCGTACGGCCGGATGTCGATGATCGCAAAGAACGACCGCGCCCGCCTGACCGGATCCGGCGGCGTACGGCGTCGATCCGCTCCTGTGCACGGTCGCGGCGCCGTGTCGGACGGAGTGCCTATCGTTGCCTACCATGTCCGATGAGCTGTACGACGAGGCCCTCGGCGTGCTGCGCACGCTGGTCGCCAATCCCGGCGCCGAGTTCCACGAGCACCAGTTCGAGGCGATCGACGCGCTCGTCGACCGCCGCCAGCGGGTGCTGGTCGTGCAGCGGACCGGGTGGGGCAAATCGGCGGTCTACTTCGTCGCGACGGCGCTGCTGCGCGCCCGCGGCTCGGGACCGACCGTGATCGTCTCCCCGCTGCTGGCGCTGATGCGGGATCAGATCGCGGCGGCCGGGCGCGCCGGCGTGCGCGCCGTCACGTTGAATTCGGCCAACGCGCAGGAATGGCGCGACATCGAGGAATTGATCAGGTCGGACGCGGTCGATGTCCTGCTGATCAGCCCGGAGCGGCTGGCCAGCCCGCGTTTTCGCGACGAATCCCTGCCCGGCCTGCTGCCGCGGATCGGGATGCTGGTCGTCGACGAGGCTCATTGCATCTCGGACTGGGGGCACGACTTCCGGCCCGATTATCGGCGCATCCGCGATCTGCTCGATGCCGTAGCGACCGGCACACCCGTCCTTGCCACCACGGCGACCGCCAACGCGCGGGTCGTCACCGACGTCGGCGAGCAGCTGCGGGCCGGTGCGTCCGCGCCGGTGTCGGTCGTCCGCGGCCCGCTCGCGCGGGCCAGCTTGCGGCTCGGCGTGCTCGAGCTGCCGGCCCCGCAGCAACGGCTGGCGTGGCTGGCCGCGCACCTGGACGATTTCTCCGGCAGCGGCATCGTCTACACGCTGACCGTCTCGGCCGCGGAGGATCTCGCCGGGCTGCTCCGGGAGGCGGGACACGGGGTGGCCGCCTACACCGGGCGCACCGATCCCGAGCAGCGCGAGCGGCTCGAGCGGGCGCTGCTGGCCAACGAGGTGAAGGCGTTGGTCGCAACCTCCGCGCTGGGAATGGGGTTCGACAAGCCCGACCTCGGTTTTGTCGTGCACCTCGGTGCGCCAGCCTCCCCGATCGCCTACTACCAGCAGGTCGGGCGGGCCGGGCGAGCGACCGAGCGGGCCGACGTATTGCTGCTTCCCGGGAGCGAGGACCGCGAGATCTGGGCCTATTTCGCGACCGCCAGCATGCCGTCGCGGCGCGATGCGGCGGCCGTGCTGCAGGTGCTGGGGGAGAGCGGGCGCCCGCTCTCCACGCCGGCCCTGGAGGCCAGAGTGGACGTGCGGCGGACCCGACTGGAGTTGCTGCTCAAGGTGCTCGCGGCCGACGGCGCCTGCCGCCGGGTCGGTGGCGGCTGGGAATCGACCGGGGCGGAGTGGGTCTATGACGCCGAGCGTTATGAACGCGTGGCCGCCGCCCGTGTCGCCGAGCAGGAGGCGATGCGGGGGTTCGTCACCGGTGGCGCGTGCCGGATGGCGTTCCTGCAGCAGTGCCTGGACGACGAGACCGCGGCCCCGTGCGGACGGTGCGATGTCTGCGCCGGTGCATGGTACGACGCGACCGTGCCCGAGCCCGCCGTCGAAATGGCGGCGCGCACCCTTCGGCAGGTCGGAGTGCCGATCGAGCCGCGCACGCAGTGGCCGACCGGCGTGGACCGGCTCGGCGTCGACGTCAAGGGCCGGCTCGGACCCGAGCTGATCAGCGCCGAGGGACGCTGCATCGCCCGGCTGACCGACCTGGGCTGGGGGCAACGGCTGCGGGAGCTGCTCGCGCAGCGACCCGGCGATACCGACTCCGCCGCTCCGCCGCAGCCGGCCGCCACCGACGGCCCGGCCCCGGACAACCTCTTGGCGGTCGGCATCGACGTCCTGCGCGAATGGCCCTGGGAGCAACGGCCGGTGGCCGTCGTCTCGGTCCCGTCACGCCGGCGCCCGCAGCTGGTCCGCTCGGTCGCCGAGCACCTCGCGACGTGTGGGCGGCTGATCGACCTCGGATCCCTCGCCCTCGTCGACGGCGGGCCGAGCGGATCGGCCGGCGGCAACTCGGCCTATCGCCTGGCCGGGCTGTGGCAACGCATCGCCGTACCCGAGGCCATGGCGCGCCGGCTGGCCGAGCTCGACGGGCCGGTGCTCCTCGTGGACGACCTGGTCGACTCACGGTGGACGATGACCGTGGCCGGCGCCGCCCTGCGTACCGCGGGTGCGGTCGAGATCCTGCCGTTCGCGCTCGCCGCCGTCGGGTAGCCGGGACGAATCGGGCAGCGAGTACGTTTGGCGGCAACCGGCCGAGGGAGAGACATGCCGATGAGGCGCGCAGCGGTGCCGGTTCTCGGTGGCGTTCTGCTCGTGGTCAGCCTGCTGGCCGGCTCGACGACGGTCCGGGCCGCGCCCGCGCGCCCCGCGTGCCCGGTCGCCCCGCTACTGGCGAGCGCCGCACGGACCGTGCCGACCGCGGCGGGGTGCTCGGCGGTCGGCCGTGCCGTCGCGGGTCCCGGGGGGCTGATCGCGCACGTGCCGGCCGCCGGCTACGGGGTCGGGGTGTCGCGACCGGCCGCGACGGGTGCACAGGTGATGACGGTGGAGAACACCGGTCGGGCGGTCGTGATCGCAAGCTCGTCGACACCGGCGAGCGCTTCGGCCGCACCCAGGACCGCGGCCGCGTGTTCGGAATACCAGTACGCGTTCGAGACCGACCGGCAGGGGCACCGGCTGGCCTGGCACAGCGTGCTGCGCTGGTACCTGACGTATGCGACGAGCGCCCGCGCCGGCATCGTGACGGCGCACGCGGTGGCCGCCTTGCGCGCGGCCAATCGCAACGTCACCACCGACAACAACGACTGCGGTTCCACGGCGAGATTCCCGGGCGCGGTCGGATCGTTCCAGGGCAACACCAGCCGCTACTCCAACGTCGATTCCCGCGGTTGTACGTCGAAATTTCCCGACGGGCAGAGCACCATCAGCTTCGGCGGCGTGGCATCAGGCACGACGCTCGGTACGACGTGCTTCGCCTTCCGGACGAGCGGTGCCGGGCACATGATCGAAGCCGATATTCTCATCGCGTCGAACCGCAATGTCTACGCGAACCTTCCGTCCCCGTGCGGGTATCGGTACTTCGACCTGCAGAGCGTCGCGACGCACGAATGGGGCCACGCCTACGGCTTGGCCCACTCGGGCGGTCGCGATCTGACGATGTACCCGGCCGCGCGGGCCTGCAACTATTCGATGCGCACCCTCGGGCGCGGTGACATCACGGGACTCTCGACGCTCTACCCGTGATCCCGGGCGCATGCACCCGCCCCACGGCCGCTCCGATTGCCACCCGGATGCCCGTCGCGCCCGGCCCGCCCGTTCCGCGACAGTAGTGGCCGTCGGGGTCGGATCGGTGGACGGAGCGGGCACTGTGACACAGCACATGGGCAATCCCAACCCGGCGGCATCCAGCACGATGAGCAGGCGGGCCTTCGGGCTGGTCTCGGTGGGCACCGTGGGCGGTGCGACACTCGCCGGCCGGGCCGCCACGGCCGCGAACGCGGCGGCGCCGGACCCGACCGCGCCGAAGGCGCAATTCCGGGCGTTCTGGATCGCCAGCGTGGTCAACATCGACTGGCCCTCGGCGACCGGGCTGCCGGTGCAGCAGCAGAAGGACGAGCTGATCTCCTGGCTCGACCTCGCATCGCGGCTCCGGATGAACGCCGTGATCCTGCAGGTCCGGCCGACGGCGGATGCCTTCTGGCCCTCGCCGTACGAGCCGTGGTCGCAGTACCTCACCGGGGTCCAGGGCGAGGATCCGGGCTATGACCCGCTCGCCTTCGCAGTGACCGAGGCCCATCGGCGCAGCATCGAATTGCACGCGTGGTTCAACCCGTACCGCGTGAGCATGCAGACCGATCCCGCCCGGCTCGTCCCGACCCATCCGGCGCG
This sequence comes from Mycobacteriales bacterium, assembly GCA_038253135.1. Classification (GTDB taxonomy): domain Bacteria; phylum Actinomycetota; class Actinomycetes; order Mycobacteriales; family QHCD01; genus JBBSHJ01. Next base: position 25,479 of record JBBSHJ010000020.1, on the reverse strand, counting down.
CGTGCACCCCGACTGGGTGTTCGCCTACGGCCCGAAGCTCTACTACAACCCGGGAATCCCCGAAGTGCGCGCCTTTGCCGAGGACGCCATGCTCGACGCGGTCGCCAACTATGACATCGACGGCGTGCATTTCGACGACTACTACTACCCGTATCCGGTCGCCGGCCAGACGCTCCCTGACGCGGGGACGTTCGCGGAGTACGGAGCCGGATTCGGCTCGATCGAGGACTGGCGCCGCGACAACATCAACCGGTTGATCAGGGAGATGCAACGCCGCATCCACGCCTTGAAGCCCTGGGTGCGGTTCGGGTCGAGCCCGTTCGGGATCTGGCGGAACAATACGTCCGATCCGGCCGGTTCCGCGACGGCCGGCACCGAGTCCTACGGCGCGAATTTCGCCGACACCAGGACCTGGGTCAAGGAGGGCTGGGTCGATTACGTCAACCCGCAGATCTACTGGAACATCGGATTCGCGGTTGCCGACTACGGCGTGCTCGCGCCGTGGTGGTCCGAGCAGGTGGCCGGCACCGGCGTGCAGTGCTACGCCGGCGAGGCGACGTACAAGGTCGGCGTCGCGGGTCAGCCGGCCGCGTGGCAGCAGCCGGACGAGCTCTCCAAGCATCTCGATCTCGACGAGACGCTCCCGGGCATCAGCGGAAACGTCTACTTCTCGGCCACCGAGGTGCGCGCCGACCCGCTGCACTGCATGACGGTGCTCGCCGGCAGGCATTACCAGCATCCGGCGTACCCGCCCCCGATGCCGGCGCTCGACCCGAGCCTTCCGTCCGCGCCGGTGATCACGGCCGTCGACCGTGACAATGCCGGCGTCACGGTGGATTGGCGCACCCCTCGATGGCCCGGGCGGTCCGAGTCCTACGCGGTCTACCGGTTCCCGGCGGGCACCCGCCCGGGTGCCGCCGACCGCGCCGACGCCACCCACCTGGTGGCGATCGTGCGCTCGCCCGGTGGCGGCGGCAGCTACATCGACACGACCGCGGCGGCCGGCACGGCGTACACCTATCAGATCAGCGGGCTGAGCCGGGTCTCCGTCGAGGGCCCGCCGAGCCAGCCGCGCCTGGTCCCAGCGCGCTGATCAGCGGGCCGGGACGCCGCCCTGCGCGTCCTCCTCGGTGAGGTGGTCGCGGGCCGTTGGCGGTTCGCGACCGATCGGCTGCGTGGGTTGGGGCGTGATCGGCGTGACCCGCTCGATCGGCAACGTGACCGGCTTGTCGACGGTCACGGTGAACTCCTTGCCGTGGTGGTGCAGCAGGAGCTCGCCGTCGGGTCCGTCGTCCAGGCGGTACGTCGCCTGATCGCGTTCGACCGAGACCCGGACGGTGAAGTCGCGCCACCGCAGCGCGAAACGCAGCCCGTGCATCGTGTCCGGCAGCGCCGGCGCGAACCTCAGCACGCCGTCGTGGTCCCGCATCCCGCCGAATCCGGCGACCAGTGCCAGCCAGGCGCCGGCCAGCGAGGCGACGTGTACTCCGTCGCGGGTGTTGCGCTGGATGTCGCGCAGGTCGATCATCGCGGCCTCGGTGAGGTAATCGTGCGCGAGCGCGTAGTGGCCGACCTCGGCCGCCAGGATCGCCTGAGTGCACGCGGACAGGGACGAGTCGCGGACGGTGAGTGCCTCGTAATAGGCGAAGGCCCGCGCCTTCTGTTCGAAGGTGAACATGTCGCCGAACCAATGCATCGCGAGCACGAGGTCGGCCTGCTTCACGACCTGTTTGCGATAGAGCTCGAAATAGGGTGCGTTGAGCAGCAGCGGATATTCCTCGTCCTCATATGACCGTTGGAAATCCCACACGTCGTGGTTGGTGTAACCGCGATCCTGCTGATGGATGCCGAGAATCTCGTCGTACGGGATCGAGATCGAGGCGTCCGCCCGACGCCACGCCGCGACCTCCTCCTCGGTCACACCGAGGTTCGCGGCCCGGTCCGGCCACCGGCCGACCGCGTCGGCGGCGAACCGCATGTTCCGGGCTGCGGCCAGATTGGTGAAGACGTTGTCGTCGCCGATCGCGCTGTATTCGTCGGGGCCGGTGACCCCGTCGATATGAAACGCGCCGGCCGTATCGTGGTGGCCGAGCGACGACCACAGCCGCGCGGTCTCGACGAGGAGGTCGAGAGCGATCTCGCGGTCGAAATCCACGTCGCCGGTCCAGTGCACGTAGCGCGCCGCCGCGAGTGCGATGTCGGCGTTGACGTGGAAACCGCCCGTGCCGGCGGGCCAGTAGCCGGAGCACTCCTCACCCCGGATCGTGCGCCACGGAAATGCGGCACCCGCAAGGCCCAGAGTCTGCGCCCGCTCCTTGGCCAGATACAGCGTCGAGTGCCGCCAGCGGAGCGCGTCGCCCGCGCCGCGCGGATCGGTTGCCGTCAGCACGGGTAGCACGAAGCTCTCGCAGTCCCAGAACGCGTGGCCGTCGTACCCCGGTCCGGTGAGCCCCTTGGCGGGAATGGCGCGCGTCTCGGCCCGTGCTCCCGACTGCAGGACATGGAAGAGGCTGAACCGCGCGGCCTGCTGGACCGCTTCATCGCCATCGACCTCGATGTCGGCGCCGCTCCAGAAATCCGCCAGGTATTGCGCCTGCTCGGCGACGAGGCCGTCCCAGCCGGTCATTTCCGCCGCCGAGATCGCGGCGTCGACCTGGTCCCGCAGAGCGGGAATGGATCGCTGGCTCGACCAGCCATAGGCGAGGAACTTGGTCATGGCAGCCGTCTCGCCCCGGTTGAGCCGGCAGGTGACGGTGAGCCGAGCCCAGTCCGGTTCGCCGCTCATATAGGACCGCGACGCCGGCGGCCCCTCGAGTCTGTGATCCATCGCCGCGGCCATCCGCAGCCCGCTGCGCTCGGTGCTGTGGATGAGGTAGGCGCGCTTGCCGCCGAAATACCGCTCCTCGGCGTGCAGCGGGTGCTCGAAGATCTCGGCGACCCGCGGGTCGGACTTCGTCCGTGGGACTTCCTCGTTGGCGACGAGCTCGGATTGCATCACGATGCGCGCATCGCCGTTGACCGTCTCGACCTGGTAGTGCACCGCGGCGATCGCGCGCTGCGTGAATGAGACCAGCCGGGTGGACCGCACGCGTACGACGCGCCCGGCGGGCGACTCCCACTCGACGCTGCGGCGCAGCACCCCGGCGCGCAGGTCGAGGATGCGTTGGTGCGCCAGGATCTTGCCGTAGCGCAGGTCGAACGGCTCGTCATCGACGAGCAGGCGAATGATCTTGCCGTTGGTCACATTGAGGAGCGTCTGCCCCTCCTCCGGATATCCGTATCCGGGCTCGGCATGCGGCAGCGGGCGCCGCTCGTAGAAGGAGTTCAGATAGGTGCCGGGCAGCGCGGTCGGGTCGCCCTCGTCGAGGTTCCCGCGCAGGCCGATGTGCCCGTTCGACAGCGCGAAGACCGATTCGGACTGGGCCAGCAGCTCCAGATCGAGCCCGACCTCGCGGATCTGCCAGGGTTCGATCGGGTAGCGCGACTGGATGATCACTTCGTGCCTCCCGGCTCCCGCGCGCCGGCGAGCAGCTCGGCGAGATCGTCGATGACGATGTCGGCGCCGCCGGCTCGCAGGTCGGAGCCGTGCGCGTCGTCGCCGCGGTTGACCCCGACGACGTAGCCGAACCGGCCGGCGCGCCCCGCCTGCACGCCGGATGTCGCGTCCTCGAAGACTGCGGCCGCCGACGGAGTCACGCCGGCCAGCGCGGCGCCGGCGAGAAAGGCGTCCGGCGCCGGCTTGCCCGGCAGGTTGCGCTCGGCGAGCGTGATGCCGTCGATGCGTCCCTCGACCAGCACGTCGAGACCGGTGACCTCAAGGACGTCGCGGGTGTTGGCGCTGGACGACACGACGACGCGGCGCAGACCCGCGGCGGCCGCCGCCTGCAGGTAGCGGCGCGACCCGTCGTACACCCCGACGCCGTCCTCCCGGATGCGCCGCTGCAGGTCCTGGTTCTTGTGGTTACCGACCCCGCGCACGGTCTGGCGGTCCGGCGGATCGTCCGGCGCCCCCTCGGCCAGCGTGATGTCCCGGGACCGCAGGAAATCGCGCACCCCGTCCTGGCGCGGCTTGCCGTCGACGTAGCGCGCGTAGTCCTGCGCCGTGAACGGGCGGTACGACGCCCCGTCGCGGTCCTCGAGGAACGCGTCGAAGGTCGACTTCCAGGCGGCCCGGTGCACCTCCGCGGTCATGGTCAGGACGCCATCCAGGTCGAAGAGACAAGCCGTCACCGGCTCGGGTAGGCCGAGCACCACACCTCCTTCATCGATGCGCACCGCTCGCCACGGTCCGCCTCTGTCCAAAAGCCTGCCACCAGCGCGGGCGTCGGCGCGGGAGGAACGGGCCATTTGGCGCGTGTGTCCGTGATCACCCGGTGACGCTCACGGGCCGCCGATCTCGGCGAGCCGGCGATGAATGCGCCGGGACGAGACGGGGTACGCCGTGCCGATCTGCTGCGCGAACAGGCTGACGCGGAGCTCCTGGATCATCCAGCCGACCTCCCGCAGGGCGGCGGCGTCGGTGCCGGCGTGACCGGCGGCCACCCGGGCCTGCTGATAGGCCGCCGTGACCGCGGCGACCTCGGCCAGCCGGATCGCGTCGCGGCCGGGGGCGGCGCGCACCCTGGCGGCCCGGGCGATGGCGGCGTCGAGATAGCGGGCGACATCGGGGAGGCGGCGCAACCCGGTGCCGGTGAGAAATCCCGGGTAGACCAGCGCTGCCAGCTGGGCCGTGAGGTCCTGGCGCGAGACGGATTCCGGCAGGCCCGTCACTGCTCGTTCCAGCTCGGCCGCGCTCTGCAGGATCCGCAGCGTGTGCCGGAGCGCGACGGCAGCCATCTCGGGCAGTCGCGGACGGATGTGCTCCACCAGCCCGGCGAAACCGCGCGCGTCCCGTGCGGCCCCTCCGGCCTCGATGACGAGGGCGTCGACGGCGCAGGCCACGACGTCATCGAGCAGGCCGGACAGCTCGCCATAGGGGTTGCGCCGCAGCGCGAGCCGCGCATTGTTGGGCAGCGAGCGCTGCAGCGCGCGGTGCGGCGACGGTAGGGCGAGCAGGATCAGCCGTCGGGTGCCCAGCCAGTGGGAGACCTGGGCCTGCGCGGGGTCCGGCAGCACCGCGACGCCGACCGAATCGCCTTCGTCGACGAGGGCCGCAAACCCACGCACGTCGTGCCCGTCGTGCCTGCGGGTGACGACCGCCGGGAGCGATTCGATCTCCCAACTCCGCATGCCGGTGCGTTCCATGCCGGTGCCGGCATGGGCGATGGCGGCCTGCATGGGCGCGGCGAGTTCTTGCTGCAGGGCATGGAGGTCCTTGCCCTCGCCGATGACCGTGCCGCCCGCGTCGAGCACCCGGAAGGTCATGCGCAGGTGCGGCGGCGCCGCGTCGATCGACCACGCGCCCGGCGGGAGGTCGACGCCCGAGAGCGCGTGCAGTTCGGACTCGAGGGCCAAAAGGAGCGGCCCGCCGTTCGGCCGCACCCGGGCCAGGAGGGCGCGGACGTGGTCGGGGACGAGCACCAGTGACCGTCGGATCTGCTTGGGCAGGGCCCGGACGAGGGCCGTCACCAGGGGCTCGCGGAATCCCGGTACCTGCCACTGGAACGGCTCGGCCGCGACCCGGTTGAGCACGCCGAGCGGGATCTCGACGGTGACGCCGTCGGCCGGGGCACCGGGCTCGAACCGGTAGGCCAGCTGCAGGTCGATATCTTGTCCGGCTCCGCCGCCAGGGTCGTGGTAACGCCAGGTGTCGGGATAGTCGCGCTCGGTGACGGCGCTCGCGGTGGCGTTGGTCAGCAGCTCGCGGGTGAAGGTCAGCAGGTCCGGCTGCTGCAGCCTGGCCTCTTTCCACCACGAGTCGAAATGCCGGGTCGACACGGCGTCGGGACCGACCCGCTCGTCGTAGAACCGGAACAGCGTCGCGTCATCGACCACGATGTCGCGTCGGCGGCTCCGGTCCTCGAGCTCGGTCACCTCGTCCAGCAGAGCCTGGTTGGCGGCGAAGAACGGGTGGTGTGTCTGCCAGTCGCCCTCGACGAGGGCGTGCCGGATGAACAGCTCGCGGGACGATTCCCGGTCGATGTCCCCGTAGAGCACGACCCGCCCCGTGACGAGCGGTACGCCGTACAGCGTCACGCGCTCGGTCGCGACGACCGCGCCCCGTTTGCGGTCCCAGCGCGGCTCGGAATGCGTGCGTTTGACCAGCTGCGGCGCGAGGGACTCGGCCCACAGCGGGTCGATGCGGGCCACGTCGCGGGCCCACAGCCGGGAGGTCTCGACCAGCTCGGCGGCCATGACGAATCGGGGCGGCTTTTTCGCCAGGCCGGAGCCGGGGAAGACCATGAACCGGGTGCCGCGGGCACCGAGGAATTCGCGGGTCTCACCTTCCTTCTGCCCGATGTGGGAGAGCAGCCCCGAGAGCAAGGAGCGGTGGATGGCGTCGGGATCGCCCAACCCCTTGCTGCGGTGCAGCGACAGCTCGCGGGCGACCTGCCGGAGCTGGCCGACGAGGTCCTGCCATTCGCGCACCCGAAGGTAGTTCAGGAATTCGCTGCGGCACATCCGGCGGAACCCGCTCGAGGTCAGCTCGCGTTGCCGGTCGCGGACGTGGTCCCACAGGTTGAGGTAGGCCGCGAAATCCGAGGTCGGATCGGCGTACCTGCGGTGCGCCTCGTCGGCCTGCTGCTGCTTGTCCGCCGGGCGCTCCCGCGGGTCCTGGATCGACAGGGCAGCGGCGATGATCAGGACCTGGTCGAGGCAGTCCTGCTCGCCCGCCTCGAGGATCATCCGTCCGATCCTCGGATCGACCGGAATTCCCGCCAGCCGGCGGCCGAGCGGGGTGAGCCGTCCACGCGGGTCCGGTGATCGGATGTCGAGCGCGCCCAGCTCCTCGAGCAGCGCGACCCCGTCGGTGATCTGCCGCCGGTCGGGCGGGTCGAGGAAAGGGAATTCGGCGATGCCGCCGGGACTGCTGGCGTCATCGGAACCGCCGAGACCGAGCGAGGCCATCTGCAGGATGACCGAGGCCAGGTTGGTCCGCAGGATCTCGGGATCCGTGAAGGCGGGTCGCGCGTGGAAATCCTCCTCCGAGTACAGGCGGATGCAGACGCCGTCGGCGACCCGGCCGCAGCGTCCCGCGCGCTGCCAGGCCGATGCCTGCGAGATCGCCTCGATCGGGAGGCGCTGCACCTTGGTGCGCACCGAGTACCGCGAGATGCGGGCCGTGCCCGCATCGACGACGTACCGGATGCCCGGCACGGTCAGGGAGGTCTCGGCGACGTTGGTGGCGAGTACGACGCGCCGGCCGGGGTGGCGGGCGAAAACGCGGTGCTGCTCGGCGGCCGACAGCCGGGCGTAGAGCGGCAGGATCTCGGTGTCGCGCAATTGCAGCCCACGGATCGCGTCGGCGGTGTCGCGGATCTCGCGCTCGCCGGAGAGGAAGACGAGCACGTCGCCGCTGCCCTCGGCCCGCAACTCGCGGACGGCGTCGCAGACGGCACCGGTCAGATCGCGCGGCTCGCGCGCGTCGGCACCCGCACGGTCATCGGGCTCGGCGACGAGCGGGCGGTAGCGGATCTCGACCGGGTACATCCGGCCCGAGACCTCGACGATCGGCGCGTCGCCGAAGTGGGCGGCGAACCGATCCGGGTCGATGGTGGCCGACGTGATGATCACCTTGAGGTCGCGGCGCCGGGGGAGCAGGTCCTTCAGGTAGCCCAGGATGAAGTCGATGTTGAGGCTGCGCTCGTGGGCCTCGTCGATGATCAGCGTGTCGTAGCCGCGCAGCATCGGATCCCGTTGGATCTCGGTCAACAGGATGCCGTCGGTCATGACCTTGATCAGCGAGGTGTCGCCGACCTTGTCGGTGAACCTGACCTGGTAACCCACGGTGCCGCCGGTGGCGGTGCCCAGCTCCTCGCTGATCCGGTCGGCGACGGTGCGCGCGGCCAACCGGCGGGGCTGGGTGTGGCCGATCATCCCGCGCACGCCGCGGCCCAGGTCGAGGCAGATCTTCGGCAGCTGGGTCGTCTTGCCCGAGCCCGTCTCACCGGCGACCACGACGACCTGGTGGTTCCGAACGGCGGCCGCGATGTCCTCGACCCGCTGGCTGACCGGAAGCTGCTCGGGGTAGCGGATGTCCGGCACCGCCGCCGTACGCCGGGCCAGACGCTGCTCGGCAGCGGCAACCGCCGAGGCGAGCGCATCGAGCCGGTCCGGATGCCGGCGCGCGCCGGCTAGGCGGCGCCGCAGCACGTGCGCATCCCGCAGGCCCAGCGTGCCGATCCGCCGCGACAGATCACGGGTGGCGGGAGGCGAGGACATGGCGAGCGTCAACGATACCGATCGGCCGGTCCGCCTGGACAACGCGATATCGCTCGCCTGGCCCATCGGCGAGCCCCTGGCCAGGTACGGGATCGCGGGTCAAGCCACCCGCGGCACGACCCGCAGGTGGCCCGCGGGGGCGTGCCGGTGCAGGTCGACCTCGAGCTTGAGCTGCGCGGTGCGGGCGAGGATGAACGCGATCCCAATGGTGGCGATCGCGGGCGTGAGGCCGGAGATCGCCATCGCGGCGCGCGGACCGAAGGACTCGCTGATCCGGCCCATGATGACCGCTCCGATGGCCTGACCACCGAGCAGTACCAGGACGTAGAGCGACATCACCCGCCCGCGCAATTCGATGCCGGCCGTGCTCTGCACCAGCGTGTTGGCCCCGGTCAGGAAGACCAGCGTCGCGGCGCCGATGAAGACCAGCGTGATGCAGTAGATCAGCATGACGGGAGCGATCGATGCGGTCGCCTGCAGGATTCCGAAGACCGCGGCCGCGCCCGCGAGCAGCCGCAGCCGGATCCCGCCCCGCCGCGTCGAGGTGAGCGCCCCGACCAGCGCGCCCGCCGCGACCAGCGAGTTGAAGAGGCCGTAACCGCCCGCACCGAGGTGGAAGACGTCCTTGGCAAATGCGGCCAGCAGCACGGGCATGTTCATCCCGAACACGGCGACGAAGGCGACCAGCACGATGGTCCAGCGAATCGCCGGTTCCGATGCCGCGTAGCGCAGGCCCTCGCGCAGCTGCCCCTTGCCGCGCGCCACCGTCGGCGAGACCCGCAGCTCGGATGTCCGCATCCGGAGCAGGGTGACGACGACGTACCCGCAAGCGACGGCGTTGATCGCGAACGACCAGCCCTCGCCGACGGCGTGGATGAGAATCCCGGAGATCGCCGGCCCGATCAGTCCGCCGAGCTGAAAGATCGACGAGTTGACGCTGATCGCGTTGCGCAGGTGCTCCGGGCCCACCATTTCGTTGACGAAGACCTGCCGGGCCGGGTTGTCGATCACGGTGACGAAGCCGAGCATGATCGCGATCAGGTAGACGTGCCACGCGTGCACCGCACCGGTCAGCGTCAGCAGCGCCAGCATTCCGGCGAGCACCCCGGCCGATGACTGCGAGATCGTCAGCAGCGTGCGCTTGGGGTAGCGGTCAGCGATCACGCCACCCAGCAGGCCGAAGACCAGCATCGGGGTGAATTGCAGGGCGACCGTCATGCCGACGGCGGCGACACTGCCGGTGAGTTGGAGCACCAGCCAGTCCTGGGCGACGCGCTGCATCCAGAGGCCGGTGTTGGCGATGATCTGGGACTGCACGAAGAGCCGGTAGTTGCGGATCTTCAGCGTCGCGAAGGAGTCGCGCCAGTCGCGCTTTTCGGTTGGCGCCGGGGCAGCCGGTGCGGTCGAGGTGGCGGAAGGGCTCGGGTCGGTGAGGGTGGACGTATCGTCCAGCGCCGGTTGCAAGTGTGTCCCTGATTCAGGTGTCGGCGGTCAAAGTGCTTCGGGCGTCGTGGGGAATTGAAACGATCCTATACGCCGGCGATGCATTCTCGTATCTCATGACCGATATAAGTACTATTGGCATTCGTAATAGCCCGGCGTGCGCATGTGATGCCGGTAACATTTTCGTCTGTGTCAAATCGCGGAGGCGCCCGTGTTCGAGCCCGTCCTGTTGCGGACATTCCTGACGGTCGCGCGGACCCTGAGCTTCACCGAGGCGGCGCGCTCGCTCGGGTTGAGCCAGCCGACCGTCAGCCAGCACGTCCGCCGGCTGGAAGACGTGGCCGGCCGCCAGCTTGTGGTCCGTGACACACGGGCGGTTGCGCTGACTGACAACGGCGAAGCGATGGCTGGATTCGCGCGCACGATTCTGGCTGCGCACGACCAGGCCGCGAGTTATTTCACCGGTACGGCGATGCGTGGCCGGCTCCGGTTCGGTGCCGCCGATGACTTGGCGCTCACGCATTTACCGCGAGTTCTTCGCAATTTCCGCGAGCTCTACCCGCAGATCAATCTGGAGCTCACGGTGACCCAGAGCGGTCAGCTGATCCGTCGCCTGCAGTCGGGTCAGCTCGATCTCGTCTACGTCAAGCAGGCCGCCGGCGAGCATTCCGGCCGGCTGGTGCGCCGCGATCGGCTGGTCTGGGTCGGCCTGGAAAACACCCGGCTCGAGCCGGACGGGCCGGTGCCGCTGATCGTCTATCAAGCGCCGAGCCTGAGCCGGGCAGCCGCAATTGGGGCTCTTGAGGCCGCCGGCCGCACCTGGCGAATCACCTGCAACACGCGCGAGGTCAACGGCGTACTGGCTGCCGTCCGCGCCGGTATCGGTATCGCCGTGATGGGACAGAGCCTGATCCCGCCTGATCTTGTCGCGCTGTCCGCGCGGTTCGAGTTGCCCGAACTCGGCGATCTCGACATGGCCCTGCTGGCGAACCCACGGGCCGCGAAGGGCCCGATCGACGCCCTGTCGTCCGCGATTCTGGGTCAGGCGCCGGACGGCCGGTCGTCGAGCTGATCGCCGTCGGGCGATCCACGCGGGCCCGCCGCCAGCAAGGAGGCGCGCAGCGACCGAGGTTGTCGACCAGGGATGCCGTCGACGGAGAGGTCGCGGAAATCCCGATGTGAGCCGGCATTGATACGTTGACGGGCATGGCCACGGAGGCGGCGAAGCGGTGAAGCTGGCGATCCTGGGCGGCGGCGGCTTCCGCACGCCGTTCATCTGGCGGGCGCTCCTGCACGACACCGCCGCTGCCCGCGTCGATGAGGTCGTGCTGATCGACGAGCACCCCGACCGGCTGCGCGCGATCGAGCTCGTCCTCGGGCAGCTCACGGGCGAGGCAGAGGCTCCGGCCGTATCCAGCACCACGTCGATGCGCGAGGGGCTGACCGGCTGCGATTTCGTCTTCTCCGCAATCCGGGTGGGCGGGTTGGCCGGGCGGGTCCACGACGAGCGGGTCGCGCTCGATCTCGGCGTCCTCGGTCAGGAAACGACCGGGCCTGGCGGCCTGGCCTACGCGCTGCGCACCGTGCCGGTGATGCTGGAGGTCGCCAGGACGGTCGCGGACCTCGCGCCGACGGCGTACGTCGTGAATTTCACCAACCCCGCCGGCATCGTCACGGAGGCGATGCGGGGCGTGCTCGGGGACCGCGTGGTGGGGATCTGTGACACACCGTCCGGCCTGGGCCGCCGGGTGGCCGCCGCGCTCGGGCTGGACGAGACCGACGTGGCACTCGACTACGTCGGTCTCAACCACCTCGGCTGGCTGCGCCGCGTGCTGCACGGCGGTGCGGACGTGCTGCCCCAGCTCCTCGCCGACGACGCGCGGCTCGGATTGCTCGAGGAGACGAGGGTCTTCGGCGCGCCGTGGCTTCGCCGGCTCGGCTGCATCCCCAATGAGTACCTCTATTACTACTACCGCAACCACGAGGCGGTCGCGGCGATCGCGGCGGCGGGGCAGACCCGCGGTGAATTCCTGGCCGAAACCCAACCCGGCTTCTTCACCGACGCGCTCGCCGATCCCGACCGCGCCGCGCTGATCTGGCAGTCCGCCGCCGACACGCGGGAAGCGTCGTACATGGCGGAGGCAACCGGCGGGACGCAGGGCACGCCGGCCCATGACCGAGCCACCGGGGTCCTCGATCCTGCGCAGCTGGGATACGCCGGCGTCGCGCTGTCGGTCATGACGGCGATCGGGCGCAACGAGCCGACCCGGGGGATCCTGAACGTCGTCAACGGCAGCACCATCGCCGCGCTGCCGGCCGATGCGGTCGTGGAGGTCCCGTGCCTCGTCGACGGCAACGGCGTACACCCGTTCTCGGCACCCGTGCCCGACGAGCACCAGCTCGGCCTGATGGCGTCGGTCAAGGCGGTCGAGCGGCACGTCATCGCGGCCGCGACCACGGGATCTCGTGACGAGGCACTGCTCGGTTTCGCCCAGCATCCGCTGGTGGGATCGCTTGATCTCGCCGAGCGGCTGCTCTGCGGATATGAAGCGGCCAGCCCGGCGCTCGCCGCGTTGCTCGCAAAATGAGGTCGCGCAGATGGTGGCGTCGATTGACGAGGGAGCGAGCATCCGAGCGAGGGACGAGCGAGGCGCGGAGCGACCGAGGAGGTCGCGCACATGACTAGCCTCATCGCGCGGCTGCCCGCGACCGCCGAACCCGATGCCGTGTATGACGCATTCGTGGCGTGGGTGGGGGAGCGCGGACTCGAGCTCTATCCAACCCAGGCCGATGCGCTGATCGAGATCGTGTCGGGCTCGCACGTCATCCTCTCGACCCCGACCGGGTCGGGAAAGAGCCTGGTCGCGACCGGAGCGCAGTTCGCGGGGCTCGCCCGCGGTGATCGGAGCTATTACACGGCTCCGATCAAGGCGCTGGCCTCGGAGAAGTTCTTCGATGCCGTCGACATCTTCGGTGCCGATCAAGTGGGCATGCTGACCGGGGACGCGAGTGTCAATCCCGAGGCTCCGATCATCTGCTGCACCGCCGAGATTCTGGCCCATCTCGCGCTGCGCGACGGCGCGCAGACCGACGCCGCCACGGTCATCATGGACGAGTTCCATTTCTATGCCGATCCCGATCGTGGCTGGGCCTGGCAGGTGCCACTGCTGGAATTACCGCACGTGCAATTCCTGCTGATGTCGGCGACGCTTGGCGACGTCACCCGCTTCCGGTACGACCTGAAGCGGCGTACCGCCAGGGACGTAGCCGTCGTCGCTTCCGATGAGCGGCCGGTGCCGTTGCGCCACGAATACGTCAAGACGACGCTGCACGACACCGTGGTCCGGTTGCTCGAGGAACGCCTGATTCCCGTGTATATCGTGCATTTCAGCCGCGCGGCCGCGATCGAGCAGGCCCAGTCATTGATGAGCATCAACGTGTGCAGCCGTACGGAGAAGGACCGGATCGCCGATCTGATCGGCGATTTCCGGTTTGCCGCGGGATTCGGCAAGACGCTGTCGCGGCTGGTCCGGCACGGCATCGGCGTGCACCACGCCGGGATGCTGCCCAAGTACCGCCGGCTGGTCGAGACGCTGGCTCGGGCCGGCCTGCTCAAGATCATCTGTGGCACCGACACGCTCGGCGTCGGTATCAACGTCCCGATCCGCACCGTGCTCCTGACCGGGTTGAGCAAGTACGACGGCGTCGCACCGCGCCTGCTGACGGCGCGCGAATTCCACCAGATCGGTGGTCGAGCCGGACGGGCCGGGTACGACGTGGACGGGGTCGTCGTCGTCGAGGCACCGGAGCATGTCGTGGCCAACGAGAAAGCTCTGGTCAAGGCTGGCGACGACCCGAAGAAGCGCCGCAAGGTGGTGCGCAAGAAGCCACCACCGGGGACGGTCGGTTACGGCGAGCCGACATTCGAACGGCTGGTGTCGGCGCCGCCGGAAACGATGACGTCGAGCTTCACCGTGACCCACACGATGCTGCTCAACGTGATCGCGCGGCCGGGGGATTGCTTCGACGCGATGCGCGTTCTGATCTTCGGCAACGACGAGCCCCGGGATCGACAGCTGGGCCAGGGCCGCCGGGCGATCGCGATCTACCGATCGCTGCTCGCCTCGGGCGTCGTCGTACCCCTCCCGGAGCCCGATGCGGCCGGCCGAACCGCCCGCCTGACCGTCGACCTGCAAGCGGACTTCGCACTGAATCAGCCGCTGTCGCCCTTTGCCTTGTCGGCGATCGATCTGCTTGATATCGAGGCGCCGGACTACACCCTCGATGTCGTCTCGGTGATCGAATCGACCCTCGAGGACCCGGGTGCGGTTCTCGCAGCGCAGCGCAGCAAGGCGCGCGCCGAGGCGGTGGCCGAGATGAAGGCCGACGGCATCGAGTACGACGAGCGGATGGAACGGCTGGAGGACATCACCTACCCGCGACCGCTGGCGGAATTGCTCGGCCACGGATACGACGTCTACGCGACCGGCCATCCGTGGGTACGCGATCATCCATTGCGGCCGAAATCGGTGATTCGCGATCTCGCCGAGCGGGCGCTCACCTTCACCGAATACGTCTCTTTCTATCAGCTCGCCCGGACCGAAGGCATTGTCCTGCGCTACCTCGCCGACGGATACCGCGCGCTGCGCCAGACGGTCCCCGTGTCGGCCCGGACCGAAGAGCTGGGCGACCTCATCGAATGGCTCGGCGAGCTGGTCCGGCAGGTCGACTCCAGCCTGCTCGACGAGTGGGAGCGGTTACGGCATCCGTCCGGCCAGCCGGAGCGGGAGATCGCTGCGGTCGACAAGAAACCGCCGCCCGTGACGGCGAATGCCCGCGCATTCCGGGTGCTGGTCCGCAACGCGCTGTTCCGCCGCGTGGAGCTGGCGGCCCGGCGGCGGTACGACGAGCTGGGCACACTCGATGCCGCCGCCGGCTTGGACGCGGCCGCCTGGACGGGCGCGATGGCCGCCTATTATGCCGAGCACGATGAGCTGGCGACCGACGCCGACGCGCGCGGGCCGGCGTACCTCGTCATCGACACGCGTCCCGGCCGCTGGGTGGTGCGGCAGATCTTCGCCGACCCGGCCGGAGACCACGACTGGGGCATCAGCGCGAACGTCGACCTTGCGGCCAGCGACGAGGCGGGTGAGGCGGTGGTGCGTGTCACCGCCGTCAATCGCCTGTAGCGCTCGACATCGTCGGGCCGCGGCGCAGCGGCTGCGATCGCCGCCCCGCCGAGCATCTGCGGCGTGACGACGTCGAGAGCAAAATCCGGGAGATTACGGAAGGCGCAGATCGGGGCAAACCGATGCCGCCCACCGGTAGCACCGCCGTGGACCGGCCGCAGCTTCGTCGCTCCGGCTGGAAGACGCGCCGGCCACCCGGCGGCCGTCGACCGCGATCGAGAATTCCTCCGGCCCGTCGTGCGACATCGTGCCCGCGGGACGATCGGAGGAGTCGGGCTCGAAGCAGTTGGTGTGGAAATGGCCGACGACGATCGGCCAGCCGTGCTCGGCGAGCCGACCGGCCACGGCGGTGGGGTCCTCGACGATCCGGGCGACGCCGAGTCGCCGCGTCTCGTCGAGCAGTCATAACTGCGCGTCCGCGGCGAAGGCCAGCTCACCGCCGCCGTCGGCGTAGCGCACCGCGTAGCACGTATGCAATTCGTCCGGATCATCACATGGTGTCGTCACCAACCGACCGGTGTCCGCGAAGGCTTTGCCTTATAGCGCGAGCTGGACACGCCACAGCCGTCGCGGGTCCTGACGCATCATGACTTCCATCGTATAGATGCATGTGCCTCCGGGCGCGGCGCCACAATTCGGACCCGCCCGCATGCGCCCCCGGGGCGAAACTTGGACGCGCAGCCGTGTGGTGTGTGCCGACGCCGATCAATCATGGGCTTGAGGCGTCGGCTGAGGAAGCGACACGTTCGGGCGGGAGCGGTGTAACCGTGTGACGTCTGCGTCAATTGCGGAAATGCCTCATGCACAAAGCGGAGAAATCCGCGGCTCACTATTTCCATCGTCGGTGGTAGGAGGTAGAATCGAAGCTATGACGGATACTGGTGTTGGCGAGGAGCCGACACAGGGCGGGCTGAGCACGGCCGAGTTGCAGGAGTTCCTGTCTCGGCTGCGGGCCACGGGCGTCGGCGACGCGGCGGATTCGGCGGAGCTGGTTGACCGGCTCGGCCTCTTGGAGCAGGTCAAGGGAGCTGTGGCCGGAGCGCAGGTGGCGGCCGCTGTGGCGTTGGCCGATTGCGAGAGGGCGCGTGATGAAGCGGCCGGCGTCCCGGAACGTCGCCGAGGTCAGGCAGCCGGCGCATTGATCGGGTTCGCCTGCCGGGTCTCGCCCTGGGCCGGGGCCCGACGGCTATCACTCGCGCGAGCGCTGAACGACGATCTGCCACGGACGATGCGGGCGCTGCGCCGAGGGGAGATCTCGGAGTGGCGCGCCACCATCGTGGTCCGGGAGACGTCGGCGCTGGATGCGGATCGACGGAAACGGGTCGACGCCGAGATCGCCGCCGAGATCGGGAGGCTCGGCGATCGCAAGCTGCAGGCCGCCGTGGCCCGCGCGGCGTACCGCGCGGACCCGGCGACGTTCGTCAAGCGGCGGGCCAAGGCCGAGAGCGATCGACGGGTGACGATCCGCCCGGCGCCGGATGCGATGACCTACCTGACCGGATTGCTGCCCGTTGCCCAAGGAGTGGCGGCCTACGCCGCACTGGACCGGCACGCGAAGAGCCTGCGGGTCGGCGGAGATCCTCGCTCGCACGGGCAGATCATGTCCGACACGATGACCGAGCGACTGACGGGGCAGGCTCGCGCGTGCGATGTGCCGGTCGAGGTCAACGTGACGATGGACGCCGAGACGCTCTTCACCGGTGGGGATGAGCCGGCGACGATGGCCGGCTACGGACCGATCCCGGCCGATCTGGCCCGCGACCTTGCGACCGGTTGCCCGAGCGGCACCGAGGGTACAAGCGGTCACGGGGTGGGCAGGGCTCGCCGAGCGCGGGGGCAGGCGTGGATCCGGCGGTTCTTCACCACCCGTGGCGGGCAGTTGGTCGCGATGGACTCCCGCCGGCGCGTTTTCGATGGCGCGATCCGCGACCTGATCGCGGCCCGAGACCAGCTCTGCCGGACCCCTTATTGCAATGCCCCGATCCGGCATGTCGACCACGCGATTCCCCGCCGTGACGGCGGACCCACGAGTGTCGGTAACGGGCAAGGGCTGTGCGAACAATGCAACTACATCAAGGACCATCCCGGCTGGCGGACAGAGGTCATCGATGACGGGATGACCCCCGGCCGCGGACCGCAACGGATTCGCACCACCCTGCCCACCGGGCACGCCTACGATTCCACCGCACCGCCGGTAGCCCCCGATCTCAGCTTCACCGAGCGCCGGCTCCGGATCGCGCTGGGCGCCCACGCGCCGCCGCCCGACATCCTCGCCGGATGAGACGTTCCTCCGACCGACTCTTGCGGCCTGACTACTACTGCTGATAGCCCTCGACGACGTTGGCGTCGCGGACCCGTGCCTGCTCGGGATCCTCGCCATACTCCCGGCGGGCCCGACGAGCCCGCAGCAGGTCCCAGCACCGATCGAGCTCGGTCTCGACCTGGCGCAGCCGTTGCTGCTCCTCGGTGGGAGAGAGCTCGCCGGCGCCCACGGAGGAGCGCAGCTGGTGCTCCTCCTCGATGAGCGTGTTGATGTGCTGCTGGATGTCGGTGTCAGCCATGCTCAGAGTGTGCCTCTCCGCCGCGTCGCTCGCACGGGCGGGCGCGATCTGCCTTGACCGGTTCGCCGACGAGGTGTCGGAGCGGTCGCCGAAGTCGTGGGCATGGTCGGCGTCACGGCCCACACCTTGCGGCACTACGAGCGCATCGGGCTGCTCACCGTCGCGGGCGCCGTCAGGTCACCGGGTCCACGACATCGAGGCGGTACGCCGCGTGCCTACACGCCGTTGGGCCGCGGGATCCGCGCTCGCCGGGCTCTCGACGATGCGGGCGGCCGGGCCGATGTCAGTGGTGGTTGCCGAGGGCCATCGCCGGCTGCGGGAGCTCGCCCGCCGGCTCGGGCCGTATCCCGACGGCGAGGCCGGCCGCCACCGCCGCAATGCCGATCCAGACGCTGTAGGCCGGCGCCGGGCCGCCGAGCGCGATCCCGGTGCCGGCCGCGGCGATCGGCGCAATTCCGGTCAAGAGCCCGGCGCGGCCGGCTCCCAACCGGCGCACGCAGGTGTACCAGAGCAGGAAGGCCACGGCCGTCACCGCGACGGCGAGATAGCCGACGGTCGCGACGACGGCGGTGTCGAACCGCGTGATTCCGGCCGGACCGTCGACGACGACGCCAAGGGCGGCGAACATCGCGGCGGCCAGCCAGGTCGCGTGGATCGAGACACCCCACGGCCCGTGTCGCCCGAGCACGGGGATCGCCAGCAGGGTGAATGCGGCCTCGCACACCAGCACCACGGCCGCCCAGCCGTACCCGATCGCGTCGCTGCGTCCGGCCCCCTCGACCAGAGCCGCACCCGCCGTCACGATCGGAGCCGCCACCACGGCCCGCCGTGTGGGCGGGCGCGATTCGACGATCGGCCCCAGCATGGCCAGCAGGATCGGGACGCACGCGACGCCGACGCCGAGGACCGCCGGTTCGGCGTGCCGGGATCCGTGCACCAGCGCGACGTTGAAGAGCACGAGTCCGGTCACCGCCACGCCGAGCAGCCACAGCCACTCCCGCCCCCGCGGCAGCATCAGCCGGACTCTGCACAGGCGGGCGGCGCGGAGAAGCAGCAGTGCGGCAACGGCGTACCGCACCGCCTGCGCCGTCCACAGCGGAGCGTCGGCCAGTGTGCCGGAGGCCGCAACACTGCCGCCGACGAGCACCATCGCGGCGCCGCCGAGGCCGGCCGCCACCGATGCCCTACGCATGGACACCCTCCACGCCGTCGGTCACGGGGTCGATCCTGCGCGACCGCATGGACCGGTGAACAGTGCCAACGAAGGCGTTCTAGAGTGGACCAATGTCCCGACACGGCGAGCATGCGCGGCGCTGATTTCCTGCAGCTCGATCCCCGCACCGTGCCCGCCCGCGGCCTGACGGTGTGGTTGACGGACGCCTTGCGCACCGCGATCGGCGACCGCCGGTGCCGTGCTGCCCGCGTCGCGCGAGCTGGCCGGTGATCTCGGCATCTCGCGGGGCGTCGTTGTGGAGGCCTATCGGCGGATCGCTGACGAGGGCCTCGTCCTCGGCCGGCGCGGTGCGGGTACGGCGGTCGTTCCGGCGCCGCGGCCGGCGACGGCAGGCACCGACGCGGAACCCGGCCGGTCCCGGATCGCTGAGCCGGTGAATTCGCTCGGCCCGCGCCTGCCGCTGCGCACCGGGTCCGCCGGCGTCGACTTCGACCTGTCGCCCGGGGTGCCCGACCTGTCCGCCTTCCCGCGGGCGGCGTGGCTGCGGGCCGAGCGCGCGGTGCTCGCCGACGCTAGCCGGGCCGAGCTGGGATACGGCGACCCGCGAGGCAGCCTGCGACTGCGCGAGGAGCTGGCCCGCTGGCTCGCCCGCACGCGGGGGCTGCGGGCGCCGGCGGCGGACCTGCTGGTCGTGGCGGGAGTTGCGCAGGCGCTGGCGCTGCTGGCCCAGAGTCTGGTCCGGGACGGTACGCCGTCGGTCGCGGTGGAGGATCCGGGCTCCCGTGGCGCCCGCGACGAGCTCGCCTACTGGGGCCTGCGTCCCGTCCCGGTCGTGGTCGATGCCGAGGGGATCGACGTGGCCGAGCTGGCCGGCGTCGACGTGGCCGCGGCCGCCCTCACGCCGGCGCACCAGTTCCCCACCGGCGCCGTCCTGTCACCGCGCCGGCGCCGGGCCCTGCTCGCCGGCGGCCGGCGGGCGGCTCGTGATCGAGGACGACTACGACGCGGAGTACCGCTACGATCGCGCGCCGGTCGCGGCGCTGCACCCGTCCGACCCAGGACACATCGCCTATGCCGGCAGCACGTCGAAGACGTTGGCGCCCGCGCTGCGGATCGGGTGGCTGATCGCGCCGCCGGACCGGCAGCCGGGGCTGATCGAGGCCAAGCACGCCAGCGATCTGGGCAGTCCCGCCGTACCGCAGCTGGTGCTGGCGCAGCTGATCGCGTCCGGCGCCTACGAGCGGCACATCCGCCTCGTGCGCGGCCGCCAGCTCGCGCGGCGCGACGCCCTGCACACCGCCCTTGTGGCGGAGCTGCCGGGCGCGCAGATCCAGGGCGTGGCCGCGGGCCTGCACCTGCTCCTCACCTTCCCCGACGGGCTTGCCGGCGGTGGCGACGACGTCGACCTGGCCGGGCGGCTGCTGCGCGCAGGCGTGCTCGCGCAGCCGCTCTCCACGCACCGGCACCGAGCGGGACCGCCCGGCCTCGTGCTCGGGTACGCCGCGCTGGCGCCGGACCGGCTGCGCGCTGCGGCCCGCAGCCTCGCCCGCGTCGTACGCGACGGTCAGAAGGGGAGTGGCTCGTAGCCGGCGCCGTACGGCGCGTCCGGTCGGGAGAAATCGGCCATCAGCGCGCGGCGCAGGGGCGTCGTACGCTCCAGGAACTCCGCGGAATTCTCGAACCGGTCGGCACTCCGGACCCACGGCGGGCTGTAGACGTAGTGCGCGGTGTAGCGGTCCCGATCGCCGTCGTGGCGGAACGTGCGGTGCCACACGCCGTTGTGAAACACGAGCACCGACCCCGCCGCGGCACAGATCACGTGACCGATCGAGACGTCGTCGTTCGCCGACCGCACCGGGTCGGGCAACGGCACCTGGCTGCGGTGGCTGCCCGGAACCAGCTCCATGTTCCCGTGGCCGGGTTCGAGCTGATCCGTCAGCAGGAACGAGGCCCGCAGCTGGATCAGCGGGACCGGGTATCCCACCTGCTTGAAGTCGTAGGCGTTCGATCCGTCCTGGTGCCAGCGACCGTTGCCGGCGTGCGCGGGCTGCATCGTGTTCCAGCTGGCTTGCAGGATGAAGCGGTCGCCGAAAAGACCACGCACCTTGGGCAGGACGTCCGGGTGGTCGATCAGCCGCTCGAGACTGGGCTCGGTCTCATAGCCCCTGCCGATCTGGCCGAACGCGCGATCGCGGGCCGCGTGCAGCCGCTGCGATGCCTGGTAGCACTCGGCCGCCTCGTCGCCGGTAAGGACGTCGGGGATGATGAAATAACCCCACGACTCGAAGACGAACGTGTCGGTGTCGGTGAGGGGTCCCTTTTCCACAACGGGGTTCAGCATTGTCTTTGTCTCCTGGGTGCAAGGGGTGCGCCGGTGCGGGCCGCGAGCGTCAACCGGCGAAGGTGGGAAGGGGCAGAACGACTCGTTGACCGGTGGCCATCGACTGCAGTCCCGCATCGAGGATCTCCTGGGTATCGCGCGAAACCTCGGGAGACACGATGCCCTCGAACGGCAGGTCATGGAGCAGGCAATGGGTGAAATAGTCCGGCGCCGACGCGTAGTGCGCGGGCAGCGGGTCGCCACCTATCTCCGTTCCGTCGGTCGAGACGCGTTCGCCGGCCGTGCCGTCATTGGCGACGCTGACCGTGTCCGGTCCGGTCAGGGCGATGGCGCCCTTCTCGCCGTAGATCATGTTCGGCATCCGCACCGGGACGGCGGGTTGGGTCCAGGTCCCCTCGACCACCGAGTGGCCCCGGGAATAGCCGAGGATCATCGTGCCGGTGTCCTCGACGGTGAAGAATTCCTTGACGTACCGCCCGCCGTGACCGATCACGTGGCCGGGCTGGCCCATGATCCAGCGCGATATCGCGGCGCCGTAGGAGCAGAAGTCGACTGCCGCGCCGCCGCCATTGGTCGACCGGTCGATCAGCCAGCCCCAGCCGATCCGGCTCACCGGGCCGTTGGCCGCGAAGTCGGCCGGCGGCCCGCCGTGCCCGGCGCGGTGATAGATGCCGAGCACCCGCCCGATCGTTCCCTCGTCCACGAGGCGTTTCGCCGTGTGCAGTCCTGACCGCCAATTATTCGGCCAGTTGATCATCAATCGCACGCCGTGCCGGCTCGCGGTCGTCGCCATTTCCTCGGCCAGTGTCACATCGGCGGCCATCGGCTTTTCCTTCATGATGTGCAGGCCTCGCGCGGCTGCGTCGTCGACCACCGCGGCCGCGCGCCGGTTGTCTGCGCAGGTCACGATGGCCTGCGGGTCCGTCTTGTCGTAGAGCTCCTCGGAGCTCGCGTACGCCGTAACGCTCGGCTGCTGCTTCTCGAAATGCGCGCGCAGCTCGTCATTGGCGATGGCGACCCCGACGACGTCCGCGGTCGGGCTCCTGACGGCGGCATCGAGCAGGCCGCCGAAATGCAGATGCTCGCCGCCGACGAAGGCCAGCCGAATGCGGTCGATTACCATGCTCATCGCTCCAGGGGAAGGGTCACGGGCCGGCCGGACTCGGCCGAGCGGTAGATCGCCTCGACCAGTTCGAGCGCGTCCCGCCCGTCCGCACCTGTAAACTGCAGTGGCCGGTCGTCGAGGACGGCATCGACGAGGTGGGCGAGCTTGCGGTAGTGGAGCTCGCCCAGCGGTGGCTCGGGTGTCACGATGTTCCGCCAGCCACGGAGGTGATCGGGCTCGTCGAAGCTCTTGCTGTAGGCGTTGACACCGGGCTGCTCGCGGCTGGTGAGGAGGGATCCGTCCGAGCCGTCGATCGACATCGAGTGATGGGCCGCGGCGACGGCCCACGCGGCGTACCAGGACCCCATCGCGCCGCTGGCAAAGCGCATCGTCGCCATCACGGTGTCCTCGACGTCGACGTCTTTGAGCAGCTCGTCGCCGACCTGCACATCCGGCCGGAAGATCGCCGACGTCGCGTAGACGCTCTGGACCGGGCCCATCAGCCACAGGATCGTGTGCGCGGTGTAGATGCCCCAGTCCATGAGCACTCCGCCGCCGGCGAGGTCCTTGCGCAAGAACCAGGACACCCCGTGGCGCGAGGGCCCGATCCCGACCTGCGTCATGCCCATCGGGCGCCCGACGAAACCCTCGTCGAGCAATCGCTTGACCAGGTTGAGCTGGGTGCCGAAACGGTGCTGGTAGCCCATCGCGAACTTGACGCCGGCGTCCTCGGCCGCCGCGACCATGGCGTTCGCCTCGGGAAGCGTCGGTGCGATCGGCTTCTCGCAGAGAATGTGCTTGCCGGCCCTCGCCGCGGCGATGACGGGTGCGGCGTGGGCGGTCGGCCAGGTGGTCACGGTCACCGCCTGGACTCGAGGATCGGCCAAAAGCTCGTCGTAGTCGGTGTAACAGCCGGGAATGCCGAAATCGGCCGCGGCATTCTTCGCCTTCTCACCGTCGACGTCGGCGACCGCGACGAGGTCGACTCGCGGATTGCGTTTCAGGTTGGGCAGGTGGGCGAAGCGTGAGATCCCGCCTGCCCCGATGACGCCCATCCCGAGCGTGCGTTCTGCCATTGCGGTCTCTCCTTCGTGTCCCGTTCAAGGACGGGGCGGTCGTGGTCGACGTAGCCGGTGGTTTCGTCGCTCAAAGCCGGTAATGCTGATTGATCTCGTCCTGATAGCCCGATATCGATCCGTCGTGTACGTCACCAACCCGCACGGGCTGACCTGAATGCGCGGATTCGAGAATGGCGAATGCGCCGGCGAGGTCGGCGAGTCCCTCGGCGGCGCTGGTCTCCATTTCGTCGCCGGTGACGATCGCTCGGACGAAATCGAGCAATTCAAGGGCGAACGTGTCGGTCACGCCACCGGGGAAGTGCTGCTCCCGCGTCCGCGGGTCGGTCTTTTTTTCCCAGAGCTCGGTCACGGTCCCCAGCCGTCCGTCGTCGGTGAAGACGTCCTCACCCTTGAGGCAACCCGCGCTGGTGTAGATGACGGGGCCGGCATCGAGGCCGGCGCCGGTGCCGCGACCGGCCCAACCGGAGAAGGCGCTGCCGATCGCGCCACTCGCGAAACGGAACTGGGCGAGGTAGATGTCTTCGACCTCGTTGTCGACCGATGCATCCGCCGCCCCTTCGGCGCGATCGAATCGTTTCGGCTCCCACGTGCGCGTCATGGCCGTGACGTCGTCGATCGGGCCCATCAGGTGCCGGATCTGGTGCATCAGGTGCACGCCGTGATCGATCGCCGGGCCGCCGGCGCCGTCGAGCTTGCGGTGCCGCCAGGGGGTGTGCGCGACGACGCGGTCGGGCGCCCACTCGCCGCCGATGCCACCCGAGAGCCAGAGTTGCGGCGTACCGATGAGGCCGCTGGAAAGCAACCAGCTGGCCGCGCGGGTGCGAGGTGCGTAGCGCACGTTCTCGGCCACACCCGCGACGAGGTGGCGGCGACGGGCCTCGGCGACGACGGCGCCGGCCGCGCGCACCGAGATCGCCAGGGGCTTCTCGATGAGCACGTGCTTGCCGCCGCGCAGTGCGGCCAGCGCGATCTCGTGGTGCAGCCCGGCCGGGGCGAGGATCAGGACGGCGTCAACGGTGTCGGATTCGACCAAGGAGCGCCAGTCGTCGAAGACGGCCGGAAGGACATCGGGATGCAGCTCGCTGACGTAGCGGTGCGGAGCGCCGAGCGGATCACGCGGGTTGCTCGAGGCGGGCTCTCGCGGCGTCGCGCCGGCGACGGGTTGCCGAAACAGCAGCGCCTCTTGCACCCGCCGCGCTGAGAGCGCGGTGATCCGTACCGGGTCGAAACCGGCGCCTTGCAGGGTCGCGATTCCGCGTAGGTGGGCCGGGAGGATTCGCGCGCAGCCGACGACGCCGAGCCTGATCGGCTGGTCGGATACCGACGTCACCAACACGACCTTCTCGGTAGTCAGCGGCACATTCCTCGATCGGAAATCCTTCGCTCGCCGACGTCGACGCGTCTACATCCCGCCCGGCAACGGCCACGTTGTGTCCGTGGTCGGACGCCCGGGGGCGCCCTCTGTGCGGTAACAGCCGCCGGCGTGGCGGCGCGGGCTGGAGTCTTCGCCCAAGCCCGGCGAGGATCATGAGTCGGCCGGTTGGCCGTGACTGCGGAAAGGGACACCGATATGGACAGACCGTGGAGATTCGTCGCGACGACGTACAACCTGTGGGCGACCGATCGCTGGCCCGAGCGCTCCGAGCCGCTGCGCGGCTACGCTCGGCTGACCCGCCCGGACGTGCTGTGCGTGCAGGAGTTGCGGCCCCAGACCCGCGACCTGCTCGATGCAGAGCTCATCGGGCATGCGCGCGTCGACGACCCTTTCGACGGCTGGTGCACCGAGGGCAACATCTACTGGTCGACCGCGCTCTTCGAGCTAGTTGAGTACGGCGCCGAGGACATCGGGACGCTGGAGCCGCTGCGCCGGCTCTTCTGGGCGCGGCTCAGGCTCACCGGCACGGATGACACCGTGCTGGTGGCCACGGCGCACTACACCTATCAGGGCAACGAGCGCGAGCGGACCGAGGGCTTCAGCCCCCGGCTCGAGCAGGCGCGGCGTACCGTCGCCGAGCTCGAGCGGCTGGCGCCCGGTGACGAGCCGGTGCTCTTCATGGGAGACCTCAACGACACGGTCAATGCCATCCGGACCCTCCGCGCCGCCGGATTCGTCGACAGCTTCACCGCATGCGGTGCGCCCCTGCAACCCACGCATCCGGCTCGACCGACCGCGGACGGCAATCCGCAGGTGCTCGACTGGCAGTTCCACCGCGGCCGGATCCGGGCGATGAACAGCCACGTAGGCGACTATTTCGGGGGCGACAT
>JBBSHJ010000019.1:0-41475 GCA_038253135.1 Mycobacteriales bacterium | reverse complement strand
TATTCCTCGCGCTGAGCCGGGTCGGGCGGATCGGCCGGCCGCAGGTAGGTGCTCAGCACGGCGACGCCGTTGGCCGCCAGTGCCCTCGCCGTGCCGGCACCGATGCCGTGATTGGCCCCGGTGACAATGGCGACGTGATCGGTCATCGGTCCTCCGTGCTTGCGTCGGGCAATCCGAACAGCGGCCGACAGCGGTCGAATCCGGTCACCTCGACCTCGACCGCGCGGTGCTCCTCCCAGTTTTCCCGGGTCAGCTGCAGCCGTAATTCCTCGACCACCGCTCCGTCGCGGACCCGGCGAGCGGTGCCGTTGTCCTGGTAGCCGTTGCGCCGCGAGACCGCGATGGAGGCCGGATTGTCCACGAAGGCCGACGAGGTCGCGATTTCCGCGCCGAGCTCGGCGAAGACGAAGTGCAGCGCCGCCGCGCGCATCTCGGTGCCGTATCCCTGCCCGTGATAGCGCAGTCCCAGCCACGATCCGGATTGCACCTCGCGGGCGAGGAGAAGGTCCTTGGCGGCCAGTCCCTGCACTCCCACGGCCACGCCGTCGATGACGACCGCGAGGGGCAGCTGCCAGTCGTCGCGGGTGAAACCGGCCAGCTGTTGCCAGAAATGTGCGAGGCTGTTATATGGCAACTCCGCGCGCGGCGCTCGCGTCCAGGGGTGCAGGAACGGCATCCGGTCGGCCTCGTGCACGCCGTCGAGGATCGTGTCGACCAGCTGATCGCACAGCTTTTCGGTGGGCAGGCGCAATTGCAGCCGTGAGGTCGTTATCCGCAGGTCGAAAAGCGGCCAGTGACGGGACATGGCCCTATTGTCGTGACTCGGCCGTGTGATGTCAGCCCGATTAGGTCGCCCGCAACCGAGGACGGGACGGTTCACTCGTCGACGTACTCGTTCCACGACTTGTAACGGTCGACCTCGCCGTGCAGAACGCCGGAGAATATCTCCAGCAGCTCGCGGGTGATCGGGCCGGCCCTGCCGGTGCCGACCGCGCGGTCGTCGACCTCGGTCAATGGCACCATCTCGGCCGCGGTTCCGGTGAAGAATGCCTCGTCGGCGTGGTAGAGATCGGTGCGGACGAGCGAGTGCTCGACGACGTCGTAGCCGCGATCCGTGGCAATGGTCATCACCGAGTCGCGGGTGATGCCCGCGAGAAGGCCGTCCTGGATCGGCGGGGTCACGATGGTGCGGTCGGCGACGACGAAGATGTTCTCGCCCGTCCCCTGCACGACGTTGCCCGCCGGACTCAGCAGGATCGCTTCGTCATAGCCGGCTTTGAGAGCCTGCACCTTGGCCAGCGAGGAGTTGACGTACTGCCCGGTGCCCTTGCCGGTGGGCGCGATCGAGTTGGCGTTGATGTGCTGCCAGCTCGAGGTCGCGGCACGCACTCCGGTCTCGGCGGCCTCGTCGCCGAGGTAGGCGCCCCATGGCCAGACGGCAATCGAGACCTCGGTGTGCGACGGCAGCGGATTGAGCCCCATCTCGCCGTAGCCGAGATACATCAGCGGGCGCACGTAGCACGACTCGATGTCGTTGATCCGCACGGTCTCCTTGGTGGCCTCGACGACCTGCTCGGCCGTGAAGTCCGGCTCCATGAAGTAGATCCTGGCCGACCGGTAGAGCCGCGCGATGTGGTCGGTCAGCCGGAAGACGGCGGCGCCGCGGGAGGTGGAGTAAGAACGAATACCTTCAAAGACCCCCCAGCCGTAGTGCAGGGTGGGGTTGAGGATGTGGATCTTGGCGTCGTCCCAGTCGACGAACGTCCCGTTCATCCAGATCTTCGAGGTCGGTGTGATGGGCACGGAAGGCTCCTGTTACTCGCCGCTTCGACGGCATATCGACAGTGATGGCCGGACCACGAGGTACTGGTCGAGTACGGAGTGGGCAACCTGCGGACCGCGCCGCGGCGTACCGGCTGGCCCTCACCGACCAGACTACTAGGACGTCCTAGCATCGCGCCACGGGCCGACGGAACTGTTTCGACGTTGATGCACGGACGCGGTACGCCGTTCACCCGCGGGCAGCGGCGTACCGCCTGTCAACGGTGCACCGCTCGATGCGGCTCGCTCCCTCGTCAGCCGGACGCATCTGATTGCCGGCCTCCTCGGTCGCTGCGCGCCTCGCTCGTCCCTCGCTCGATGCTCGCTCCCTCGTCAGCCGGAGGCGAGCGCGGCGATCCGGTCGCCAATCTCCTGCGTCGAAGATGGCTGGGTGGTGCGCGCGCCGAGATCGAATTCCACCGCCGCCTCGACCCGGCGGCCGGCCTCGGAGTTTCCGAGATGGTCGAGCAGGAGTGCGATCGACAGGATCGTCGCGGTCGGATCGGCCTGCCGCTTGCCGGCGATGTCAGGGGCGCTGCCGTGCACGGGCTCGAACATGCTCGGGTTCTTGCGCGTGACGTCGAGGTTTCCGCTGGCCGCCAGCCCGATCCCGCCGGTGACCGCCGCGCCGAGGTCGGTGAGGATGTCGCCGAACATGTTGTCGGTGACGACGACGTCGAACCGGCTCGGATCGGTCACGAAGAACATCGCTGCAGCGTCGACATGCTGGTAGGCCACGGTCACGTCGGGGTGGTCGAGCGCGACCGACTCGACGACGCGCGACCAGAGCGATCCGGCGTTGGTCAGGACATTGGTCTTGTGCACGAGGGTCAGGTGCTTGCGGGGCCGCGCATCGGCGCGGCGGAACGCGTCGCGAACCACGCGCTCGACGCCGAATGCGGTGTTGATGCTGACCTCGGTCGCGACTTCCTGCGCACTGTCGGTCCGTAGCGCGCCGCCGGCGCCGGCGTACAAGCCCTCGGTCCCCTCGCGTACGACGACCATGTCAATCGCGGGGTTGGTACGCAGCGGTGAGTCCACGCCGCGGTAGAGGCGGATCGGTCGCAGGTTGACGTGATGATCGAGCTCGAATCGCAGCCGCAACAGCAGGCCCCGCTCCAGGACCCCGCTCGGCACCCGATCCGGGTCGCCGACGGCCCCGAGCAGGATCGCATCGTGACCGCGGATCTCCTCGAGCACCGAGTCCGGCAGCAACTCACCGGTGCGAAGCCATCGGCCGGCGCCCAGGTCGTAGGTCTGCGCCTCGACCCCGGTCCGGACAGCCTGAAGGACCTTGAGGCCCTCGGCGACCACCTCCGGGCCGATGCCGTCACCCGGGATGACCGCCAGCTTGATCGGCTCCGCCATTGACTCTCCCACAATACGAGACGGTGGTTCCAGATAGAGGAATTCTACCAGGAAGATGGTCCGCGCCCGCTCCCCTCCGCTCCCGTGCCCTTGCATTCAAGTCCGGGAAGTACGTGGGACCGGATGAGCAGCGATGGGCGTCCTACGTCGCCGTGATGCCGCCGATCTTCCATAGGGCATCGCGGATGCCTTCGCCCGTCGGCCCGCCGACCATCCCCTGGCCGGCCGCGTCGAGGTCGACGCCGACGAGCTGGTCGGCCACGGAGGTTTTAACCACGCTCCACCCGGAACGGTCGACTGCCGAAAGCCGGATATTCCTCAGGCTCCCGTGGTCTCCGTGATCGGCCGATCCACCCAGGACATCAGCCCGCGCAGCTTCGCGCCGACGTTCTCGATCGGATGGGCCTTGCCCTGCTCCCGCAGCCGGGTGAAGTTCGGGCGGCCGTCGTCGTCCTCCTCGATCCATTCCTGCGCGAACCGGCCGTCCTGGATCTCGTCCAGGATCGTGCGCATCTCGGCCTTGACCGCCGGCGAGACGATCCGCGGGCCACGCGTCAGGTCGCCGTACTCGGCCGTGTCGCTGCACGAGTAGCGCTGCCGCGCGATGCCGCCCTCATAGATAAGATCCACGATGAGCTTCAACTCGTGCAGCACCTCGAAATAGGCGATCTCAGGCTGATAACCGGCCTCGGTGAGCGTCTCGAACCCGGCCTGGATGAGGTGTGACGTGCCTCCGCACAGCACGGCCTGCTCGCCGAAGAGATCTGTTTCGGTCTCCTCGGTGAAAGTGGTCTTTATGACGCCGGCGCGGGTGCCACCGATGCCTTTGGCGTAGGACAGGCCCAGAGCGAGCGCGTTGCCGGTTGCGTCCTGCTCCACCGCGACGAGGTCGGGAACGCCCTTGCCATCGACGAACTGGCGGCGGACCAGGTGGCCCGGGCCCTTCGGCGCGACCAACACGACGTCCACGCCGGCCGGGGGCTTGATGTATCCGTACCGGATGTTGAAGCCGTGGCTGAAAAAGAGGGCCTCCCCCGCGCCGACGTTCGGTGCGATTTCCATGCTGAAGAGACTTCGCTGGACGGTGTCGGGAGCCTGAATGCTGACGAGATCGGCCTCCTTGGCCGCCTCGGCCGGCGTGAGCACCCTGAGGCCCTCGTCCTCCGCCTTCTCCCGGCTCGCCGACCCCTCTTTCAATCCGATGCGGACATCGACTCCGGAGTCGCGCAGCGACAGCGCATGGGCGTGACCCTGGCTGCCGTATCCGATGACCGCGACCTTGCGCCCCTGGATCTGGGAGAGGTCGGCATCGTCGTCATAGAAGATTTCGGCGGGCGCTGTGGGCATGGTGGGCGGTGTCCTCTCGGTTCTTTGTCAATGAGTCGGTGAAATGGGGATCACGCGGTGCGCTCGAGCGGGCGGACGAGGGCCGACCCGGTGATGGAGCGGGGCCCCCGACCGACCGCAACGAGGCCGGACTGGACCATTTCCTTGATGCCGTGGGGCTCGAGCACCCGCAGCAGCGCGTCGAGCTTCGCGCTGGTCCCCGTGGCCTCGATGGTGATCACGTCACTGCCAACGTCCACAACATGGGCCCGGAAAAGGCCGACGGTGTCGAGGATCTCGTGCCGTGTCGTGGCATCGGCGCGGACCTTGACCAGCAGCAATTCCCGTTGCACCGAGGCATCCGGCTCGAGCTCGACGATCTTGATGACGTTGATGAGCTTGTTCAGCTGCTTGGTCACCTGCTCCAACGGTGAGTCCTCGACGGCGACGACGATCGTGATCCGGGAGATGTCGGGCACCTCCGTCGGCCCGACCGCGAGTGACTCGATATTGAATCCTCGCCGGCTGAAGAGCCCCGAGACGCGGGACAGGACACCGGGCTTGTTCTCGACCAGGACGGAAAGGGTATGCGTGCTCATAGCTTCTCCTTGCGGGTACGCCGTCTCCGGCAGCTCAGTCCTCGTCGTATTTCGGCCGCAGGCCGCGCGCGGCCATGATCTCGTCGTTGCTCTTGCCGGCGGCGACCATCGGCCACACCTGGGCGTCCTGGCCGACGACGAATTCGACGACCACGGGAGCGTCGTTGATGGCCATCGCCTTTTCGATGCTGGCATCGACATCGTCCTTGGTCTCACACCGCAGACCGACGCAGCCGAGCGCCTCGCTGAGCTTGACGAAATCGGGGACCCGCACGGTGCCGTGCTCGTCGGCGATCGTGCCGAGCCGGGTGTTGGAATAGCGCTCGGAGTAGAACAGCGCCTGCCACTGGCGGACCATGCCGAGGTTGCCGTTGTTGATGATGGCGACCTTGATCGGAACGCCTTCGATCGCGCAGGTGGCGAGCTCCTGATTCGTCATCTGGAAGCAGCCGTCACCGTCGATCGCCCAGACGGTCGTGTCGGGACGGCCCATCTTGGCGCCCATCGCCGCCGGCACGGCGTACCCCATCGTCCCGGCGCCGCCGGAATTGATCCAGGTGTGCGGGTTCTCGTACGAGATGAACTGTGCGGCCCACATCTGGTGCTGGCCGACGCCCGCAACGTAGATCGCGTCCGGCCCGGCGATCTTGCCGAGCCGCTCGATGACATATTGCGGCGCGAGCGCGCCGCCCTCCGGCCAGTCATAGCCGATCGGGTACGACGTCCGCCACCCGTCGACCTGCTTCCACCACGGCGTGAGATCCGCGCGCACACCGGCGGCGTATCGTTCCTGCACGGCGCCGGTGAGTGCGGCGATGACCTCCTTGCAGTCGCCCACGATCGGAATGTCCGCGGTGCGGTTCTTGGAGATCTCGGCCGGATCGATGTCCGCATGGATGACCGATGCGAGCGGCGCGAAGGATGACAACTCGCCGGTGACCCGGTCGTCGAACCGGGCGCCGAGGGTGATGAGCAGGTCGGATTTCTGCAGGGCGGTCACCGCGCTGACGGATCCGTGCATCCCCGGCATTCCGAGGTGCTGTTCGTGACTGTCCGGAAATGCGCCACGAGCCATCAAGGTCGTCACAACCGGGATTCCGGTGAGCTCGGCGAGCTCGTACAATTCCTTCGCCGCGTGGGCCTTGAGCACACCGCCTCCGATGTAGAACACCGGGCGCTGAGCCGTGACAATCGCCTGCGCCGCCTCACGAATCTGCTTCGTGTGCGGGTGCAGCGTGGGCCGGTATCCGGGAAGGTCGAGCTGCGGTGGCCAGGAGAAGCTCATCAGCTCCTGCTGCACGTCCTTGGGCACGTCGACCAGCACCGGTCCTGGCCTGCCCGTGGACGCGATGTGGAATGCCTCCGCGATCGTGCGCGGAATGTCATCGGCGGACTGGACGAGGAAATTGTGCTTGGTGATCGGCAGCGTGATGCCGCAGATGTCGGCTTCCTGGAATCCGTCGCTCCCGATGAACGGCCGGCCGACCTGGCCGGTGATGGCGACGATCGGCACGGAGTCCATGTAGGCGTCCGCGATCGCGGTGACGAGGTTGGTGGCGCCGGGGCCACTCGTGGCGATGCACACACCGACCTTGCCGGTCGCCTGCGCGTACCCCTCGGCCGCGTGTCCGGCGCCCTGCTCGTGACGGACCAGGACGTGCCGCACGCGGGTCGAGTCGTACAAAGGGTCGTAGGTGGGGAGAATGGTGCCGCCCGGCAGGCCGAAGACAAGGTCGACGCCGAGCTCTTCGAGGGACCTGACGAGGGCCTGTGCGCCCGTCATCTGGTTGGTCGGCGCCGCTGCCTGCGCGGAGCCGCTCGCTGCCGGATCGGTGTCCTGACCGCTCATGTCTCGCCTCACTCGGTGCCGGTTAATCGGTCGGGGCGGTGGTGTCCCGCATGAACCCATGAAAAAACCCCTCGTGCCAGGCACAGAGGGGTCAGCGCGTCGACAGGGAGATGTCGGCGCGCTATGCGAGTACTACGAAATCGCTCGTCCGCATGCGCTCGACGATACGACCAGGGGTCATCTCGGGTCAACTCAGCTCAGCGAGACCTGTTTCCACATGGCGGGACGCTCACCGGGTGCGCTGCGAGTCGGGATGGCCGGCGAGCCACTCGGCGAGCGTCGTACCTCCCCGCTCGGCGTCCGCGCCGCCGACATTCGACCCGGCCCGAAATGCTTTGGCCACCCGGCCGGGCAGCCACACCGGAACGACGAGCGCGTGCTTGCCCCGGGCGCGGAGCCACTGCTTCGCCATCCGGCGCACCGTCAGCTTCTCCGGGCCGACGAATTCGCGCACCGCGCCGGTCGGGCCGCGCTCGACGAGGCCGACGAGATGGGCGGCGACGTCCTCGATCGCCACCGGTTCGGCCGCGATGCGGGCTGGTGCGAGGCAGACCGGACCGTGGCGGCACCTCCGCAGGACCGCGGTGATGAGCGTCGGGAACTGTGCCGCGCGGACGATCGAATACGGCAACCCGGATCGGGTGATGATGCGCTCGGCATCGTGCTTCGCGCGGTAGTAGCCCAACGGATTGACGTCGACGCCGACGATAGAGACGTAGAGCAGGTGCCCGACGCCCTCCTCCCGGCAGGCGCGCACGAGCCGCCCCGTCCCGTCGACGTCAACCGCGCGGAAGTCGCCCTGCGAGTCGCTGGCCAGGTGTACGACGACGTCCACGCCGCGCAGGGCATCGGCCAGGCCGGACCCGGTGGACAGATCGGCGACGATCCGATCCGGCGCGGTGTGTCGTGACATCACGCGCGGGGTGTGCCCGGCCGCCGCCAGCGCCGGCACCAGCTGCCGGCCGAGATCGCCGGTGCCCCCGGTGACGAGTACGACGCGCGTGGTCACGACGCGACCTCCTCCATCGCTGCGCTCATCCGCAGACGGCGCCTTCCCGGGCCGAGCCGACGAGCTTGGCGTATTTCGCCAGCACGCCGGTTCCGGTCGGAGCCGGCGGCGCGGTCCATTCCGCGCGGCGCCGCTCCAGCTCGGCGTCGTCGACGATGAGGTCAAGGGTGCGGGCGGCCATGTCGAGCCTGATCCGATCGCCGTCCTCCACCAAGGCGATGGGGCCGCCGACGACCGACTCGGGGGCGATGTGTCCGATGCACAATCCCGTCGTACCGCCGGAGAACCGCCCGTCCGTCAGCAGCAGCACGTCCTTGCCGAGTCCGGCGCCCTTGATGGCACCGGTGACGGCGAGCATCTCGCGCATGCCGGGCCCGCCGCGCGGACCCTCTCTCCGGATCACCACGACGTCGCCCTTGCCCAGCGAACCGTCCGCGATCGCGGCCATCGCGCCGGGCTCGCCGTCGAAGACCTTCGCCGTACCGTCGAAGACGTCAGCGTCGAAGCCGGCGCTCTTGACGACCGCGCCGTCGGGGGCGAGCGAGCCACGCAGGATGCTCAGCCCGCCGGTCCGGTGCACCGGATCGGTCATGGCGTGGATGATCCTGCCGTCGGGGTCGGGTGGGGCGATCGCGGCGAGATCGTCGGCGATGGTCTTGCCGGTGACGGTGAGGCACTCGCCGTGCAGCAGTCCGGCGTCAAGCAGCGCCCGCATCACCACCGGCACGCCGCCGACGCCGTCGAAGTCGACCCACACGTGCCGGCCGAACGGCTTCATGTCGGACAGGTGCGGAGTCCGGTCGCCGATGCGGTTGAAATCGTCGAGCGTCAGCTCGACCTGAGCCTCGTGCGCGATCGCCATCAGGTGCAGGACGGCGTTGGTCGAGCCGCCGAGCGCCATCACGACCGTGATCGCGTTCTCGAACGCCTCGCGGGTCATGATCTGCCGGGCGGTGATGCCCGCGTCGACCAGCGCGACCACGGCCTCGCCGCTCTTCTCGGCGTACACGTCGCGGCGGGCGTCCGGCGCCGGCGGCCCGGCGCTGCCCGGCAACGACATGCCCATCGCCTCGGCCGCGGCCGCCATCGTGTTCGCGGTGTACATGCCGCCGCAGGCGCCCTGTCCTGGGCAGACCGCCCTCTCGATCTCGGTCAGCTCCTCGTGGCTGATCTTGCCGGCCAGGCAGGCGCCGACGCCTTCGAAGGCGTCGATGATGGTGATGTCCCGCCCGCGATGCCGGCCGGGCAGTATCGATCCGGCGTACACGTAGACGCAGGCAAGGTCGAGCCGCGCGGCGGCCATCAGCATGCCCGGCTCGGACTTGTCGCAGCCGGCCAGCAGCACGCTTCCGTCCAGCCGCTCGGCCTGCATGACGGTCTCGACGGAGTCGGCGATGATCTCGCGGGACACCAGCGAGTAGTGCATGCCGACGTGACCCATCGAGATGCCGTCGGACACCGAGATGGTGCAGAATTCCAGCGGATAACCGTCCGCGGCCCGCACGCCCACCTTGGCCTTCTTCGCCAGCCGGTCGAGTGAGAGGTTGCACGGCGTGATCTCGTTCCACGACGAGGCGACGCCGATCTGCGGCTTGCGCCAGTCGTCATCACCCATCCCGACGGCCCGCAGCATCCCGCGCGCGGCGGTGGCCTCGATGCCGTCGGTGACCTCGTGGCTGCGTGGCTTGCGGTGATCCCGGGGCGAGGAAGGCTCGCGCGGGGCAGTGCTGGTGTCGGGCACGTCGGCTCCTCCGCAGACAGTGGTACCTGTCCCGACCCTATTGCCGGGCGCTCGTGCCGGCCGGGTCGGGACCGCGACTTGCGCGCGGGGGCGCGTGGGATCATTCGGCGGTGATGGATGAGGGCCCGCCGGCGCTGCACCTGCGCGTTTCCCGGATCGCGCTGCTCGCTGTGGTCTTTCTGATCTTCTGCGTCACGCCGCTCGCCGGCGTGCACCTGGCGTTGCTGTCGCTGTACGCCGTGCCGCTGCTCGTCGCGGTCTGGCTGGTGCGAACCGGTACCGACGTCGACCGTGCCGGGGTCCGGGTCCGGTCGCTGCTGGCCTCGCGCCAGATCCCCTGGTCGCAGATCATCGGTTTCACGGTGCACGGTCGGGGCCGGCTGGCGCTCGCCCGCAGCGACGGAGTGCTCGTCGTGATGCCGCTGGCCCGGGTCCGTGATCTCGATGCGATCCGTCGGGCCAGCGGCGGGCGACTGCCGGAGGACGCGAATCTGCCGCACGAGGCAACCACCCCGCCGTGAGCGCCGTCGCATCGCGAACGCGGCGCAGGCGAGGCCGCCCGGTGCCTGCGTGCAACGCGGCAACACGGGCGGCGGGCAGTGAGAGGATGAGTCGCATGGCGGCAGGCGGTACGACGCAGCGCACCGCCGATGCACGTACTTCCGCGGGGGCGGCAGGCAGGCGCGCCGCGGTGTGCGTCGTGCTGCTGACCGTGGCGATCGCGATGGCCGGATGCACCAAGAAGCACGACGCCACGCCGCACGTCGCCCGTACGTGGGTCGACCAGCCCAAGGGCGACCCGCCGGCCATCGATCCGTACAACCCGAATGACCAGGGTCCGCCGCCGGTCACGCCGAAGAACCCGAAGGGCAAGCAGCGCGACCCGATCATTGTCGCCGACCACCTCGAGGTGCCATGGGGCATCGCGATCCTCCCGTCCGGCAACGCCCTCGTCACCGAGCGGTCGACCGGCCGCATCCTTTCGGTCGAACCGCAGTTCGCGCCGGCGGCGCTCGTGCAGACCATCACGAATATCGACGGGTCCGGAGACGGCGGCCTGCTGGGTCTCGCCCTGTCGCCCACCTACGGCGAGGACGGCCTGATCTACGCCTACGTGACGACCAGGACCGACAACCGGATCATCCGGTTCGCGCTCGGCCAGAGGCCCCAGGCGATCTTCACCGGGATACCGCGCGGCGCGACCGGCAACGGCGGGCGGATCGCCTTCGGCCCGGACGGCAATCTCTACGTCGGCACCGGCGACGCCGGCAAGCGGGCCGTTGCCGCGCAGCCGCGCAGCCTGGCCGGCAAGATCCTGCGCCTGGACGTCTTCGGCAAGGCGGCCAAGGGAAATCCAGTCGCCGGTTCGCCCGTCTTCGCCACCGGGTTCCGCGATGTCACCGGGCTGTGCTGGGACTCCAGGAACAGGCTCTACGCCACGGACATCGGCGCCGGCACCGACGAGGTCGACGACGTGCGCGCCGGCATGGACTACGGCTGGCCGGCCGTCATGGGCGACGCGCACCGGCCCGGATCGTTTGATCCCGCCAAGGCGTGGGCGACCGGCAAGGCGGCGCCCGGCGGCTGCGCGGTGCTCCGCAGCGTGATGTACGTCGGGCAGCTCAACGGCAAGAAGATCAGCGGCGTCGTACCGCCCACGACGCCCGGGCAGGCGATCACCGGCCGGGAGGACTCGCTGATCGCCGACAAGTACGGGCGCATCCGCTCCGTCGTGGTCGCGCCCGACGGCGCCGTGTGGGCGACCACGTCCAACCGCGACGGGCACGGCCGGCCGGTCGCTGCCGATGACCGGGTGCTGCGCATCTTCACCGGTGGCGGCTCGGACAACCTGCCGCTGTAACGCGTTCGCTCGGCACGAACGGCTCGCAATCGGTGGCCGGCCACAAGTTAGGCTCCGCAATCGTGGCTGATACCTATCTGCGCTTCCCCCACCTGGCCGGCGACCTGCTCACCTTCACCGCCCAGGACGACGTCTGGATCGCCCCCGCCGGCGGCGGGCGCGCCTACCGGGTCACCTTCGACGCGACGCCGGTGAGCAATCCGCGGCTCTCCGCCGACGGCACGCTGATCGCCTGGACGAGCAGCCGGGACGGCGGCAACGAGATCTTCGTGGTCGAGACCGACGGCGGTGTCAGCCGACGGCTGACGCACTGGGGCACGCCGTACACCCGCACGATCGGCTGGACCGCCGACGGCCGGGTGCTCGCCGCCAGCGCCGTGGGGCAGCCGAGCCGCGACCAGATGTCGGCCTACGCTGTGCCGCTCGACGGCGGGCCGGCCGAGCCGCTGCCCTACGGCTACCTCAACGAGGTCGCGGTAGCCGAGCACGGCGGCGTGCTCACGTCGTCGTCCATCTTCCGGCCGATGGCCTACTGGAAGCGCTATCGCGGTGGCACGGCGGCCAAGCTCTGGCTCGACCGTGACGGGTCGGGAACCTACGCGCGGGTGCTGCCGGACGAGCTCGCCTCGCTGGAATCGCCGATGTGGGTCGGCGCCGACCGGATCGCCTTCGTCTCCGACATCGACGGCCCGGCCGCCGTCTACTCCCTCGCGCTCGGTGCCGGCCCGATCCCCGGGCCGGACGCCCTCGTGCGGCACGGCCGCTCCGAGGCCGACGACTTCTACGCCCGCAACGCGACCACCGACGGCACCCGCGTGATTTACCACGCCGGCGGCGAGATCTTCGTGCTCGGCTCACTCGACGGCGGGGCCGAGCCGGAGCCGGTCGACATCGCGCTGGCCGGCGCGCGCAGCGCACGGGTCGCCGCTCCGGCCAAGGCGGGTGAGCATCTCGGACAGGTGGCGCCGTCGTACGACGGGCGCGGCTCGGCGGTGGAGGCGCGCGGCACGGTCTCGTGGGTCACGCACCGCAAGGGACCGGTACGCCGCCTCGCGCACGGGTCCGCCGTACGCCGCCGGATCCCGACCGTCGCCGGCCGCGACGGGGCGCTCGCGTGGGTCACCGACGCCGACGGGGACGACGCGATCGAGGTCGGCCATCGCGACGGCGGCGAGACCCGCCGGCTCGGCGCCGGCCGGCTCGGCCGGGTGCTCGAGCTCGCCGCGAGCCCGGACGGGATGCGCTTCGCGGTCGCGAGCCACGACGGCCGGCTGCTTGTTGTCGACGCCGCCGACGGCGCGATCCGCGAGATCGACCGCAGCTCGGAGACCGACGTATCCGGCCTCGCCTTCTCCCCCGACTCGCGCTGGCTGGCGTGGGCGCATCCGGTGGAGGACCTCTCGCAGATCAAGATGGTCGACGTGACCGACGCCGCGGCGACGCCGATCGAGGCGACGCCGGTCCGGTTCACCGACTTCTCGCCCGCCTTCAGCGCCGACGGCAAGCACCTCGCGTTCTTGTCGGTGCGCAGCTTCGACCCGGTCTATGACGCCGTGGTCTTCGACCTGTCCTTCCCCAACGGCTGCCGTCCGCAGCTGATCCCGCTGGCCGCGACGACGCCGTCGCCCTTCGATCCGATCCGCGACGGCCGCTCCGTCGCGACCGGCGAGGAGGACACGTTGGCGGAGAAGGCGGCCGCGAGGGTCGAGGAGAGGACCGAGGACCGTGCCGGACCGGTCACGCCGCCGCCGACGGTCGTCGATGTCGACGGCATCCAGGCCCGCGTCGTGCCGTTCCCGGTGCCGGGCGCGCAGTACGACGCGCTCCGGCCGGTCAAGGGCGGCTTCACCTGGTTGCGGTCCGAGCTGGTCGGCGAGCTGGGAGACGACCTGACGTCCTACGAGGACGACCGCCCACGACCCGCACTGGAGCGGTTCGACCTGGCCAAGGCGAAGGTCGCGGAGCTGGTCCGTGGTCTCGACCGCTACGCGGTGTCCGGCGACGGGACCCGGATCGTCGTGGTCGACAAGGGCGCGCTGCGCGTCGTACCGGCCGAGCATCCGGTGCCGCCGGACGAGGCGGACAAGTCCGACGACGTGATCAATGTCGACCTCGACCGTCTGCGGATCGTCGTCGACCCGACGCTGGAGTGGCGGCAGGCCTTCGACGAGGCCGGCCGGCTGATGCGGGACAACTTCTGGCGCGCCGACATGAACGGCGTCGACTGGGCCGGCGTACTCGCGCGCTATCGCCCGCTGGTCGACCGGCTCGGCTCGCACGATGACCTGATCGACCTGTTGTGGGAGACGCAGGGCGAGCTGGGCACCTCGCACGCCTACGCCCGGCCGAGGCCCCGGCCGGCGCCGCGCAACCAGGGACTGCTCGGCGCCGACCTGCACCGCGACGGCGACCGGTGGATCGTCGATCGGGTGCTGCCCGGCGAGCCGTCCGAGCCCCGCGCCCGGTCCCCGCTGTCGGCGCCGGGCGTCGGCGTACGGGCCGGCGACGCCATCCTCGCGATCGACGGCCAGCCGGTCGACCCGGAGGTCGGACCCGGACCGCTGCTGGCCGACACCGCCGGCAAGCCGGTGGAGCTGCGGATCGCGACGGGCCGTGCGGAGCCGGCCGAACGCGATGTCGTCGTCGTACCGCTCGGCGACGAGCATCCGCTGCGCTACCAGGACCGTGTCGCAACCTGTCGCGCGCGGGTGCACGAGCGCTCCGGCGGCCGCCTCGGCTACCTGCACGTGCCCGACATGGTCAGCGCCGGCTGGGCCCAGCTGCACCGCGACCTGCGCGCCGAGGTCGGCAAGGACGGCGTCGTCTTCGACCTGCGCGGCAACGGCGGCGGCCACACCTCGGAGCTGGTCGTGGAGAAGCTGGCCCGCACGGTCGTCGGCTGGGACACGCCGCGGAACTTCCGCCCGCACACCTACCCGAGTCACGCGCCGCGCGGGCCGGTCGTGACCGTGACCGACGAGTACGCCGGCTCCGACGGCGACATCGCGACCGCGGCGATCAAGGCCCGCGGGGTCGGCCCGGTCGTCGGCACCCGCACGTGGGGCGGTGTCATCGGCATCGACGGGCGCTACTCACTGGTCGACGGGACGACGGTCACCCAGCCGAAGTTCTCCTTCTGGCTGCAAGGGCCGGGATGGGGAGTCGAGAACTACGGCGTCGATCCCGACGTCGAGGTCTTCAACGCGCCGCACGACATCGTCGCCGGAGCCGACCCGCAGCTCGACCGCGCCATCGACCTCGCGCTGCAGCGGCTGGCCGAGACGCCGCCGGTCACCCCGCCCGAGCTCCCCGCGCCGCGCAGCTGAGCACCTCGGCGGCCTCGTGCTGTCGGCTGACGAGGGCTCAGCCGGCGACCAGGGGGAGGACCCGCTCGGCGACGAACCGCACGAAACCCTCGGGGTCGGGATCATCGGCCATCGGTTGCAGCACAACGGTGTCGGCGCCCGCATCGGCCCGGTCGCGGACGGCGCGCGCGATCGCGTCGGCGTCTCCCGCGACCCCCATCCGTTCCGGGTCCCCTCCCCAGTCGCGAAGCTCGGCCCGCAGCCGCTCGGCGGCACGGTCCCCCGTCGCGGCAACGAGGTAGACGGTCACGTCGTGCTGATCCGTGCGACCGGCGGCGGCCTGTCCCTCCGCGATGTGCCCGCGAGCCGCTCGTACGGCGTCCACGGTGGTCTCGGCGGTGAGGATGGTGCCGGCGGCGAGCTCGCCGGACAGCCGTAGGGTGCGCGGGCCGACCGCCCCGATCGACAGAGCGGGCGCCGCCTGCGGCGCCCAGTCGAGGCGGACCTGGCGGAGTCGCAGGTATCGGCCCTCGACGGTGACCTCCTCGCCGCGCAGCAACCCGCTCAAAGCGATCGCATACTCGCGCAGCAAAGTGAGCGGCGACGCGACGCCCGCCCCCACCTGGCGCATCCAATCCAGTACGCCGTGCCCGATCGCGACCCGTACCCGACCGGGAAATAGGCGGTGCAGGGTCGCGACCTCCATTGCGGTGAGCGCGACGTTGCGCAGCGGCACCGGCAGCAACCCGATTCCCACGGTCAGCCGCTCGGTCCAGGCCAGCGCGGCGGCCGCGCTCGCGATGCCGCCCTCGCGGAAGCAGTCCTCCCACAGCCAGAGCTCCGGCAGCCCGGCCCGGTCGGCCGCGCGGGCGACCTCGCGCAACCGCTCGGGTGGCAGGTGCGGCAGGAACACGGCGCCAACAGTCGTCATGCGCCGATCGTCCCAGTCCCCGCCGGCCGATCGGCGATGCCGCGCGGCCGGCTCAACGGCGCGAGGCGCTCGGCCGCTCCTGCAGGTGATCGCCGTCCAAACGCCAGCCGTCGGCGCCGCGGACCCACCGCAGCGGGCGCCGGCGCGGCACCCGCTGACGCTCGAGCACCGGCTCGTGCGACGCATTCTGCCGGCGCTGGGCCCC
The DNA here is from genome assembly GCA_038253135.1 of Mycobacteriales bacterium. Classification (GTDB taxonomy): domain Bacteria; phylum Actinomycetota; class Actinomycetes; order Mycobacteriales; family QHCD01; genus JBBSHJ01. The sequence goes on along the minus strand of JBBSHJ010000019.1, from coordinate 25,460 downwards.
GAGGAAGCATCGGGCCAGGCGCCGGACCGAGCCGAGCAGGACGCGGACGTCGTCCCGCACGTAGTACTCCCGCCGGTACGGCGCCGCCGGCGGTCCGCTGGAAAGGCGCATGTCGGTGCGGCTGTCCGCTCCGTAACGCGCGCCCAGCAGCCCGAGCATCACGATCACCGCTGCGGCAAGGAGAATCCCGTACACCCCGTCACCTCCTGGTCACGGCCCGCCGGCTGGCGGGATTTGGTCGTTCACCAAGATCCTTGCGGCGACCGGCGCCCACCAACAGTGGCAGGAATGCCAATCTTCGGGTATATGCTGCCACGATGCTTCGCAACGTGGCGGCCATCGTCGACGGGGAGATCCATCCGTTCGAGCTCGGCACCGTCTGTGAGGTCTTCGGGCTCGACCGCACCGCCGACGGACTACCGGGATTCGACTTCGCCGTCTGTGCGGCGACCCGCGCCCCGGTGCCCGGCCCCGGCGGCATCGCGATCCGCGCGACGTACGGGCTGGACCGCGTCGATGAGGCCGACCTCGTCATCGTGCCGGCGTGGTACTCCGACGGCCGTCGGCCACGACCCGGCCTCGTCGCGGCACTGCGCCGGGCCCACGAGCGCGGTGCCATCCTGCTCACCGTGTGCTCCGGCGTCTTCCTCCTCGCCGAGACGGGCCTGCTCGACAACCGGCCCGTGACCTGCCACTGGTATCACGAGGCCGACCTGCGCAAGCGTTTCCCCGCCCTGCAGGTCGACTCGCGCAGCATTTACATCGACGGCGGCCAGATCATCACGAGCGCCGGCACGTCGGCAGGGGTCGACGCCTGCCTGCACGTCGTACGCCGTGAGCTCGGCAGCCGTGTCGCGAACGGCATCGCCCGGCGCATGGTGGTGCCCCCGCACCGCGACGGCAGCCAGGCCCAGTTCGTGGAGACGCCGGTCCCCGAGTGCGCAGCCGACGATGACCTCGCCGCCTTGCTCGATTGGACGCTCGAGCACCTCGGCGACGCGCACACCGTGGAGTCCTTCGCGGCCCGCGCCCACCTGTCGCCGCGCACCTTCGCCCGCCGGTTCTCGGCCGCGACCGGCACGACACCGCACAGCTGGCTCACGCGGCAGCGGGTGTTGCTGGCCCAGCGGGTGCTGGAGGAATCCGACGTCGGCGTCGAGGAGATCTCCCGGCAGGTCGGCTTCGGGACCGCCGACCTGCTGCGCCATCACTTCGCCCGGCAGGTCGGCCGGTCTCCGCTGTCGTACCGCCACAGCTTCGGCCAGCGGGACACGGCCTAGATTCGCCGGGCTGATTCCCCGGGCCGGCGCTGATTCCCCGGGCTGGCGCTGATTCCCACGCCGGCGCTAATTCCCCGGGCCGGCATAGTGCCGGAGCTGACGCATCCAGAGCCGGTACGCGGCGAGGGCGAGCAGCAGCCCGGCCGCCGGGGCGGCATAGCCGAGCCAGTCCGCGTACGGGATCTCCGCGCTGCGCCGCAGCAGGGCCGAGGCCGGTAGGTAGGCGATGAAAGCGACCGGCACGACAAAGGTCAGCACCGCGCGCACGGCGGACGGGAAGATGGGCTGCGGGTAGGGGCCGGCGGTCTGCATGATCGTGCCGGCGACCAACATAGGCGAGCGCGCCTGCACGACCCGGAAGGACAACGAGGAAACGGCGAGGTAGATCGCGAATTCGACCAGCGCGCCACCGATGATCCCGGCGATGAGGAAACCGACAGTGCCGATAGCCCACCGCACGTCCGACGCCGACGCGGCGGCCGTCAGCACGATCACGCCGCCGAGCAGATCGCTGATCGTCTGGATCGGGAACATGCGGGTGAGCAGCTGTATGAGCGGGTTCACCGGGCGGACGAGATAGCGGTCGAATTCGCCTTCGCGGATGGCCAGATCGATCAGCAGCACCTGCGCCGAGGGCATTGCCCAGACCCCGTGCGACGTCAGGCGCATTCCGTAGAGCAGGGCGATGTCAGTCAGCGACCAGCCGCCCAAGGCACCGAAGCGGGAGACGATGACCCAGAGGAATGCCAGCCCGACTCCCTGATAAGCGAACCCGCCGATCGTGACCAGTGCGATATTCGCGCGATATTGCAGCTGGCCACGCATCGCGGCGCGCAGCAGGACGGCGTACATCCGGAATTCTCGCAGCATCCGCTCAACCGCCCTGCGAGATGACACGACGCAGCGCGCGGGACCAGACCAGCAAGAGCAGTCCGGCGGCGAGCGCCAGCCAGCCCACCTGCACGCCGAGATCCACGACGATCCGCCCGCCGTGATCGCGTCCGAGGTAGATGGCCAACGGCGTGTAATTCATCGCCTGGAACGGAAACACGTAGGCGAGAGCGCTCAACCAGCCGGGCATGAACCACAGCGGCACGAGCGCGCCGGCCAGGAATTGCCCGACCATCCGGTAGAGCATGAAGAACCCGCTCACCTCGGTCGTCCAGAATGCGACCATCCCCACCACCGCCCCGAAGAGCGTGGCCAGGCAATAGGCGAGGACGAAGCTGAGCCCGTAGGCGAAGCCGGCGAGCACGGAGCCGGGCGCCGCCGCGCCGCCGATGAGGATCGCGATCGGCAGGGCCAGCACGGCGAACGGCGCCACTCCGGCCGTGAGGCCGACCTGCGCCGCGGTGATCTGACCGAGAAAGGGCAACGGCCGGACGAGATCGACGGCGATGCGACCGGTGCGCACCCGCTCGGGCACGATCGAGAAGGTCCACGGCGAGAAGAGCCAGTACTGCACCGTCCCGATCGTCGTGTAGGCCAGTTGCGCCGACAGGTCGATGCCCGAGACCGTGTCGCGGCCGTGGTAGACCGATCGCCACACCACGGTGAGCAGGAATACCTGCACCAGCAGGCCGATGAGGCTGAAAAGATAGTCGGTTCGGTACGACATCGCGGTGCGGACCTGCATTCCCGCATATCCGCACCATGCGTCGACCCGTGATCGCCGTGCCGGGGTCGTGAGAGCCGTCATGGCTTGACCGCGCGGTTGGCATAGATCTCACGGATCACGCCCTCGAGCTCGGGTTCGACGATGGCGAAATCGGCGACCCGGTGCCGGCTCAGGATGGTCGCGACGACGTCGGCAACCCCGGTCGACTCGGCGGAGATCCGCACCGCGAGGAACTGGTCCTCACGCCGCACGACGTCCAGGCCGGGGATCTCGACGGCGCTGGCCGGCTCGTCGGCGAGGCTCACGACAAGCTCACGGTACGGCGCATAGCGCGCCTTGAGCGTCCCGATCCCGCCGTCGTAGAGCACCTTTCCGTGATCGATGAGCACGATCCGCTGGCACAGCCGCTCGACGTCGTCGAGGTCATGGGTCGTGAGCACGACGGTCGTATCGCCACCGGCGCGGAGCTCCTCGACAAATCCGCGGACCCGCTCCTTCGCGACGACGTCGAGCCCGACCGTCGGCTCGTCGAGGTAGAGCAGGCGCGGTGCATACAGCATCGCTGCCGCCAGGTCGCCGCGCATCCGCTGCCCGAGCGAGAGCTGCCGCACCGGGGTGTGCAGGAACTCGCCGAGGTCGAGCAACTCGGTGAACCGGCGCAGCGCGCGGGCATATTCGACACCGCGCACGTCGTACAGCCGGCTGATCAGCTGGAGCGAATCGATCAGCGGCAGGTCCCACCAGAGCTGGCTGCGCTGACCGAAGACGACGCCGATGTTGCGGGCATTGCGCTCACGCTCGCGCCACGGCACGTGGCCGTCGACCTCGACCACGCCGCTGGTCGGCACCAGGATCCCGGTCAGCATCTTGATCGTCGTGGACTTGCCGGCGCCGTTCGGCCCGAGATAGCCGACCAGCTCCCCCGCGTCGATGCCGAAGGAGACGCCGTCGACGGCGCGGCGCACGTCGTACTGGCGCGTGAGCAGGGTGCGGAGCGCGCCGAAGCGGCCCTCCCGCCGCCGGGTCCGCCGGAACTCCTTGACGAGACCCTCGACCCTGATCAGCGGCACCGCGTTGCACCCCCTCGCGCTCGACCCACCGGGCGCCGAACCTACCAGCGGTCCGCGTCGGCGGCCGCGCGGGCAGAATGAGCGCATGCGGTTCCCCGCGCAGGCCCGGGTGTTGCTCGTGCGCAATGACGCGGGCAGCCATGCGGGCAGCCTGCCGGACTGGTTCGCCGAGGACGGACTGACACCGGTGCACGTGCACGCGGACGAGCGAGCCGACGTGCCGACCGATGCGGCGGCGTACGACGGCATCGTGCTGCTCGGCGGCGGGATGCCCCCGGACGATGACGACCCGGGCCGTGGCTCGCCGCGAGGCCGAGCTGGCCCCCTCGGCGACCTACCCCAGGACGTCGTTGGCTGCTTCGCCGAAAATCATCCGATCCCGACCCTCCTGAGCCGAAAGGGCGATATCGGAATAGGTGGTTGCTACCAGATCGGTACAAGTCCCGGACGTGCGGCATTCCCCGCTGCTACCTTCCGATCACCATTCACCCAATCCCTGGAGGACATTGTGGCCACGATACGTACGACAGCCCGCCGGGTGGCGACGCTCGCCGCAGCAACCGGCGGGGCCATTGCCCTGGCCAGCCCGGCCATTGCCAGTTCGCAGACCACGACGCACGACTCGTTCGATCCGAGCGGCGCGGTATTTTCTTGCACCGGTGGCGATCTCACCGTGCAATCCGGCGGGACGGTCGACCAGGTAATGCACTTCGGACAGGACAAAACCGGCGTATTTCATTACACCGGAACCATTACCGTACATAACATCACGGCGACGGACGCTGCGGGCAATCTGTATCGAATCGTCGGAGCCACCTGGTTCGGCGGCAAGGCGACCTCCGATGGTCAGAATCTCATCGCGACGGACACCGACCACTTCGTCATCCACAACGCGAGTGGGGGCGTCTACGCGAAGGTCCAAGTCGTCGACCACTTCAACGCGAACGGCAATTCCTTCACGTTCAACTTCGGTGCTTGCGCGGCACCGCAGGGCTAGTCCCGGGCTGAGCCGCATTCATCGACGCTGAGGGAGAAGGCTGTGATGTCCGGTTTCGTGACGGCTGTCCGACGCTCGGATTAGCTATCTGTCGACGCCCAGCTTGGTCAGGATCAGCTCGCGCACGGTCTTGGCGTCTGCCTGGCCGCGGGTCGCCTTCATCACTGCACCGACGAGTGCACCCGCGGCGGCGACCTTGCCGCCCTTGATCTTCTCGGCGACGTCGGGGCTGGCGGCGATCGCCTCGTCGACCGCGGCCGAGATCGCGCCGGTGTCGGTGACCGGTTTCAACCCGCGGTGCTCGACCACCGTGTCGGGATCGTCGCCGGTCTCCAGCACGCTGTCGATCGCCTGCCGGCCGAGCTGCACCGAGAGGGTCCCGTCGCCGACGAGAGCGATCACGCGCGCGACCTGCTCCGGCGTGATGCGCAGATCGACCGGGTCGACGTCGGCCGCGTTGGCCCTGCGCATCAGGTAGTCCTGCCACCACTTGCGCGCCTCCGCAGCGGGTGCGCCGGCCGCAGCGGTCGCGGCGACGAGGTCGACCACGCCGGCGTTGCCCATCGCCTGCATTTCCGCGGTCGTCGCGCCCAACTGCTCGGCGAGCCGCGCCCGGCGTACCGACGGCAGCTCCGGCAGCGCGGCGCGGATCGCTTCGACCCATTCACGCTCGGGCGCGACCGGCACGAGGTCGGGCTCCGGGAAATAGCGGTAATCGGTCGCCTGCTCCTTGCTGCGACCCGACGTGGTCTCCCCGGTGTTCTCGTGGAAGTGCCGCGTCTCCTGCACGATCCGCTGGCCCGAGTCGAGACGGGCCGCCTGCCGCTGCATCTCGAACCGCACCGCCCGCTCGACCGAGCGCAGCGAGTTGACGTTCTTGGTCTCGGTGCGGGTGCCCCACGGCGCCCCGGGCGGCGCGAGCGACGTGTTGACGTCGCAGCGCAGGCTGCCCTGCTCCATCTTGACGTCGGACACGCCCAAACCGCGAAGGAGGTCCCGCAGCTCGGTGACATAGGCGCGAGCGACGTCGGGCGCGGCCGCGCGGGTCCCGGTGATCGGCTTGGTCACGATCTCGACCAGCGGGATCCCGGCCCGGTTGTAATCGACCAGCGAGTGCGTCGCCCCGTGGATGCGGCCGGTGGCGCCGCCCACGTGCAGCGACTTGCCCGTGTCCTCCTCCAGATGCACCCGCTCGATCTCGACGCGGTACGACGTCCCGTCGGCCTCGACGTCGACGTAGCCATTGGTGCAGAGCGGCTCGTCGTACTGGCTGATCTGAAAATCCTTGGGCATGTCCGGATAGAAGTAATTCTTCCGCGCGAACCGGCACCACGACGCGATTTCGCAATGCAGCGCTAGGCCGATGCGGGTGGCGTATTCGATCGCGGCCTCGTTGACCACCGGGAGGCTGCCGGGCAGGCCGAGACAGGTCGGGCAGACCTGGGCGTTGGGCTCCGCGCCGAAGACCGTCGAGCACCCGCAGAACATCTTGGACGCCGTACCGAGCTCGACATGCGTCTCGAGGCCGAGCACCGGCTCGTAGCGGGCGAGCACCTCGTCGTAGTCGACCAATTCGGCGGAAATCGTCATCGTGTCCCCTTGCGGATGCTGAGACGGACCGCCACGTATCCGCCGAACGCGACGACGGCGGCGATCGTGGCCGCGACAAGGCCGGCCCGAGAGGAATTGAGAATCACGCCGACACCGATGGCGACGAGCGCACCCCAGATGAAGAGGATACCGGCCAATTCCCCGGGACCGACCCGGCGTTGCCGCCGCGGGTCGGGCATCGGCGGGACGCCGGCCGGCGGCCGGTCCTCCGGTGGAAGCTGCGACTCGGTCGACACGGTCATCGCGCCTCCGGGTCGAGCACCGGATGACCGTCGCGGTCCGTCACCGCCACCTCGATCGCTGCGCTGACCCGGTAGCACCGGTCATCCGCCTGCGCCGGCGCCATGACCTGCAGTCCCACCGGCAGCCCGTCCACGAGCCCGCACGGAACGGAGATCGCCGGCGTGCCGGCGAGTGAGGCCGGCAGCGTCGCCAGATCGGCGGCGTACATCGCCATCGGATCGTCCACCCGCTCGCCCAGGGGAAAGGCGACGGTCGGGGTCGCGGGCGAGACGAGGACGTCGTGGCCGGCGTACGCCGCGGCGAAGTCTCGGGAGATCAGCGTGCGCACCTTCTGGGCCTGGCCGTAGTAGGCGTCGTAGTAGCCGGCCGAGAGCGCATAGGTGCCGAGGATGATCCGCCGCTTGACCTCGGGTCCGAAGCCGGCGTCGCGGGTCATCGCCATGACCTGCTCGGCGCTGGCCTCGCCGTCGTCGCCGACCCGCAAGCCGTAACGCATCGCGTCGAAGCGGGCCAGGTTGGACGAGCACTCGCTCGGCGCAATCAGGTAATAGGCGGCAAGGGCCGCGGTGAAGCTCGGGCACGAGACCTCGTCGACCGTCGCGCCCAGATCGCGCAGCAGCTGGATCGCCGCCGCGGTCTGCTCCAGAACGCCCGGCTGGAATCCCTCGCCGGACAACTCCGTGACGACCCCGACCCGCATGCCGGTGAGGTCGCCGGATGCGCCGGCGCGGGCCGCGGCCGCCACCGGTGGCACCGGCTCGTCGATGCTGGTCGAGTCGCACGGATCGTGTCCGCCGATGGCCTCGTGCAGCAGCGCCGCGTCGAGCACCGTGCGGGCCATCGGGCCGGCCTGGTCGAGGCTGGAGCTGAAGGCGATCAGGCCATAGCGGGAGACGCCGCCGTAGGTTGGCTTGTGCCCGACGATGCCGCAGACCGCGGCCGGCTGGCGGATAGAGCCGCCGGTGTCGGTGCCGATGCCGAGCGGGGCCTCGTAACCGGCGACCGCGGCGGCCGATCCCCCGGACGAGCCGCCGGGGACGCGCTCGTGGTCCCACGGGTTGTGCGTCGGGCCGTAGGCGGAGTTCTCGGTCGAGCTGCCCATGGCGAACTCGTCCATGTTGGTCTTGCCGAGGATCACGATCCCGGCTTGCTTCAAACGCTTGGTGACGGTCGCGTCGTACGGCGGCCGCCAACCTTCCAGGATCCTCGAGCCCGACGTCGAGGGCTGGTCCTTGGTGACGACGACGTCCTTGAGGGCGAGCGGTACGCCGGCCAGCGGACTTTGGCGCTCGCCGGCGGCGTGCCGGTCGTCGACCGCCTTGGCCGCCGCCAGGGCACCCTCGGTGTCGAGGTGCAGGAAGGCGTGCAGGTCGCCGTCCACCGCCGCGATCCGGTCGAGGTGCGCCTGCGTGACCTCGACGGCCGAGACGTCGCCGACGGCGATCGCCGCGCCTAGCTCGACGGCAGAGTTGTGGATGAGGTCGCTCACCTCACTCCCCCTCGTCGAGGATGCGCGGCACTCGGAAGCGGCCGTCCTCGGTCGCCGGCGCGGCGGCCAGCGCCTTTTGCTGGGACAGGCCGGGACGCACCTCGTCGGGTCGAGTGACGTTGGTCAGCGGTACGGCGTGCGACGTCGCCGGTACGCCGTCCGTCGGCACGGCCGAGACCTGCGCGACCGCGCCCAGGATCACGTCGAGCTGCCCGGCGAAGGTGTCGAGCTCCTCGTCGGTCACGGCGAGCCGGGCCAGCCGGGCGAGGTGCGCGACCTCATCGCGGCTGATTGCCGCGGGAGAATCTGGCATGGGTTCGAGTCTACGGGCGAGTGTCGCCCCGCTCGCGACCCGGCCGACCCCCACCAACCGCGCTTTTGGCGACTGTGCGTCGTATTCGACGCACAGCCGCCCAAAGTGCGGGCAGGGGTGGGGCTCCGGGGCGGGAGGGGCGATCGCCGTGGTCCGCAGTCGTATGCGGCACGATGGTGGTGATGAGTACGACGACCCCACCGATGCCCGCCGGCGCCGCCGCCTGGGTTGCCGGTGCCCGCCCGCGGACCCTTCCCATCTCCATCGCTCCGGTCCTGGTCGGGGTCGGGTGCGCCGAGGCTGTCGGCGACGTCCGCTGGTGGCGCGCGATCCTCGCACTGGTGGTCTCGCTGCTGTTGCAGGTCGGCGTGAATTTCGCCAACGACTACAGCGACGGCGTACGCGGCACCGACGCCAACCGGGTCGGCCCGATGCGCCTGACGGCATCTGGCGTGGTGCCCGCCCGGCAGGTCCTTGTTGCGGCCTGGCTGTGCTTCGGCCTCGCCGCGGGTCTCGGGCTGATCGTGGCGGCTACCACGTCATGGTGGCTGCTCCCTGCCGGCGCGGCCGCGATCCTCGCGGCGTGGTTCTACACCGGCGGGAGCACACCGTACGGCTACCGCGGGCTGGGCGACGTGTCGGTCTTCACGTTCTTCGGTCTGGTGGCGGTGATCGGGACGGCCTACGTCGCGCTGGCCGACCCGCGGCTGTCCTGGCTCTCGGTGGCGGCCGCGGTGCCGTGCGGCCTGCTCGCGGTTGCGGTGCTCGTGGTCAACAACCTCCGCGACATTCCCCGCGACGCCGGATCGGGCAAGCGCACCCTCGCGGTCATCCTGGGCGATGCCTGGACGCGGCGGCTCTACGTCGGGGCGATCGGGCTGTCGTACGCCGTGGACATCATCATCGGCGTACGCCATCCGTGGGCGCTGCTGGCGCTGGCGAGCGGGGTGCTGGCGATCGGGCCGATCCGCACCGTCGCGGGCGGCGCGACCGGGCGCGAGCTCGTCCCGCCGCTGGCGGTCAGCGGCAAGCTGATGCTGGCGTTCTCGGCGCTGCTGGCGATCGGGCTCGCCGTCTGATCATCGCGGCGCGGCACGGCCGGTCGCCAGCAGCGTGAACTCGTTGCCCTCGGGATCGGCGAACGCGCGCCGCGGCATCTGCGCCCCGCCCGGGTCGGCTTCGGTCGCGCCCAGCGCGATCAACGTGCCCGCGTCGGCCGGTGCCGATGACTCGAGCCCGAAATGCAGGCGATTGCGCCGCGTCTTCGCCTCGATCTGTGGCCAGAACTCCAGCCACGAGCCGCGGCCCGACGGCGCCCGCAGCGACTCCGACCCGGGCGCGTTGTCAACCCGCTCCCAACCGGTCGCGACTTGCCAGAAGTCGGCCAGGCCGCTCGGGTCGACCGCATCGACGAGGACCGCGGCGATGGGACCGGTGCCGGAGTAGTGCCGGCTGGGCTCGCGGACGCACAGCTCGTTGCCTTCCGCATCGGCCAGCACCACCCAGGGGACGCCCTCCTGGCCGATGTCCAGGCCTTCGGCGCCAGCGGCCTCGGCACGAGCCACCAACTCGCGCTGATCGCGCGCGCTGTCCGACGCGAGGTCCAGGTGGATCCGGTTCTGGCCCTGCTTCGCATCGGGCAGGTAGGCGAAGGCCAGCGCCAGCTCGCTGTCCGGAACGGCAACCGCGTAGTGGCCCGGCTCGATCTGCCGGCAATCACCGCCGACCAGATGCGCCCAGAATTTCGCCAGCTGCTCGGGTTCGGCCGCGTCCATCAGGAGGGAGCCGAGTCGGGTAGCCATCACTGCGACTCAATGTCTGCGACCTCGGTGGCCGTCCGGTGTCGGTGTCGTCTGCTGTCGGTGCCCGGTCTCTCTGACGCCTTGCCCGACCGGCCCGTTGTCGTGCGGGGCCGGGCCGCCGAATCCCGGTCGCGCGGGCCCGCGCTTAATGCCTAATGACGACGTTGTTGACGAGCGTACCGATCGTCACCTCAGCGACGACGGGCCGCGGAACGGCCCGGCAGGGTCAGGCGTCGGCGAACGCCTGGTACGGCGTGGGCGGCATGGTAAGCGGCATGGCGGCAATCCGCATCAGCTCGAAGGTGTTGTCGTCGCCTGCGGTCTTGTTCAGCCGGAGCCGACCGCAGTCGGTACAGCGGTGGATGAGCACCCACCGTCCCTTGCCACGGACGGTCACGGCGATCGGCTCCATGCCACCCGAGCAGCCGGAGTCACGGTCGCCCGGCGTATTTCGATGGAGATGGCACGACCACAGGCAGCTGGGACAGTGATTGCGATGTGAGGTCCCCGGCGCGTCGAGGGAAACGGCTACGCCGCAATGGGCACAGCAAAATGAGCGGGCAAATGCCACGAGCAACGACCCTTCGGAGCGGATGTGCAGACCTGGACGGACATCGGAATCGCCCCTTTCACTCGTGGGATTAACGTCGACGTCGATCCTCGCCATCGTCCACCGACCCGTCAACCGAAATTCGATCGAGGGGACCGTCATGAGGCGCCTTTTCGCTGTGGGATATGGGCGTCTACCTCGACCGCTGAAGCTCCCTCGCCTCCGGCAGGTCCGGGGTTGCGGGCAGGTCGTGCTGCAGCGGTGACGGCTCGACCCGCAGCACCCGCGCGAACGCACGGGGCAGGACCCAGTTCCACCGCCCGAACAATGCGATCGCGGCGGGAACGAGAACCCCGCGCACAACGGTGGCGTCGAGCAGGATCCCGGCCGCAAGACCGGTCGCCATCACCTTGATGTCGGTCTCCGGTCCGGAGGCGAGGGAGACGAACGCCAGGAACAGGATCAGGGCCGCGCTGGTCACAAGCTTTCCGGTGCGGCCGATCCCGCGGACGACCGCTACATCGGTGCGACCCGTCGCGTCGTACTCCTCCCGCATCCGAGCGAGGATGAACACCTCGTAATCCATGGACAGTCCGAAAAGGAATGCGAAGACCATCAACGGGATCCAGGAGCTGATCGCGCCCGTCGCCGGGATTCCCCAGAACAGGTTCGAGCCGTAGCCCTCCTGCCAGACCAGCGTCATGATCCCCCAGGCGGCGGACACGCTGAGAAGGTTCAACACGACGGCCTTCAGCGGCAGCAGGATCGACCGGAAGGCGCGGGCAAGGAGCAGGAAGGTGACGACCGCGATCAGCGCGATCATCAGCGGGAAGCTGCCGTAGACCGCCTTGATGAAGTCATTGTTCGATGCCACCTGGCCGCCCAGCTTCACCCCGTCCCCCTGGCGGTGCGCGACCTGACGAATGTCGTCGACCGTGGTGCGGCTCGCCTTCGAGGAGCCATCGGGGGAAGCGAAGGCATCAACGATCGAATAACCGTCACGGTGCCAGGCCGCGCCGCTCGGGGCGACGGCCCCGTGTACGCCGCTGACCTGGGCCACGGCCTTGGCGACGGTGGCGGCGTCGGCGCCCCTGACGAGGATCTCGTGTGGGAGGAGGGCTCCACTCCCGATGCCGGACGTCTCGAGGTCGTGCAGGCCGACCTTGGCCGATCCGGCCTTCGCGAGCGTGTTGACATCGGCGATCCCTGGGCGGATGGCGAGGGCCGACAGCGCCAGGATCACCAGCGCGGCGACCGAGAGCGCGGCCGCGAGCCATCGGCCACGCACGACGAGGGTGGCCCATCGGGTCCAGAACCTCGACGCGTGCGCATCGGTGCGCCGGTGCGGCCAGTCCAGCTTGGCGCCGACCGAGCGCAGGATCGCCGGCAGCAGCGTCAACGCCACCAGCACCGAGATCAGCGGGATCAGCATGCCGCCGATGCCCACGCTGCGCAGGAACGGCACCGGCAGGACGACCAGCGCCAGCAGGCCGATCGCCACCGTCGTACCGCTGAAAACCACGGCGCGGCCGGCGCGCGTCATCGCCTGCACGATCGCCTCGTCGTCGTCGGCACCCTTGGCCCGCTCCTCCCGCCAACGCACGACGACGATGAGCGAGTAGTCGATGGCGACGCCGAGCCCGATCAGCGCGACGAGGAACTGCACGATCGGCGAGACGTCGGTGAAATAGGTCAGGCCGAGCACGGTGAGAAAGGTGGTCATGATGGCCGGCACCGCCATCAGCAGCGGCACGATCGCGAGGAACGAGCCGAAGACGAATGCGAGGACGACCAGTGCGCCGAGCCCGCCGAGCAAGGCCTCGACCAGGACACCCGGGCCGTTGCCGTTTCCGCTCTGGGCCGCGAGCGCCTCATAGCCGGTCAGATGCACCGGCGTGCCGGCGATGCTCACATGGTCGAGGGTCTTGCTCATCGCCTTCTCGGCCTTCGGGTTGCCACCGAACGGCGCCGACGGATCAGCGGTCGGGAAGGCGGCGACGAACGTCGTGTGGCCGTCCTTCGACACGAATGCGTCGTTTCCGGTCGACGCGTATCCGGCGACCCTGCCGCCAGGAATCACCTTGACCATGCGCGCCTCGAGCGTTGCGAGCTGGCGGCGTACGCCGGGATCCGCGACCCGCTGCGCAGCCGGCAACTTGACGACGGCAAGCAGCGGCGTGGTGTCGCCGCCGGTGCCCGCGAAGTGCCGGGCGATTGTGAGGTTGGTCTCATAGCCCTCGCGCCCCGGCGTCGAGAACTTCTGATCCATCGAGTTGACCGACTTCTGCGCGGTCGCGATCCCGGCGACGGTAAGGACGAGCCAGAGGAGGCAAACCAGCTTGCGGTGGGCAATCACGAACCGAGTGAGTCGCTGCATTAATCATTTGTAACACAAACGATTGGTCCGCTGATAGATTATTTTCATGCTGTACGCAGATGTCCCCCCTGAGCCATTGGCCAGGTACAGCGGATTTCTGATGACGTGGTTCTCCACGCACTCGCGCGACCGGTTCCGGGACATGATCGATGACCGGTTCGGCCTGACGCCGCCGGAGTTCGGGGCGATGGCGCTGATCGCGAGCCAGCCGGGCGTGTCTCAGAGCGCCCTAGGACAGCGCTCCGGCCGCGATCCGAGCACGATGGTCGCCGTGATCGACCAGCTCGAGCGGCTCGGCTATGCCGAGCGTGACGTCGATCCCGCGGATCGACGCCGCCGCACGATTATGCTGACCAAGCGCGGCCAGCAGGTTTACCGCGAGGCGGCCAAGGCCACGGACGAGGTCTCGGACGAGCTGCTCGGAGCGCTCGACACCCGCGAGCGCGATGAGCTGAATCGGTTGCTGCGCAAGCTCTGCGGCCTTCCTGACATCGGCACCGGGACGGCATCCACGAAGAAGCCCTCGCCGGGGCGAAGCGGCGCCACGTGAGCGGGCAGACGGCCCGGACGATGGAGCGGCGCTGCGCCGACGTGCGGGCGCGGCTGCGCGCGGATGTCGACCTGTGGGCCGCGTCCAACGACCAGTTCGGCTCTCCCCCGCACCTGGTCCCGCTCTCGTTCTACTGGGACGGCACGGCGATCGTGCTCGCGACCGACCCGACCACCGTGACCGGGCGCAATCTCGAGACCACGGGCCGGGTGCGGTTCGCGCTCGGTACGACGCGCGACGTCGTACTCGTCGACGGCATCGCCGAGTCCTCTCCGGTGCATGACATCGACCCCGGGGTAGCGAGCGCGTTTGCCGAGAAGGCCGGCTTCGACCCGCGGACCGATCCGGACCGTTACCGCTACTTCCGCGTCGTACCGGAGCGCATCCAAGCGTGGCGAAACGAGAGCGAGGGCCAGCATCCGACCGTGCTGCGCGATGGCACCTGGCTCGGATGAGTCCAATCAGGCCGGGGTCTCGCCGCCGGTCGACGCAGCGGCGCGGGCGGCGTCGGGACCGTCGGCGAGCAGCAGGCCGAAGCCGACCTCGTCCAGGACCGGCACCTTGAGCGTCACCGCCTTGTCGTATTTCGAGCCGGGGTTGTCGCCCACGACGACGAAGTCGGTCTTCTTCGACACCGACGAGGTGACCTTGCCGCCGCGGGACTGGATCGCCTCGGCCGCGGAGTCGCGGCTGTAGTCGGTGAGGCTTCCTGTCACCACCACCGAGAGCCCGGCCAGCGGCCGAGGGGCGCCCTCGGTTGCCTCCTCGGTCAGCTCGACACCGGCCACGCGCCATTTCTCGACGACGTCGCGGTGCCAGTCGACGGCGAACCATTCGCGGACGGCGTGGGCGATCGTCGGCCCGACCCCGTCCACTGCCGACAGGGTCTCGGCGTCGGCGGCGGCGATCGCATCGACCGAGCGCACCTCTCGCGCCAGTGCCTGCGCGGCCGTCGGCCCGACATGCCGGATGGACAGACCGACGATGACCCGCCACAGCGGCCGGTGTTTGGCCTGCTCGAGATTGTCGAGCAAACGCTGACCGTTGGCCGAGAGCACCCGGCGCTTCTTGGCCTTGTCGGCGGGGTCGGTGCGGGTGAAGAACGCGACGCCGGACAGGTCCTCCGCGGCGAGGGAGAAGACGTCACCCTCGTCATGGACCAGCCCGGAATCCAGGAGCGCAACAGCCGCCTCGTAGCCGAGCACCTCGATGTCGAACGCGCCTCGACCGGCCAGGTGGAACAACCGCTCCCGCAGCTGGGCCGGGCACGATCGCGCGTTGGGACACCGGATGTCGATATCGCCTTCCTTCTGCGGGCGCAGCGCGGTGCCGCACTCGGGGCAGGCATCGGGCATGACGAACTCGCGTTCGGATCCGTCGCGCATGGCAGCGACCGGCCCGACCACCTCGGGGATCACGTCGCCGGCCTTGCGCAGGACGACGGTGTCGCCGATCAGCACGCCCTTGCGTTTGACCTCCTGCGCGTTGTGCAACGTCGCCATCTCGACCGTCGAACCCGCGATCTTGACCGGCTCCATGACGGCGAAGGGCGTGACCCGTCCGGTGCGCCCGACGTTGACGCGGATGTCGAGCAGCTTGGTGGTGACCTCCTCGGGCGGGTACTTGAAGGCGATGGCCCACCGCGGCGCTCGGGCCGTCGACCCGAGGCGTCGCTGCACGGCGACCTGGTCGATCTTGACCACGACTCCGTCGATCTCGTGCTCGACCGAGTGCCGGTGCTCGCCGAAATGGGCGATCCGCTCCCGCACCGCGTCCAGGGTCTCGACCACCCGGTAGTGCTTGCTCACCGGCAGGCCGAAATCCCGCAGGAGGTCGTAGGCCCGTGACTGCCGGGAGAAGGAAACGCCGCGGTGCGCACCGACGCCGTGCACGATCAGCTGCAGCGGCCGGCGCGCGGTGACCTTGGGGTCCTTCTGCCGCAGCGAGCCGGCGGCGGCGTTGCGCGGGTTGGCGAACGGCGCCTTGCCGGCCTCGACCAGCGCCGCGTTGAGCTCGGTGAAGCGCTCGACGGGGAAGTAGACCTCGCCGCGCACCTCGAGCAACTCCGGCGCATCGCCCGCGAGAGTTGTCGGTACGCCGTCGATCGTGCGGACGTTGTTGGTGACGTCCTCACCGGTGCGGCCGTCACCCCGGGTGGCGGCCCGGACCAACCGGCCGGACTCGTAGACCAGGTCGATGGCCAGCCCGTCGATCTTGAGCTCGGTGAGATAGCTGACCTTTTCGGTGCCGATCTCGCGCTCGATCCGCTCGGCCCAGCCGGCGAGCTCCTCGTCGGAAAACGCGTTGTCGAGGCTCAGCAGCCGCTCGAGGTGCTCGACCGGCGTGAACTGGGTGGAGAAGGACGCCCCGATCCGCTGCGTCGGCGAATCGGGTGTGCGCAGGTCGGGGTGGGCCGCCTCGATGCCCTGCAGCTCGCGCATCAGCGCGTCGTACTCGCCATCGCTGATCGTCGGCGCGTCGAGGACGTGGTAGCGGTAGAGGTGCTCGTCCAGGTCGCGAGCCAGCCGCGCATGTCGCTCACGGATCGCGTCGGGCGGTAGCTCCCCCGCCGCACCGGCGGCATCGACCGCCTCGGCTGCCTTCTTCGCCATCTCTGATCCGCCTCTCGCCCGCGCTCCCGCACCGATCGCCCGCCCGCGGTGCTGTCGGGCCGCGACCACGCGAATCTATCGGGCGATCAGCCGGTGGCGGCCAGCGTCGGCCCGGGACCCGCAATGCCCAGCGTGGTCTCGACGACGGACACGAACGACTCGGCATCGCGGAGCAGGTCGTCGGCCTCGCGGGGCGTGACGGCGTTGGGCAGCCCGATCTCGGCGGCATGCCGCTTCGAGGCGCCGGCCGCGAAGAACTGCGCCCACTCCGCGAGCTCGGGCGCGAGAGCGGCCAGCAACACCCACACGCTGGTCGGCTTCGCCCGCCGTGACCCCGGTGCTACCGGCTGCGCCCGCCGGGCCACCACTGCCGCGGCGGCCCGCAATCCGGCCAGATGCGCCGCGGCGTAGCGCTCCTCGGAGCGCCGGGCCAGCGCCGCGGTCGCCAGCTCGGAATGCGCGGAGGCCAGCAGCTGGGTCACCGATCGGCTCGGCGGCGCCGCGACCGTCACGACCGGCCGGGCCGGTCCGGCGGCGGGCGCGATCGAGGTCACGCCCTGTGCTGTGTTGCCCGGTGTCGGGTTGCCCATCGATGTCGGCATCTCATCCTCCTTGCTCTGAGTCGATGTCTACCCGAGCCCACTGACAGCGCGTCCGAAGCGGACGCCGTCATCGGTGCACGGGCGACGGCGACCGGGTACGACGTCGGGCGGTCTGAGAAGCTCCGCCCATGGAAATCTCCGCTCCGCTGCTCCCTGCCCCGGCGCGGGCCGCACTGGACGGTGTGCTGGCCGATCTCGTCGACGCCGCGCGGTCGGCGCTCGGTGGCGACCTGGTGGGCTGCTATCTCGTCGGGTCGTTCGCGATGGGTGCGGGCGACGTATACAGCGACGTCGATTTCCTGGTCATCACCCGCACGGACGTCACCTCGGTGCAGGAGGCCGCTCTGGCGGATTTCCACTCCCGGATGCCCGATTCGCCGGTCGGCTGGGCGCGGCACCTGGAGGGCAGCTACCCGACGGTCGCGGAGATCCGCGCGTTGACCGGCAGCGCCTGGTTGTACGTCGACAACGGCAGCCGGGTGCTCGAGCGCAGCCGGCACGACAATTCGGCGCATGCCCGCTGGATCCTGCGCAGCCACGGCATCGCCCTTTTCGGACCGGAGCCGGCGACGCTGGTCGATCCGGTCACGGCGCACGAGCTGCGGACCGAGGCGGGTACGACGCTCGAGTCGTGGCGGGCCGAGCTGCGGCAGGACCCATCCGGCCTGGCCAACGCCTGGCAGCAGCAGCACACGGTACTGGGGTTCTGCCGGATCCTGTGCACCCGCGAGACCGGGCACGTCGTACCGAAGCTGCCGGCCGGCCGGTGGGCCCTCGACGCGCTCGATCCCCGCTGGCATCCGCTGATCCGGCGGGCCATCGCCGACCGGCCGGATCCTTGGGGGCGGGTCTGTCGGCAGGCCGCGCCCGATCTGATTGCGCAGACCCGGGATTTCGTCGCGGCCGACCGGCTGGTCCGCATGCCCGGGGCGGCCCGCAGCTGAACCGGCCGGGGCCGCCGGACCCGCATCAGCCCGCGGCGGTGCTCGGCGGCTCCAGGCCGATCAGCCGGCGAAACGACTCGACGCCCTCGCCCTCGACCGGGAATTCCGGTCGCACCAGCGCATCGGGCGTCAGCAGCAACCGCCGGTTGACGGCCATCTCGCCGGGCCGGCGCTGCAGGCGGGTGTCGCCGTTGGCCACGTAACCGACCTTGCGGCTCACGGCCAGCGACGCCGGATTGTCGATGAAGGCCGCCGAAGTGATCTCGGCCGCGTCGAGGTGATCGAAGACGAAGGCGCACATCACCTGGCGCATCAAGGTCCCGGTCCCCTGACCCTGATAACGCCGCCCCAGCCACGAGCCGGTCTCACCGGTGCGGGTCACCAGGTAGTCGTGCGTGGAGATGCCCTGCGAACCCACGATCTCCCCGTCCCGTCGTACCGCGAGCTCGAGCGTCCACTTCTCGACGGAGAAATCGGCCCGCACCCGCCAGTGATGGGCAGCAAAACCGTGCGTCCGCTTGGGCTCGGACAGCGTGGTCCAGGGAAAGAAGAACGGCATCGCGTCCGGGTCGTGCACCCCGTCGCGGACGAGATCCATCAGGACCGGGATGTCGTCGTCACGGATGGCGCTCAGCTCGAGTGGCCCGCACCGCACGCGGAGCCCGAATACCGGCCACATCTCGACCAAGTCCGTCACTCGCAAAACATTGACGCCAAGCGGTGTCGTGCAGCAAGCGAATACGTCCCGCATGGAAGAATTCGTATCGATGCCGGACCGGGACAGACCAGTGCGCGGTGAGCCAGTTTCGGTTGTACGACGCCTCGGCTGGGGCACCGTGGCGGTTCCCGCATTGGTCGTCCTGACCATCGCGGTCGCCATCTGGATCGTGCGCGGACCCTCCACGCCGAGCACGGCTGCCGTCGACCGCGCCCTGGCCTCATCGCGCGCGCGGAGCACGGAGCCGGCCACCCGCTCACCGGCGCACCCGGCCCGGGCCGTCCCGGCGACCGCGACGCCGCGTCAGCCGAGGCCATCGCGCGCCGCGGCGGCGCACTCGGCCACGGCGGTCTCCACCCATCCGGCTCCGAGGAAGCCGGCCGGCCCGGTTCCTGCGGCGACGGCAACGCAGGGCGACAACCACGCCACCGACCCGGGGAACGTCGCGTCCGAGGTGCTCTCCGCGGGCGGCCGCTACCCCATGCGCGGTGCCGGCACCTACTCCGTCGTACCGGTGGAGAACCCGCCGTCGGAGGACGATTCGGCCAAGCACCGCTACGAGATCCTCGTCGAAGACGGAATGGATCTGACGGGGACGAAGGTCGGACCGCACCAGTTCGCCGACGACGTGGCGCAGACTCTTGCCGACCCGAGCGGATGGGCACACGACGGCAGGCGGACCTTCCGGCAGGTCGACCGCGCTCCGGTGAACCTGCGGATCCATCTCGTCTCGTCGATGACCACCAGGCGGACGTGCGGCTACGCGCTGCGGGCGGAGACATCGTGCACGATCGGGCATGACGTCTACATCAACGTGGCCCGGTGGATCCGCGGCGCCGTGGCCTACCACGACCACCTCGCGGCGTACCGGGACTACGTCGTCAATCACGAGGTCGGCCACACCCTCGGCTACGGCCACATGAAGTGTCCGCGGGCAGGTGCTCCCGCGCCGGTGATGATGCAGCAGACGCTCGGGCTGACCAGCGACGGTGTGACCTGCACGCCCAGCCCGTGGCCCTACGTGCACGGGGTATTCGAGACCGGACCCGCTACGCCCTGACCACCGAGGTCGGCGCGCGACGGGCGACCACCTCGCCGATGATCACCACGGCCGGCGCACCCAGTCCCTGACGGGCGACGGCGTCGGGAATGTCGGCCAGTGTGGCGACCGCGACCCGTTGGTCCGGCAGGCTCGCGTTCTGTACGACGGCCACCGGCGTCGACGGCTTGCGGCCGGCCGAGATCAGGGCCTCGCACACCTCGCCGATGCGGCCCATGCCCATCATGACCACGACGGTCCCGGTGCCGCCGCCGAGGCGGGCCCAGTCCGCGTCCTCGCTGGTGGCCGGATCGCGATGTGCGGACACCACCGTGAATTCGGCCGTGATCCCCCGATGGGTCAGCGGAATGCCCGCCAGCGAGGCGCCGGCGATCGCCGACGAGACACCGGGTACGACGTGCACGACGACACCGGCTTCGACGCACGCGGCCAATTCCTCGCCGCCGCGCCCGAGGACGAAGGGATCGCCACCCTTCCAGCGAACGACCCGCAGACCGCGCAGCGCCCGCTGCACCAGCAGCGCATTGATGTCGTGCTGCCGGGCCCGATGCTCGCCCGGTGATTTCCCGACGTCGATGATCTCGACGTGCGCGCCGAGAAGATCACGTGCGTCGGGAGCGAGCCGGTCCACGACGACGACATCGGCCTGGGCGAGATAAAGGCGCGCACGGACGGTCGCCAGGCCCGGATCGCCCGGACCGGCACCGACGAGGGCGACCCAGCCACCCGGTCCGAGGTCCTCGCGGCCGCGGTCGGTCAGCAGCAACCCGATCTCATCACGGATCCGCGCGGCGCGGCGCGGGTCCCCGGCCGTGTTGACCGCGACCACTACGTCGCCATCGCGGGCGACCGCGGGCGTGCGGGCCGTCCCGTCCGCGGCCGAATCGGCCCGGACGCACGGGATTCTCGCCGCCTTTGCGTCCGCGGCGACCGCAGCGTTCACCTGCGGATCGTCGGTGCAGGCCTGCACGACCCACGCGCCGTCAAGATCGCCGGGCGTGTACGTCCGCTGCTCGACCGCGACCACTCCCGCCGAGACCCAGTCACGGATGGCGTCGGCCAGCGCCGGAGCGATCACCAGCACCTCGGCGCCGGCATCGAGCAAGCCGCGAGCACGACGTACGGCCACCGGCCCCGCCCCGACCACTACGGCGCGTCGCCCGCGCAGGTCGAGCAGCAAGGGGTAGCTCATCAGCACCGACTCCGAGGGCTCTCGCGGGCAACGGTCGCCCAGCGCAACGCCGGGAGCGGCCATCTGACTTCCCGTCCGCCGCCAAAATGTGGGACCATCGTCCCATGGCAGCTGCACGCGACGGACTTCTCGTCGCCCGTCTCCACATCGACCTGGAGCGGGTCGCCAGCGCCAACTGTCCGCAGGGCTGAGGTCCGCGACCGTCCGCTTCGTGCCCGCGGTCGCCCGCACATTCCCCTTGACCTCCTCTCGCCTGCCGGTCTGGCCCTGTCCGCCGGTACGGCGGCCGCCCGAATCCGCAGAGGACCATGCGCATGCCCCCCAACACCGCAACCGCCACCCGTCCGCGGCGCCCCGCCAAAGCCGGGCGCGCCGCCGCCGCGAAGCGCGGCGAGGGCCAGTGGGCTCTGGGTTACCGCGAGCCGCTCAACGGCAGCGAGCAGATGAAGAAGGACAACGACGGCCTGGCCGTCCGCGACCGGATCGTCGACATCTACAGCAAGCGCGGCTTCGCCAGCATCGACCCGCAGGATCTGCGCGGGCGGTTCCGCTGGTACGGCCTCTACACGCAGCGCGCCCCCGACATCCCGGGTGGGCGCACCGCCTCGCTCGAGCCGGAAGAGCTCGAGGACTCGCACTTCATGCTGCGGGTGCGCGTCGACGGCGGGCATCTCGGCCTGCGGCAGCTGCGCACCGTCGCCGGCATCGCCAAGGAGTTCGGCCGCGACGTCGCCGACATCACCGACCGGCAGAACATCCAGCTGCACTGGATCCGCATCGAGGACGTTCCGGAGATCTGGCGCCGTCTCGAGGAGGTCGGGCTCTCGACCACCGAGGCGTGCGGCGACGTGCCCCGCGTCATGCTCGGGTGCCCTCTCGGCGGGGTGGCCGAGGACGAGATCCTCGATGCGACGCCGTATCTGGACTCGCTCGCGGCCGAGGTGCTCGGCAATCCCGAGTTCTCCAACCTGCCGCGCAAGTACAAGACGTCCATCTCCGGTTGCGCGAAGCACTGCACCAATCATGAGATCAACGACGTGTCCTTCGTCGGCGTCGTCGGCCCCGACGGGGAGCCCGGCTTCGACCTGTGGGTAGGCGGCGGGCTGTCCACCAATCCGATGTTCGCGCAGCGGCTGGGTGCCTTCGTCGCGCCGGACCGGGTGGCCGAGGTGTGGCGCGGCGTGACCGGGGTCTTCCGCGACTACGGCTACCGGCGGTCCCGGACCCGCGCCCGGCTCAAGTTCCTGCTGGCCGACTGGGGCACCGAGCGCTTCCGCGAGGTCCTGGAGAAGGACTACCTCGACTCCGCACTGCCCGACGGACCGGCCCCTGCGGCCTCACCCGCCTACCGCGACCACATCGGTGTGCACCGCCAGCACGACGTACCCGGGCACGGGGCCTGCTACAGCGTCGGCGCCGCTCCCCGCGCGGGCCGGACCAGCGGCACCCAGCTCTCGATCGTCGCCGACCTCGCCGAGCAGGCGGGTGCGGGACGGGTGCACACCACGGCGCAGCAACACATCGTCGTTCTCGACGTGCCGGAGAAGGCGGTCGAGTCTTTGGTGACGGCCCTGGAGGACGAAGGCCTGCCGACCCGGCCGAGCCAGTTCCGCCGAGGCACGATCGCGTGCACCGGCCTGGAGTTCTGCAAGCTCGCGATCGTCGAGACCAAGGCCCGCGCGGACTGGCTGGCCGAGGAGCTGACCCACCGGATCCCGGAGCTGGACACACCGATCACGATCAACGTCAACGGCTGCCCCAACGCGTGCGCCCGATTCCAGGTCGCGGACATCGGCTTCAAGGGCATGATGATGCGGGCCACCGGCCCGGAAGGCGATACCCAGGGCGGCGACGGCGCGGACGGCGACGTCGAAGGATTCCAGGTCCACCTCGGCGGCCAGCTCGGCACCGACGCCGCCTTCGGGCGCAAGTTCCGGGGCCTGCGGGTGCGGGCCGACGAGCTCGCCGACTACTCCGAGCGGGTCGTGCGCGGCTACCTCGCGCGGCGCGCGGACGGCGAGTCGTTCGCGGCGTACGCCGCCCGCGCGGAGCAGGACTGGCTGACCTGATGGACCTGCCGGGGGCCGCGGCCCCGTGGCGCCGGGCCGGCGACCGGCCGTGAGCACCGGTGCGTCTCATGCGGTTCCGTTCTTCTGCCCCTATTGTGGCGAGGAGGACATTCGACCGGATGGGGATGAACACGGGCAGTACCGGTGTTACGCCTGTCGACGGGTGTGGACGCTGAAGCTATTCCGTCCACGGCGCACCAACGACGCAGCGTCCACCGGCGAGAAGACCGCATCTGCTGCTGATGGCGGGTCGAAGGCACGAGTGCCACGCCGCGCCAGTCGGGATGAGGAGGTCTGATGGCAGCGCCGCGCGACGAACAGGAACGGTTGATCACGCTGGCCGAGAAGGCCGCCGTCGAGCTCGAAGGCGCGCAGCCGCGGCAGGTCCTGCAGTGGGCCAAGGACGAATTCGGCGACAACCTCTGCATGACCTCATCGATGGCGGACGCCGTTCTCAGCACGTTGGCCGGCGAGGTCATCCCCGGCATCGACGTGATCTTCCTCGACACGGGCTACCACTTCGCCGAGACGGTCGGCACCCGCGACGCCGTGTCCGCGACGGTGCCGGTCAACGTCCTTTCCGTGCGGCCGTCGCAGACCGTCGCCGAGCAGGACGAGACCTACGGCCCCAAACTCTACGAACGCAACCCCGACCTGTGCTGCCACCTGCGCAAGGTCCGACCGCTGCAAGCCTCCCTCTCGTCATACTGGGCCTGGATGTCCGGCATCCGGCGCGACGAGACGCCCGATCGCGCCGACATGCCGATCGTGAGCTGGGATCCCAAGCGCGAGATGGTCAAGATCAACCCGCTCGCCTGCTGGACGCAGGACGATGTCGACGCCTACGTCGCCGAGAAGGGTGTGCTGATCAACCCGCTGATGTACGACGGCTTCGCCTCGATCGGCTGTGCGCCGTGCACCCGGAGGGTTGCGCCGGGCGAGGATCCCCGGGCCGGCCGGTGGGCCGGGATGAACAAGACCGAATGTGGTCTGCACACCTGACCTGATCACCCCCGCGAACCCCGGGCGGCAACATCTGGTGCGATATGCCGATGCACCGCAACACCCGACTCGTCCTTGATGCGCTGTCCCGGGCCGGAGCCACACCCGAGGTCACCACCCTCGACGAGCGCGCGCACACCGCTGCGGCGGCGGCCGAGCAACTCGGGATCGAGGTCGGAGCCGTCGCCAACAGCCTGCTCTTCAACGCCGACGGGGAGCCGCTGCTGGTCCTGACCAGCGGCGCGCACCGCGTCGACACGGCCCGCGTCGCCGGTCTGATCGACGCCGCCGCGGTCGGGCGTGCGGACGCCGACTTCGTCCGGGTGGCGACCGGCCAGCCGATCGGCGGCGTCGCTCCCGTCGGCCACCCCTCGCCCGTGCGCACGCTCGTCGACGTCGCCCTGCAGCGGTACGACGTCGTGTGGGCCGCGGCGGGCACGCCACATACCGTCTACCCGACGTCGTACGACGAACTCCTGCGGGTCACCGGCGGTGCGCCGGCCGAGGTCGGGGACTAGGTCGATGCCGGTACGGCTCGAGCGCTGGACGGCGGAGGAGATGCGACCGCGCCTGGACGAGGTCATCGGGGTCTACGCCGACGCCATGGGCTACCCCCGTGGCCTGGCCACGGCCCGCCGCGCGACCTTCGCCGAGCACACCGAGCGGTCCGACTACCTCGCCGTCGCCGCGCTGGAGGGTCCGGCGCTCGTGGGGATCGGGTACGGCTACCGGAGCGCGCCCGGACAGTGGTGGCACGAGCAGGTGCGACGCGCGGCCGAGCGCATCGACACGGCGGCGATGATCTGGCTGAGCGATGCCTTCGAGATCGCCGAGCTGCACGTCGTGCCGACATGGCAGGGCCAGGGCATCGGCCGCTCGTTGCTCGCCGACCTCCTTTCGCGCAGCACCCACGAGCGGGTGCTGCTCTCCACCCCCGAGGGCCCGACCCGTGCCTGGTCGCTGTACCGCTCCGTCGGGTTCGTGGACGTGCTCCGCCACCACCACTTCCCCGGTGACGGCCGGCCCTTTGCCATCCTCGGTCTCGAGCGCCCCGGGCACAATCACCTCAGGCCCGGCGACCCCCATGCCTGACGTCCTGGTCATCGGCGCCGGGCACCATCACCTCGGGCCCGGCGACCCCCATGCCTGACGTCCTGGTCATCGGCGCCGGTCACCATCACCTCGGGCCCGGCGACCCCCATGCCTGACGTCCTGGTCATCGGCGCCGGGCACCATCACCTCAGGCCCGGCGACCCCCATGCCTGACGTCCTGGTCATCGGCGCCGGGCACCATCACCTCAGGCCCGGCGACCCCCATGCCTGACGTCCTGGTCATCGGCGCCGGGCACAATGCCCTCATC
>JBBSHJ010000018.1:0-41792 GCA_038253135.1 Mycobacteriales bacterium | reverse complement strand
TTGACGCCCTTGACGAAGACGCCGCCGAGCTTCCTCCAGTGCACGAGGTCGGTCGAGACCGCCATCCGCAGCGCGTCGCCGCTGGTGTTGGTCTCGTCGTAGGGACCGCCGGTCGAGTACGCGTACCACTTGCCGTCGTTGCCGCGCAGGATCGTCGGGTCGGGGAAGTCGATCGAGTAGCCCTGCGAGACGGGGTTGTGGTAGGTCGCCGGCGCCGCTTTCGGGCTCGCTCCGGCCGGGTGGATCGCCGCGGACAGCAGCGCCACGGCGGCGCCGACTGCGGCCAGGGCGGCACCGCGGCCGCGGCGTCGTACCGTGCCCCGCGCCGGCGAGTGCGCGAAGGATCGGTTCATCATGACTCCCCGAGCTGCGAGACGTGGAAGTAGTCGAACTGCGCGAGCGCCTTGCCGTATTGCGCATCGACCGCTGGTGACGAGCCCTGCGACACCAGGCCGATCCGCACGTGCGCGTCGGCCGGCAGCGTCCACGCCATGCCCCAGCGCCAGGTCGTGCCGTCGGTGCTCGACCCGGCCTGGAATCGCTGCTCGCCGGTCCCCGGCACCGTCGAGCGCGCGATCCGCAGGTAGGTCGTGTCGCCGGGCGGACCGATGACGCCGCTGCCGAAGGGCACCAGGGCGCCGTACCGCATCTGCTTGCCGAACTCGACGAAGCGGGTCGTGCCGACCGCGACCGCGTCGAGGCGCAAGTAGGTCTGGCGGTCGACGTAGACGACGATCCCGGCCTGCTGGTAGTTGCGGACCGTGTCGACGCCGATGGGCAGCGCCAGCTTGGTCTCGACGAGGTAGTCGCCGGACGGCGGGTCCCGCAGCAGAACGCCCGGATTGCTCGACTGGTTGGCGAGATCCGCGTCCTCGGTCGGCCAGCTCAGCTGGCCGTCGGCGACCGTCGCTTCCGGGTCCTGGTTGATCCAGGTCCAGCCGGCGCCGAGGCCGCCGGTGAAATCGTCGGAGTTGGCCGGCAGCGCGGCCCCCGGTTTCGGCTGCGGTACGACGTCGGTGTGCGGCAGTGGGAGTGGCGTCGCCGAGAAGTTGTCGACGTCGGCGGAGCCGGTGGCCACGAAGCCGGCACCGGTCGCCGAGACGCGGGCGGGCAGCGTCGCCGTCACGGTTGCGAGCGGGTCGGCGAGGCGGGCATCGGTGAGATCCGCGGTCAGCGTTCGGTCCCTGACCTCGACGGCCAGGGTGTGCCACACCGGGAGCTCGGCGGCCGCGGGAATCGGGGCGGACACCGCCGCGAGACCCGGTGCGCGGACGACGAGCGTATGCGTGGCCGCGTCGACGGTGACGCTCGCGCCCGGGCTCGCATCGGCTGCGCGGACGGCGAGGCCGCCGCTGCCGGCCGCGGACGGGACGCGGACGTCGGCCTCGACCCGCACGTCCTGCGGCACCGGCGCACGGGCAAGGACGCGGGCGGATGCGCCGCTGAGGCGGGCGAACCCGCCGCTGTCGCTGGCCGGGTCGGACGGCTGGATGCTGAGCGAGCCGGACACCGTGCGGAAGGTGCGCGCCGTCGCCGCGGCCGAGCCGAACCGGTCGTCGACAAGGCCGGTCGTGACCGGTCCTGGCTGGGTGTCGTCCGAGGCCCAGGCGCCACCGCGCACGGTCGGCCAGCCGTTGATCCAGTCGAGCCGATCGAGCAGCATCGGGCGCATGGTGAAGCCGGGCGAGCCGTCGAGGTAGGGGTGGTTGCGGTCGATGGCGTGGTAGGCGAGCCAGGTCTGCCCGGCGTCGTCGGTCACCATGGCGTTGTGGCCGGTGCCGATCCACCGGCTGCCATTGGGCGCGACGACGATGGTGCCGCCGCTGCGCGAGGCGAGCATCGGTACGCCGTGATCGTCGACGAAGGGGCCGGTCGGGTGAGTCGAGCGGCCGGCGAAGACGGTGTAGCCGGTCACCGGGCCGGCGCAGCAGTTGGCGGAGGAGGCCATCAGCCAGTAGTAGCCGCCGTGCTTGACGACGTACGGTCCCTCGAACCTCGTGCTGGCCACCTGCTTACCGGGGGCGCTGTCGGCGAGGGAGAGCCCGTCGGCCGAGAGCTTCAGCACGAAATCGCCGCTGTCGAATCCGCCGTAGTAGAGGTATTTCTGCCCGTCAGAGTCGGTGAACTCGGCCGGGTCGAGCACGGTGGTGTAGCCGCCGGCCGCGTTCTTGCGCGGCGGCACCAGCGGCTGGCCGGAATCCTTCCACGGCCCGGCCGGTGTGGGCGCGGTGGCCACGCCGATGCCGGCGTCGAAGCCGGCCGGGCTCGCCGTCGTGTTGGGCGCGACGAAGTACATGACGTAGCGGCCGTCCAGGTAGCGGATGTCCGGGGCCCAGAATCCCGTCGTCGGGTCAGCCCAGCTCGGGAAGTTCGACGTCGAGAAGATCGGTCCCAGCTTTTGCCAGTGGATCAGGTCGGCCGAGCGGGCCATCTTGGAACTGTCGCCGGCGCCGGTCTCGTCGTACGGTCCGCCGGTGGCGTAGGCGTACCAGTAGCCGTCCTTGCCGCGCATCACGGTGGGGTCGGGGAAGTCGATCGAATAGCCGTCCGTGACGGCATTGCGGTACGTCGTGCCGCTCTGCCGGCCGGCGGATGCCGCGGCCGGCATCAGGCCGAGGGCGACGGCGAGGCAACAGAGCAACAGGGAGCGGGTGGATCGGCGCATGTGGCCGTCCTAGCCAATGCTTGCAACGTTGTAAAGGGTTTCGGCCGAACGCCGCGTGTGAACGGCCAATCGGCCCGCGTGTGGCCGCCGGGATGACCGAACCCGGCCAGCGGTGGCCGGCAAGCGCTCGGGCACCGACATCGCGACGGCGAGGCGCGGGTCGACCGGACCGGAGAGGGGTGTGCTAAGCAAGGCCCGTGGCTCAGCGCAACCCGGACCGGTCAGGAAGGCCGCGTGTCGTGGTCATCGGCGGCGGCTTCGGCGGGCTGAGCGCCGTGCGGGCGTTGCGCGGCGCCGACGTCGACCTCACGCTCGTCGACCGGCACATGTACAACACGTTCCAGCCGCTGCTGTACCAAGTCGCCACGGCAACCCTGAATCCGGGCGACATCACGTGGTTCTTGCGTGCCATCCGCTCGCGGCAGACGAACGTGCGGGTCGTCAATGCGAGCGTCGTCGGTCTGAACCACGCGAGTAACACGGTGAGCCTGGCCGACGGCGGGACCCTCGATTACGACTACCTGGTGATCGCCACCGGCGTCACCGCAAACTTCTTCGGCATACCAGGGGCGGCCGAGCATGCGCTGCCCCTCTACACCCGCTCGCAGGCGCTGGCCGTCCGCGACGCGATCCAGAACCGCCTGGAGACGGCGGCCAAGGGCGAGCCGACGGACCTGCGGCTGGTCATCGTGGGCGGCGGCGCGACCGGCGTGGAGATGGCGGGCGCGCTGGCCGAGATGCGCAACAACGACATGCCGGTGACCTATCCCGAGATCGACACGAAACGCGTGCACCTGACCCTCATCGAGATGCTGCCGACGCTGCTCGGTCCATTCAAACCCAGGCTTCAGGAGTATGCGAAGACGTCGCTGCGCAAGCGTGGAGTGGACCTGGCGCTCAACACCACGGTCAAGGAGGTCCGCCCGGACGGCGTGGTGGACGGCGAGGGCAATTTCATCGCCGCCGGGCTCGTCGTCTGGGCCTCGGGCGTGACGACCCACGACTCCATCCAGAAATGGGATCTTCCCCAGGGCCGGGGCCACCGGATCAAGGTCGACGACCACCTGCGCGTGCAGGGTTTCGACAACATCTTCGCCATCGGTGACGTCTCCGTCGAGGACGGCGATCGCGCGCTCCCGCAGCTCGCCCAGCCGGCCATGCAGGGCGGCAAGTATGTCGCCGCCTTGCTCAAGGCAGGACTCGACGGCAAGCAGGTCGACCGCTTCAGATACCACGACAAGGGATCGCTGGCGACGATCGGCCGCAGCTCGGCGGTCGCCGAGATCCACCGGGGCCCGTCGCTCACCGGTTTCATCGCCTGGGTGATCTGGATCGTGGTGCACCTGTTCTACCTGCTCGGCGGGCGCAATCGCCTGGCGACGATGGTCAACCTCGGCGCGAAATACCTGTTCTGGAACCGCGGCCACAACGCCATCGTGGGGGACAACCCGGGCCGGCCGCACCGTCCGGACGGCGCTACCCGATAGCCGGCCCGGACTCGCCGAAGCCCGCGGTGGCCGCGCGCAGGACGGCGGCGTTGCGGGTGCACCATCGCATCGAGTCCTGCAGCACCGACTGCAGCAACGCCGTACGCATCGCCTGGCGGAAATCCCACCCGGCCAGCCGTTCGGGATAGTCGATGCCGTGATCGGCGAGGCGATCGCGCTAGCGGCCGAGCAGGCGCGCGTCGCACCCCGGCGGCATTGTCGGCCCGAGTGGGTGCGCCCGAGTGGAGCGCAGGCGAACCCTAGAGTTACCGGTGTGACGACAGCATCGGCCGCGCAGGGACGGCGTACCGCTCTGGTGACCGGTGGCGGCAGCGGGGTCGGCCGCGCGATCGCCACCGCGCTCGCCGCCGCCGGCTTCGCGGTAGCGGTGACCGGACGGCGGCGCGGTTTCCTAGACGAGACCGCCGAGGTGCTGGGCCCCGGATCGCTCGTGCTCGTCGGCGACGTGGCGAGCGAGGCGGACGTGGTGGCCGCGTTCGAGCAGGTGCGTACGGCATGGGGTCGTCTCGACGTGCTGGTGAACAACGCCGGGACCGGTGCGCCGGCCGCCGACCTGCCGGACGTGCCCGCGGATCGCTTCGCCGAGGTGATGGCGACGAACGTGCTCGGAACCTTCCTGTGCACCCGCGAGGCGATGCGGCTGATGCGCGCGCAGACGCCGCACGGCGGCCGGATCATCAACAACGGCTCGATCTCGGCCCACCGGCCGCGGCCGGGATCGGCGGCGTACACCGCCTCGAAGCATGCCGTCGCCGGGCTCGCCAAGCAGACCGAGCTCGACGGGCGTAAGTACGGCATCTCTTGCTGCCAGCTCGATATCGGCAACGCCGGCACCGACATGACCAGCAGGATGTCGGCCGGGGTGCCGCAGGCCGACGGGAGCATGCGCGCCGAGCCGACATTCGACGTTGCCGAGGTCGGACGACTGGTCGCGCATATTGCGACGCTGCCGCCGGGCGTCACCATCAGCGACGTGACCATTCTCGCCGCGGGAATGCCCTACGTCGGGCGGGGCTGAGCGATGCCAGACGCCCTGCTCGCGCGGGCGTTGCGTTCTGCCGGTCTCTGCGACGATCGGCTGACCCGGGCCGCCAGCGCGGCGAACGAGGTCTGGCTCGGGCGCCGGTACGTCGTCAAGATCGGGACGGGGAGGTTCCGCGATTCGCTCCGCCACGAGCGGCGCGTGCTCGCCGCCCTGTCGGCCGACGTCCCCCACCCCGTACCGGTGGCGGACGGTCGCACCGACGGCCGCGATTGGCTGGTGCTGCAGCGCCTTCCCGGCGCGCCGTTGAGCCAGGTCTGGCCCGACCTGGACCAGACGGCGCGCGCCCGGGTGGCCGATGAGATAGCCGCCGGCATCGGCGCGCTCCACGCGACGCCGCGGCCCGAGACATTCGGCAACCCGTGGCTCACCGACGCGCTCGAATCCCGACCGGCGGACTTGTATCACGCTCCACCCGACCGGTCCGGCCTCCTCATCGACGCCACGCGCGGAATTCTCGACCACGGACTGCTCGACGACCTCGCCGCCGCGCTGCTCGCGGTCCGGCCCGTCTTTTCCGGTGACCGGATGGTGTTGGCGCACACCGATCTGCACGCGACCAACATTCTTCTCGAGGGGAGTCGACTTACCGGCTTCCTCGATTTCGAAGGAGCTCGACCGGCGGCGGCCGACCAAGAGCTTGATGCCTTGATCCGGTTCTCCGGAGACGATCCGGATCTGAGCCCGCTCACCGAGGCGGAAAAGGGTCTGCGGGCACCGGGGCTGAGCCGGCTCGTGCTCGAATCGTCATCCATTCGCGCGGCGGGATTGGAACGGCCGCACGAGCGCGAACGGCTGGCCACGCACGCGATTTTGTGGCTGCTCGTGCAGGCTCTGAATCTGCCGCCGCACGTGCGCGGCACGATCGAAAAACAACTACGGATTCTCCTCGCGCGCCTACTCAAATAGCCGACGCAGAGTAACTCGAGCGCTTCGCGAGCCGGGCCGTCACCTGGCCCGCCGGACGGCGCCTCGCAGCCGTGAACCTGGCCGATCGCTCCGGCACTGCCCCTCTCGCAGAGCAGAACGGGCCACACCCCCGCGTCGCAGGGCAGAAAGGGCCACTGCCCTATCTCAGGGGGCACAGGCGCACCCGGCGTGAAGGCGTCCTGACGCCGCGGAGTTCGCCCGCACGGTCAGGACTCGGATCAGCGTTTCTCACACCGGCAAGGGCGGACAACCAGACGCCGATCCGGCGTCTCACAGGTGGCGGGACACCGCCACTCGTTCCGCCAAGGAGCCATGGGGATGAATCGCACGATCGCCGTCCGGGTCTCGTCGGTTGCACGAGCCGTAGCCGCGGCAGCCGGGCTCACCGCGGCGGCAGCCGATGCAGCGCTGCCCGCACCGCAAAGGGTTCAGGCGAGATCGACGTCGTACGTGCTGCCCGTCTCTTACAAGCTCGGGACCGGGCTGACGGTCAAGAATGCCCAGTGGGTTTCCGGCGGCACGGACGGTGGGCATTTCGCCTTCACCGGCATCCGGCGCACCTTTTACGTCGAGGCGACCGCGAACATCCGCAGCGCGGTCACCTACTGTCCGGCGAGCCAGGACCTCACGATCGACAAGCACGGCAACGGCACCCGCACGTGCGGGCCGAATGCCTTTCTCGGCCGGATCGCCAAGCACTATGTCGGATTCGGCACGATGACCGTCGACGCGCGCGGCTGGATCGGCTCTCTGGTAGAGCGCTACACGCCCTGAAATGCCGTGGCGCGTAACGCATCCTCGGGTGCGGCCGTCATTCGCCGAGTGCGAAGGGGCGGCCGAACCGGCCATCGTGCGCGACATCGCTCACCGGGCGGCGGCCGCGCTTCAGGCTCGGCGAGCGCCGGTCGGGCGCGGCGTAGCCGACGCTGACCACGCCCACGGGCATGCGGCTCGCGGGGATGTCGAAGGCCGAGCGGAGCGCGTCGTGCCGGTCCGGCGGTACGCCGAAGAAGCAGCCGGCCAGCCCCTCGTCGACCGCGGTCAGCAGCATCAGCAGCGCGGCCATGCCGGTGTCGACATCCCAGTAGGGCACCGGCCACCGCGCCTCGTCGCGATCGATCCAGCCCTTGTCCGGTGCGGCGTATCGGTCGAGGTAGGCGTCACGGTTCGACAGGCACACGATCAGCAGCGGAGCCGTCGCGAGTCCCCGCAGCCAGGGATCGGCCTCGTCTCCGTCGGGCTCCACCTCCGCGGTCGCCGCCCAGAACGCCTCCCGGTCGGCCGCCGACCGCAGGACCAGGAAGTCCCAGCCCTGGCTGAACCCGGCGCTGGGCGCCCGGACGGCATGCTCGAGCAGCCGCCGCGTCGGCGCCGGCGGCACCGGACGGTGCGGGTCATACGCCCGAACCATCCGGCGACGGCGTACGACGTCGGCGAACTCCATGCTCAGACCAGCGCCATCATCAGACAGGCACGACGATCAGATTGTCGAGAGCGCGTCGATCGTGGCGACCTCATCGGGTGTGAGGGAGAAGCCGAACACGTCGAAGTTGGCCTTGATGCGCTCGGGCTTGGCCGATTTCGGGATGGCGATGTATTCGTGCTCGAGGTGCCACCGCAGGATGACCTGGGGGACCGAGGCGTTGTGCGTGTCGGCGATGGTCGTCAACGCCTCATCGTCGAGGTCGCTCGCCCGGAACGGGCTGTAGCCCTCGAGGGCAACACCCCTGTCCTTGAGGTGATCGGCGCGGGCCTTGTCGAAGAGCGCCGGTGCCCAGCGGATCTGGTTGACGGCGGGCGCGACGCCGGTGGCATCGATCAGCTCGTCGACCTGCTCGGTACTGTAGTTGCTGACGCCGATCGCCCGGGTCTTGCTCTCACCTTGCAGGGCGAGGAACTCCCGCCACGTCTCGACGCCCGCCTCGCCGGTCGGGGGCCAGTGGATGAGCCACAGGTCGACGTAGTCGACGCCGAGGTTGCGCAGGCTCGCCGCGAGGGTCTCGGCTTCCTTGCCGGCGTTCTCCGGCGGCAGCTTTGTGGTGATGAAGACCTCGGAGCGATCCAGCCCGCTGTCGCGGATGGCCCGGCCGACCTGTTCCTCGTTCTCGTATCCGGTGGCCGTGTCGAGGTGCCGGTAGCCGACGTCGAGCGCGGACCGCACGGCGTCGTAGCACTCCTTCTCGCGCAGCTGCCACGTGCCGAAGCCGAGCAGCGGGACCTGCGCGCCGTTGCTCAGGTTCGCGGTCGGCTGGTCGCTGGATGGGGTGGTGGGGGATTCAGCCATGGAACATACCCTATCCGGGTCGAGTCGGCGGCCCGACGGGGCAACCGTGCCCGGCCCCTGGGTCAGGAACTTTCTTGGTTCAGGAACGCTATTGGTTCAGGAACTTCAAGACGGCGAGCACCCGGCGGTTGTCGTCATCGGACTGGGTGAGGCTGAGCTTGGCGAAGATCGAGTTCGTGTGCTTGCTGACCGCCTTCTAGGTGATGAACATCCGCCCGGCGATGGCGGCGTTCGACCGGCCCTCGGCCATCAGCTCGAGCACCTCCCGCTCCCGCGGAGTGAGCTGCTGGATCGGTTTGTTGCGGGCCTGGCGGGCGAACAGCTGCCGGACGACGTCCGGGTCGAGCTTGGTGCCGCCGGCGGCGACGTCGCGGACGCTCTCGATGAACTGACCGATGTTGGAGACGCTGTCCTTGAGCAGGTAGCCGACGCCACCGGTGTTGTCGGCGAGCAGCTCGTTGGCGTAGAGGTGCTCGACGTACTGCGAGAGCACCAGCACCGGGAGCCCGGGGACCTGCCGCCTGGCCTCCAGCACCGCCCGCAGACCCTCGTCGGTGAAGGTCGGTGGGAGGCGTACGTCGACCACGGCCGCGTCGGGGCGGTGGGACACGAGCGCCCGCACCAGGGCGGGCCCGTTGTCCACCGCCTCGACGACCTCGCAGTCATTGGCTGCGAGCAGGCGGATCAGGCCGTCCCGAAGCAGGGCGAGATCCTCGGCGATCACTACCCGCACGCGGTCCCCGTTCGGTCGATCCGGAAGCGACCCGACCGATTCTGCCGGATGGCCCCGATCGCCGCACTTACGACCGCTGCGCGCCTGCCTCGGCCGGCTCGCAGGGCAGGTGCATCGCCACCACCGTCGGGCCGCCGGCGGGGCTGCTCACCATCAACGTGCCGTCGAAGGCGGCCAGCCGCCGCTCGATGCCCGCAAGGCCGGAGCCCTTCGCCGGATCGGCGCCACCGGAGCCGTCGTCGCTCACCGTCATCGTCAATGCCTCGTGGGCGTACTTCGCATCGACCCAGCACGTGGTCGCGTCGGTGTGCTTGATCACGTTGGTCATCGCCTCGGCGATGGCAAAGTAGGCCGCCGACTCGACCGGCGCGACGAGGCGGACCGGGATGTCGATGTCGGCCCGGGTCGGCAGCGGGTTGGCCAGCGCCAGCGCCCGGACCGCGCCGTCGAGGCCGCGGTCGGCGAGCACCGGCGGGTGGATGCCGCGCACGATGTCGCGCAGCTCCTGCAGGGCCTGACTGCTCGTCGAGCGCGCCTCGGCCAGCAGCTCCCGGGCCTTGACCGGGTCGCGCTCCATCATCTGATCGGCGAGGCCCAGGGACATGCCTAGGGCGACCAGCCGGGCCTGCGCGCCGTCGTGCAGGTCGCGCTCGATCCGGCGCAGCTCCTGGGCCTGGGTGTCGACCGTCTCCTGCCGGGTCTCGACCAGGGTCTCGACCCGCTTGGTCAGCTCGGCGCGGCTCTGCGTCGGCGACAGCACGGCGCGGTAGATCGCCACGTTGGCCCGCATCAGCGCCGGCGTGACGAACCACCAGATGACGAGACTGAGGGCGGCGTAGGGGATGCCGAAGCCGATCGCGGCGCTCTGGCTGTGGATCGGGATCCCGGACAGGTCGATGCTCACGTTGTCGGGGAAGGCCGGAGGTTTGACGGGTATGGTTCAGTAGAATTGTGGTATGGCGCTGCGCTCGATGCGCTGGTGGATCCGGTGACCCGGGGCGATCCGGAGTCGGCGTTGCGGTGGACGACGAAATCGACGGCGAAACTGGCCGGCGAGTTGGTCGCGACCGGGCATCAGGTGGCGCCGGGCACGGTGGCGAAACTGTTGAAGGCCAACGGGTACAGCTTGCAGGCCAACGCCAAGACGATCGAGGGCCGCCAGCACGTCGACCGGGACGCGCAGTTCCGGTATTTGGCCGTGAGCCCTTAGTCCGAATCCGGAGCTCGTACAAGAAGTCCATCATCGTCGTCGGGCGCATCTTTAGCGCCAATTCGGCACGCATGCCGGGCGGCAGCTTCCGATACGGCTTGCCGTTCGGCCGCCTGTTGGCTTTGAACCAATCATTGCGCGCGTGCTCAATCTGCCATCTCCGGGCCATGCGAAGCGCGGCGCAGAGGTACTCCTCGGGGTCTCGCGACCGTTCCAATGGGTTGAAGGTCGACGGAACGCAGATCGAGGGTGTAAGCCGCATCGAATTGACGTCATCCGGGTCACCAGCGAGCGAGACGCCCCAACTTCCGAACCCGCGCCCAACACGTTGGGTCTGGTACTCGCGATGTACGGCCTTATGCTGGTCGCAGGGGCTCCCTCGCACGGCGGTCGCGGCCCGAGCAGCATTGAACACGGCGTAGTAGGCGTGGACCGGCAATGTCTGCGCCGACACGCGGCGGAGCAGGACGTCATCGAATAGGTCGTTCACCCGGGCTGACAGCTCCGTCTGCCACGCGATTCGCAGAAGCTGTTGATTGGCTCGGCTTAGGACACGGCGAGGATTGCTGATCCCTCCGGCGAGCTGCGCAGCGGCGTCGTCATGCGGCGGCTGGCCGAGCGCGCCGCCGTAGTCAAAGTCGCGAACGCCTGCGACGACATTGCTTATGCTGGTGAACTTGGCCGTCGCCCCGTCGAGCGGCGGCGGGAAGGTCACCGTGACGGGCAGCCTCGGCATTGCCCACACCCCGTACTTATGGGACTCAGCATAAGTCTCCCGCGCAATCGGCGATCACCACTTCGAGAGCGGCGGCGGGTGCTCGGACGGTACGGTGTGCACGTGGTAGGCCGCCTGCGCGTCTGCGCCGTAGCTCACGCCAGGTGAACGAGCGGGCCCACTGATCCACCCGTGCGCGGTAGCGACCTCCTAGCAATCGAGCCATGGGGCTCCGGGACGTCACCTCGCCGCTGGCACCCGAGCGCCGAGCAACCGAGTCGACGAGGTGGTCCCACCTGCCGGAGCGCCGTGTGGCAACATCGTAGAGGTGCGCAGGCCAACGTTGATCAGCCTCGGGTACGAGGGCCGATCGGTCGGCGAGCTCGTGGATGAGCTGAGCAACCAGTCGGTGTCGATCCTCGTAGACGTACGGCTGACCCCCTTGTCCCGCAAAGCCGGCATGTCCAAGCGCAAGCTGGCGGCAGTGCTGGGCGAGGCGGGCATCGGCTACGTTCACCTTCCCGCGCTAGGCAACCCCAAAGACAATCGTGAACCGTTCCGGTCGGGCGATCCAGCTAGCCGCGAACGCGTCCGCGTGCTCCTGCACGACCAGGTTGCACTGCAGGCGATCGATCACATCGCCGAGTTGCTCGGGGGCGGCGCTGTTGCCGTGTTGTGTTTCGAACGCAGCCACGAGCATTGCCATCGGCAATTGGTCGCCGAGGCGGTCCTAGAGACAAAGCCGTCTGTCGAGCTGGTCGCGATCTAGAACAGCCGCGTCGTCTGCTCTATATCGTCAACCTCGGGGTAGTACAGACCCAAGACGGTGAACGAGGACCGTCGCCGAACGTCTTCCTGGTTTCCGACGAAGATTAGCGGCGAGCGTCCAGCAGCGAACGGGATCTCGAAGAAGTTTCGCGTGACGGCCGCCTTCAACTCCTCCTCGGAACGAGCGCGGTAGCGCGCCTGCAAGGCTGTGAGCTCCCAATCGATGATGCGCTGTCGGTGTCCGCTGCACTCCGGACCCTGGCAGCGATACACCAGATGGACGACCCATGACGGTGCGTCCAGCAGGCGCGGCGGTGTCTCGTTGAACAGGTCGCCCTGCTGCCGGTACTCGTCGAACCGCTGAAGTTCATCGGTGCTCCACCCGGGATGCTTCGTGAATTCCAGACCAACCACGTCAGCAGGCCGCACCGCAGCCAGAGACCGTGCATTGATGTCGTCTCGCGTCGCGGCGACCAGCTCACACATCGAGGGGTCGACCAACGGTTCGACCCACGGAGTACGGCGGCGCCGCCCGGCAAGGTGCTGAACGATCTCGATAGTGGACCCGTCGATCTTGCGGCTCTCCGGACGCTTGTCGGCACCAGCGTCGCGCGTGCGGACCGATACGACGTCGTACTTCCGAAACTGCCGATCGCCCTCCATGTACCGGAAGGGCACCGGATACAACCGCAGCCAGCGTGGTGTTCCACTGTTCATATCGACGCCCGCGACGCAGACCGTGTCTCCGTACTGACGCGATGGTTGCGGGGTCGCCTTCACCAACACAAGCACCCGATCGCTGGCTCGTGGCATCAACGACCGGCGCCTACTCAAGCCGCATTGCTAACCGCCGCGACGCCCTCACACCGCGCCGCAACGGTCTGCGACACCCCGCCGAATGCCTCGATCACCACGTCCCGATCTTGCTCATCTTCCGGCGCGATGGCAATCTCCTCCACTGACCAGCTCCCACAGCCCGATCTCGCACGCAGGCCGACAGCCACGTCAATACCGCGGCCGAGGGTCTCGGTCATCGTGGCCGTCGCGCCAGATCTCTTCCTAGCGACCACCGGAGCCTACGGGGTGGATCACGCCGACAGTGCTCGATCCACCGCCATCACACATATCAACGTTTCACTGAACGCCGACGATCCCGGCTCCGCAGGCCATAGTCGGCGTTCACGCGCGCCCTGGCTGGGAACTGGGACCGCCACGCGGCGAAAAGCAACACCCACCTAGAGTGCGTCCGGCTGCAAACCCAACCAGTTCGCCAGAAGGTTCTTCGGAGCCCCACGTCTCCTTGTATTGGCCGAATTTATAGCGGTCGTCCCACCTCTGCCGTGCGGCCGGCTCATCCATGAGCGCTTCCAAGCCATCGGTCGAGGGCGACAATTGCACAGCGCACTTCCATTCGAAAACAGGCGGAGCTGATCCGAATCAGCATCCCGGTTTCGTCTACTGCGGAGAAAAATCTCAGCGGCACCCTCTCTCGGATACCTATCTCGCTGGTATTCATGCACGCGCTAGCGTTCCCCTCGGAGTTTTGGTGACGAGGAGGTTCCCTAAAATAACAAAGTCGAGCGGCATTGATTGGAATGCCTTCAGCGCATCTTGGGCAGAGTCGACTATCGGCTCGCCTCTCCCGTTGAACGAGGTATTGACGAGAACACCTGGATGTCCGCCGCTCTCGAGTTCACGCAAAATACTTCGGAGGTGTGACTCTTCCTCAAGTACCTGGGGTCGAGTCGTACCATCAACATGAACCGCAGCAGGCATCACGGCACGAGCGTAGCCCGATGTCGCTTCATTGCCTACCATGTACTGCTCACGAGGACCATGACTCGGCCACAGCCTTTTGCCTGCTTCGGCAGTGCTGACGGGCGCAAAAGGACGCCACATCTCTCGACGCTTGAGGGCATTAAGCCTTCGATGCACGGCCGCGGGTCGAGGGAGCGCAATAATGGACCGGTGCCCAAGGGCTCGTGGACCAATCTCGGCTCGTCCGGCGGCGACGGCCCCGATCCCACCGTTGGTGAGCTGGCGGACCGACTCGCTGACAGAGAACTGCTCTACGTGTAAACCGGCCTCACGTGCTGCGTCAGCCCCTTCGGTCTCAGCGATGGTGCGACCGAGGTAGGGCGACGCAGCCGGCTCTAGCCCGCCGCGTGCAGGCGGCTCCAGCACCCACGCCGCACCCAACGCAACTCCGGCATCGTGTGCCCAGGGGGGAACATAGCAGGACCCAGGCAGCTTGCCGTTCGCGACAGAGTTCAGGGCCACGCCGCCGGCGAGGCAGACTCGGTCTCGCCCAGTGGAGCACAGCGCCTCGGCGTAGAGAACGCGATACACGTTTTCAACGGTTCGCTGCGCCGAGGCGGCTATCGCCAGCGCTTTGGAATCTCTCTCCAGCAGCTCGACCGGCGTGGTCACATCGCCGAACGCTGTCGAGAAGTACTCTCGCCATGACTTGAGCGCACCAACATAGTTGGTTCCGTCGATGTTCGGTGCTGATCGGCCTGCGTGGAGTTGTCCGAGGAGTTCGGGAAACGGCAATGTACGAGATAAGCCAGATCCGCTGTATGGAGCGAGCCCCATCGTCTTGCCACACTCCAAAAGCCCAAATCCGAGCGATACGGTAGCTGCCTCATACATTGCGCCTAGGGAGCAATTGATGCCCCATTGGTGCACGAGCCGGAGACCCCTATCCGTAGTCGCGTCGAAGATCGATATTGACTGGTCCTCGCCGCTGCCGTCCATAACGAGTACCGCAGCATCGGAGTACGACGACGCATAGAAGGTGGAGGCGGCGTGCGCCTTGTGGTGGTCTACCCATACCAGGTCGACATTGCGCATTTGCCCAGCCCTATCGCCGAAGAGACCCCGGAATAGGTCTTCGCGGTCGACAAATGGAGTGGCACCCATGCTTGGGATATCCCATCCAACAGCTACAGCGTCCAAATCACTCGAATCGATCCCGGCAAATGCAAGACACCAAGACGCAGAATACTTCGGTAGGCGGTTCCGCGAGTGTTTGCTGCGATTAAAGCGTTCTTCCTCTGCCATTGCGACGACCTGGCCGTTGTCGACAATCGCCGCGGCAGGATCGTGCCACACCCAGTTAATGCCTAGCGTTCGCATTCTTGAAGCCCTCCTCGTGACGGTCTGGCCACCAGGACCGTACGGGAAGCGCTGGGTCAACGTAAATAGCATCCGGCCAGAACATCGCCGGGGCAGAGCGGTTCTGATCACGTCGCAACGACACGGCGAAGGCAACCATCAATAGGAGCCGGGAGCGTCACCCAAACGCATCGCCGCAGCGACGAGCGTGACCGATTCAATGGTTATAAGCCACCCAGTTGGCCCTTCCATGGCTTCTCGGAGATCGAGACTGTTTTGCTCGTTGACTTCGACACGTAGGGAGGAGGTTTGATGGCATCGCTCGTTCGCATCGTCCGTAGTCGGATCCGCCTTGGCGGCAAGTACGCCTGGACCTGCGCTCACTAGGCGCCAAATTGGCTCGGCCGGGGCAAATGTCCCGGCCGAGCCGACCACCGAGCCACCCTGCAGGCGGAGTGCAGTAGGCCTCGAGTATTGAACAGGTTTAGCCAAACAAGCAAGGACGTAAAGTTCCATGTTGACCGAGGTGCGTTCGCTCGTTGCCACCCTGAATGAACTGCGTCAATACGACAAGGACAGGTTGCGCTATTTAACGAGCCGGTTCGATCGCGAGGGCGACGTTTTTTCGATTGATGAGCGAGACCATGTTGTTGGTGACGGTCGCCTTGCGAAGGGCCTTCTTTCTAGGACTGACCTTCACAACTTTACCGATCCAGAGCTATATGCAACTCGAAATCAGTTGAGTGGCGCGGCGGCCTACGCAGAGCGCTGGGAGCCTGCCCGAGATGCAATTCGAGGAGTTACGCGGCGTAAAGAGTCGCAGGCATATGCCAACCAAGTCGCGGACTCCTTCGTCGACTATGTCCGGTCGAGTGTAGGTATGACGATCGACGTAACCAGTGTCCTTAAGGGTGCATCGGGCGCAGCGATCGCTCAGCTATTCGTCGGTTCGCAGGGCCGAGAGGTATCCCGATACGTCGCGAGATCAGTCGCGGCAAACCTGCCGCTGATGCACAGCAGCGTGCTTCGGCCGAAATGGAGTAGATCATCGGCGGTGCGCGCGCAGCGGACGCTCAGTGCCGAGCTCAAGGCACAGCTTGCGGCCATCGTTGACGAGCGTATTTCTGGCCATCGGGAGGAAGACGTCCTTCAAGCGATGGTCGACCGACCGTCCGGTGGGCAACGTCAACAGTGTATCGACGCACTGCAGGTATCGCTCCTGGCATCGTTCGGCGTGCCGGGGGTCGCGATGTCTTGGATGCTGGCAGAACTGCATAAGCAGCCAACGCTTGCCCGGGTCATGAGGGATGAAGCTTCGTCATGTACCTCTGCGGGCGAGTCGCTAGGCCGGCCGATCTTCGGCCACCTCATCAATGAGGCACTGCGGATGCATCCGCCGGCTTGGTTGCTCACGCGGATTATAGGCCAAGACACAACCCTATCCCGTGAATTAGTTGCGAGGCAGTCCAGCGTCGTCAATTTGATAATCTATCGAATACATCGGCAGCCATCGATGTGGCAGAAACCGAACACATTCCTGCTCGACCGATGGAATGCCGGTTCCCCCCTTGTGCGCGGCGCCTTCATCCCGTTCGGATCCGGCCCAAGGGTGTGTTCCGGAGCTCAACTCGGAACTGTGCAGCTCCACGCGTTCCTGTGGTCCTACCTGACGCATTTCGATACGGACGAGGTATGCCTTGACTCTGCTCCCAAGGTTGAGTCGCTGCTTGAACCAACGTGTCTTACTGGACGACTTCGGTCACGATGAACGCCGCGTCAACTGGTAGCGCTAGGGTTCTGGTTTTGATCAGAGGCAACGGCTTCGGACACGCGGCTCGCATGCGTCGCGTGCTGACTGCAATCAACCGCCAGGCGCCGTGGTTGAACTTCACCATCGCGGCCGGCGGTGATGCGGGTAGCTACCTAAGGCAGTGTGACGACACCTTCATGGACTTACGTTGGCCTGATGAAGCTGACCATGACTGGTTCGCGCGGAATAGGGTCCGCCGGCTGATCGCTGCCAATTCGGATAGTGCATGCGCCGTCATCGTTGATGAGCTGGCCTACGTGCCAGCGATTGCCGTACGGAATGGCCTTCCCACGGTCTACTTTGCGTGCAATATGTTGGGCTCGCGCTACTCGGGCTACTTATCAAGCGTAGCTAAGTCGCACCTGTTGCGACTCGTGGTACCTGACTGGAGACAATTCCATGATGGTCCTGTGGACGACCGCGTCTCCTATGTTGGCCCTATCGTTGCGGCTGAAGAGTGCTCGTTGCCACCAGACCGAACTGGCGACGAGCCCGGTCAAGGCGGCGTCTTAGTCGCTGTCGGGGGAGAGCACCCGACCAAGGTAGCTATCCGCGACCAAATGGTGACAGACGCGGTTCGAGTAGCGATGAACGCCGATGTACTCGGCGTTAATCCCGTGATCCGTGTTTTGGGTCAGCTAAGCCGCAGTGAACGACGTTTCATTCCACGGCAGTTGTCAGCTAGAGTCAGTGAGCTCCCGTTTACCCCTGATGTCGCCCCTCTATACTCTTCGGCCTCGCTAGTGCTCGCTTACGGAGGTGCATCGGCATGCGAGGGTATTGCGTCTGGAAGGCCGACCGTTGTTTATAGTCCCTCTGGACATCCGTACGACAAGGCGAGGGCGGATTGGTTTATAAGCAATAATTATGGCTTGTCGCCCGATTGGCTACGTCAGCATATTTCTGATCGGGCGACACTTTCCTTCGGAACTCAGTTCGGAAACTCGCAGCCGCCGTGGTGTAACCTATCGCGGCTTGCGGGGTTAATTATTGAACATATACACAGGAAGGGGAGCCACGATGGCTATGTTCCTTCCGCTAGTGAATCCCCAAGGGACGTTCGGGAATAGATAACTGTCTTGCCGTCGCGTCGCTTAGTAGCTAGTGCAGCAGCTACGAGCACTTGCAAGTGATTGCTGACGCTTTGCAGCGACGTGCCGAGGAGTGTTGCGAGTTGTGTCGTCGTGGTCGGCAGCTCAAGTGCGAGCAGGACGCGGGTTCGCCGCGGTCCGATCAGCTCGGTTAATGCCTTAACGCCCTTGTGCTCGCTTTCTCCAGTGGGTACCGCACGAATTCCTCGCGCGCGGTAGACCAAGCGGAATGAGTCGCCCTCGGCGAACGAAGCGACGTTACCAGGTCCGACTAGTGCCGAGGGCATGAGAATTAGGCCTGTGGCGTTGGAAAGGGCCGGCGTGTCGTTTGAGTCACAGGGCAGCGTTAAGACACTTCCGTCGATCATTGATCGAGGTTCTATGTCCGTGATGACTGCCGCCCAACCGCGAAACGCAACTTGCTCAGCACGCCAGTTGGCATCTCTGGTGCATATAGTCCCTACCTGATTCCAATGGCCGGCCATTACTAGGTCCCAAGCGCACCTCAAGCCCGCGACGATTCGTCGAGGCAGATCGTCATGTGCGGCATGGAGTTGTGACGCATCGGCCGCGACTTCGTCGAGTTGTCTCCAAAGCTCATCCGGACTTGTCATTTCTATTGCAGCCAATTCATCGTCAATCGAAGGCATCCGCCGCCGATTGCTGGGAGCAAGGAAGCTTGGCCCGACCGGTGTCGCGAAGAGATCCCGAAGGCCGACGAAGGATGGATGCACCTCGAGTTGACGAAACTCGCGCTCCTTGCTTGGTAGCCATGGCACAGGCGGTTCGGACCGGCCCCGGTTCGAAACGAAAGCCCGAAGAGCGGCGACAAGCTCGAACAGGGGTGACTGGGCGAAGCGAGCGTTGAGCAGGTCGCGCACGTCGAGTGTAGTGGTCAGCACCCCTAAAGTATACACGCGAACGTTGATGGATGGCGCGCACGCGGACCGATGGATAGGTTCATGGTTGCCGGACCCGTCCAGGTGTCGATGCTGGAGGATCAATGTCAGAGTGGATAGTACTCCTGCGTAACCGCCGCTACGCGATGCTCTGGGCGGGCCGAACGGTGTCGTGGTTCGGCAACGCGATTGCGCCACTTGCGCTCGGTTTCGCCGTATTGCAGCTCACGGGCTCGGTCGCAGACCTTGGGCTCGTCGTGAGTGCTCGTTCGCTTCCCAATCTCGCGACGGTGGCGTTCGGTGGGGTCTTGGCGGATAGGATGTCCCGGGCGACCCTGTTGCTCGTCTCCGCCATCGTGGCCGGCGCCTCGCAGCTTGTTGCCGGCCTATCGCTCTATATGCACTTTGCGTCGCTAGTCCTTCTAGTCGCCTTGGCGATCACTAATGGTATCTCGGCGGCACTTGCCGGTCCAACCAGTGGTGCGCTGGTACCTGATCTCGTACCTGACGAGCAACTGCAGGATGCAAGCGTTCTTGGGCGCGTTGGAATGAATGTTGCGCTACTTGGCGGGACAGGGTGTGCAGGTATCATCGTGGCCTGGTTCGGAGTAGGAGCCGGCCTACTGGTAGATAGTGCAACGTTCTTCATTGCAGCGGCATGTTTCGCCGCAATACTGCGGCACCTGCCATCCAAGCCGACTAGTCCACAGGAAACGATGTTCCGC
This sequence comes from Mycobacteriales bacterium, assembly GCA_038253135.1. GTDB lineage: Bacteria > Actinomycetota > Actinomycetes > Mycobacteriales > QHCD01 > JBBSHJ01. The sequence continues at coordinate 22,295 of JBBSHJ010000018.1, read as the reverse complement.
AGCCTAGTCCAGGGCTTGACCTATGTGCGGAATGAGCGTTGGATCGCGTCGATAGCCGCAGCACTATTTATTTACCAGTTGACGTTCGCGGGCGGCATCCAGGTTCTCGGGATAGCCACCGCCCGCGCCAACTTGTCGCCAGTGGCGTGGGGATTGGCAGGCGCCGCTCAAACAGGAGGCCTGTTAATTGGAGCGATCATTGTCGGAAGCTCGAAGCGACACTTGCGGATTTCTACCGGAATGCTTACCGCTACATCGGTAGCGCTTCCTATTGCCGTACTCGCCGTAATTGAATGGCGTAGTTACTCGGGCAATTCCGCATTGGCGATTCTATGTGTGTCGATGGCACTCGCCGGCCTATTGTTCGAGTATCTCAGCATTGCCTCTGACCTCGCGGTCCAACGCAGGGTCCCTAATGACCTACTCGGCCGAGTATTCGCACTGACTGCGCTTGGCTCCTTAAGTGGGATGCCACTCGGTGAGGTCTCGGCCGGCGTGCTGGGCAGTGCGATTGGGTTAGTCCCAGCGCTGATCGCCTACGGTGCCTTTGGTGCTTCAGCCTTGGCTTGGTTCGCGCGGGGTCCTGGCGTGCGCGGACTGACAACGGCTACGCCAACCGACGAGGACTTTATGCGACGGAGCATGGTCGGCAATTGCGAGTCCGTACAAAGGAGCTAGCGCGCCAGTAGCTTAGAGAAAACAGATATCGACGGGATCGTCCCCGTCATTACAACTCGGCCCGACAGACAGGAAAGGATGTCGGAAAATTGATCCCGCGAATCGTCCACACACACTTCGGAATGACGTCGGACTTCGGAGATAAGCAGTTCAGTCTCGTACATCTCTTGTCGATTAAGTCAATCTTGGCGTCGATTAGGCCTGATGAACTGCGGCTTTACTACGCCCACTCGAGCGGAGGCCCGGCGTGGGAGGAGGCCTTAAGGCTTACAACGCCGGTTAAGATCACGCCTCCTGAACGGATCTTTGGCGTCAAGTTGCGCCATCCTGCACACCGAACGGATGTGCATCGCTTGTTCACTCTGTATGACGAGGGTGGAATATCGATCGATCTTGACGTCATCTGCGTGTCCTCGTTTGATGACCTGCTCGGTAATCACTTTGTGATGGGACGGGAGATTAGTCTCACCGGCGTTCGAGCCCTCTGTAGCGCTGTGATGCTATCCGAGCCGAGGGCAAAGTTCGCGGAGGAGTGGATAAAAGGATACGATCCGGAGCGATCTGACTGGCTTGGGTTTCGCTCGCGCGGTCGTGATCGGTACTGGGGTGAGATGAGCGTGGAGTATCCAGCTCACCTATCCACAAAGTTTCCGTCGGATATTACTGTACTCGATTCGGACGAATTCTTTCCTCTTCTCTATGACGATACGAGTCTGGAGTCGTTCTTCACCGGAAACGCGCCGCGTTCGCCCGTCAGAACACCGAAGACAAGGGCGGTGCACTTGTGGGAGAGCCGAAGCTGGGCGAGATATCTTAGTCAGCTAAGCCCCGAAACGATACTAGATAGCCAATCGGAGTTTAGCGACGTGGTGCGCGCTGCAATTAGCGATCAGGGAATTGTCGAAACGATGTCACGCCTTTAGACTTGTAGTAGTCAGTAAAGGCAGCCGGAGAGCAAGAGATCAGATGTATTTCACAGTAGCTAACACGCAGGGTGATCAACCGATATGGTGGCTCTACGCAGGCAACAACCCTAATGGTTGCCTGGGCGGGCGAAACGTTTTCCAGTATGTCCAACGCCACGCGCGCTGCGGTCTTTCAAAAGCGGAGCCACGACCCCACGATACGACATCTACAAGGATGCTGGCGGCACTGGCGCTGGCGCGCCTGGCGGTCCAGCGACAAGGTAGCGGCCTTGACACTCGGGCGAGGACTTTGTTGGCGAGTTCTCCGCGCAGCGTGCAGCGGAGAACGTTCGAGACAACGCTGGCCACGCGGATGGCCCCCTGATCGAACGGTCTTCGACGCCGAGGGCGATGGGCCGATTGGTTGCGGGCGGTCTCGCGCTACCGAGAGTATACCCATTTACGCGATGCATGACCTCGCCCAGACCGCGCAAGCGACTCTACTGAGCCGGCCGATTGCGGCTACGGCGCCGGTCGGTGCACCGTTCAGCCGCTAAACCGTCGCCAGAGACGACCAGCGTAACACCTCGGCGGGAGAGACACCCTCACGCTCTGCCTGCTTGAGTAGTCTCTCCAGTCCCTCTGGAAGAAGCCGGACACTGACTTGATGTCGGCGCTTCCTGACGTCCGTTCCCCGTCGGCTACGCGGTTTCTTCGGTCAAGTCCGATTCCGTGGTGTATGTCGGTGATCCTGGAGTTGACCGTTTGGTTAGGCGCTGAGGGCGCCGACGGTCGGGTCGGTGGGCAGCTTGTGCGGGTCGTGGATGACGCGGTTGGTGAGGATGGTGCGGGCGCGGGTGAGCACGTCGAGGCCGAGGTAGCGGCGTTGTTCGGTCCATTCGTCGTGTTGTTCGGCGAGGACGGCGCCGATGAGGCGGATGACGGCGTCGCGGTGGAGGAAGATGCCGACGACGTCGGTGCGGCGACGACGATGTTGGCTAATACGACCCGAAAGTGCGTCACAAAGTCAGAAACACGTCAGACCGGCCCGGCACCAGCAACGCCCCCACCGAAGCGATCGGCCGGCTCGAGCACCTGCGAGGCACCGCCGCCCTCGGCGTTCGCAACCTCGCCAACTACATCACCAGGGCGCTACTCGACACCGGCAGATTCAGGCCCCGACTACACCCTCTTCTGCGATGAGCCCCTTAGCGATCAGGAGTTCGGGTCGGGGAGCGCTATCGAGGACATGACCTCGTACAGCAGATCGATCACGGATTCCGTATGGTGCGGGCGAGCTGCAGCCGGTCGGCGACGCTCTGGTGCAAGAGGTCGAAGTAAGCGCGTCGACTGACCAACAATTGGACAAGGTTTTGATCCGTCCGTAGCCCAGCTTCGCAAAGTAATCGCAGTTGGATGAGCGCAGTTGTGGTCTCAAGCACACCGGCGAGTGCGCCCGGATCCCGCTCTAGGCGGTGACGAGTCGGGTAGCCATGGCTGAGCGCATTCCGGATCGTTGCGGCAACGAAAGCCCAACTGTCGAGCTGGCCACCGAAGAACCACATGCAGAATTCGCGACCGAGATCGGCACCGAGCTCGCGAAGCCGGCGCTCCAAAGTCACTTCTGTAACCTCAACCGCGCGAACGATTCTTCGGCGTTCCGCCCCGTTGAATGAGCCCGTCGCTTTCAGGGCTTGCGTTATCCTATCGACAAAGGCTTGATCACGCTCGTCTGCATGCAGGCTGCGATGCAGCGTCTCGGCCGCACTAACCGCCTCAACGACCCTACTTTCGAGCGTCTGGCGGGTAGCGTGGGGGGTCGCCGCCGCGAGTGGCACAGGGCTAGTCCTCGCGACCGCTAACCAGGCTGGGATGAAATCGGCAAATGCTATGTCGGTCGCCTCAATCGAGAAGAACGGGTTGTGATCGCGGTCAGGCAGGACCAGGCCTGGATCAACCTGGACCAGTGGCATAACCTTGGAGTCACCAACGACTCGCAGCTCCACCTGGAACTCCTCGACGAGTCGCCGCTGGCAGATGCCGATCAGTGCACGCAACGGAGTGATTAGGTCGGACTGCAGACCCTCGAAGGTAGGCGCTTTGTCGTCTGGGTACTCGGCGACTAGAACGAGGGGGGCCGTAATCGAGTAGGTCCGCCACCCGTGAGTGACCCTTCCACTCGAGACCAGCGTGACTACGGGACCGTTCTCGCAGTTGGCTTCAAGCGGGTCCGGTGGTGCATCGTAGTTGTTGGGATCGAGCCGCTCACCTCGAACTGCGCGCAATTGAAACGCTGGGTGTCACGGACCCAGGCATTTTCGAGTAGAACGTGTCCCGCCCATCGGCTGGTTACCTGATCATCGACCCGGTCTCGTTCGTCGTGGCCTAACCGCCAAGCTGGTTGGGTAGCCTGTCGCTGCGAGCAGTATTTGAGGGTGTAACGGGTTCCTCGGCAGCTGCCACAGATCGTAGTCCGCGGCGCCAGGGATAGGCCTTCCGACATGGAAACCGCGCCTGGCAGGTCGCCGATCAGATCGAGTTGCCACTCGTCATCATCTCGAGTGAGAACGCCGGGTATCCGGCGATCCGGGTTGGAGGCGGTCCACCAAACACCGGCGCGTATCGATCCGGTGTAACGCGCCTGTACCGTCGAGGTCCGCGCGCGTCGGCACCAGTTCCGGCTTGTAGACCCATGTGCATCCGATTGCGCTGCCACTCAAGGCGAATCCCTCACCGCACGCCGCCGGCGGCTCGTCGTGGCGGATGGCTACGCCGACAGTCCCGCCCGACCGTTGATTTGGGCCACGCCGCGGCGCGGCTTCGGGCGGTGATGAGAAGCCTTCGGTACGTGTCGAAGCGTGACGGACACGGGGTCGCGCCGCGGGTGCGGCTGGGCGTACGCCGAACGGGCGGTGCGGGCGGGTGGTGGCGTTGTTCGCTGGGATCGGCGGGGTCGATCGCGACCACCTCGACCCGGTCCCGCCACGCCTCGGTGCGGGCATCGAGCCAGTCCTGGATGCCGGTGCTGTTGCGGCCATCGACGATCCCGAGGACCTGGCCGGTGTCGGTGTTGACGAACGTGCTCATCCACGGCTCCACGCGCTGCCAGCGGCCGGTCGCGTCGTCGCGGAAGAACCGGGCCCGGCCGAACCGGTGCTCATCGACGCCGAGGCGCCTGACCCGCGTGTGGTCGACTTCGGGCAGCTCGACCACGGCGGCGTCGACCGCGTCTTGAACGGTCCACCACGCCACCCCGAACGCCCCGGTGACCTCGGTGATAGCACGGCCCGAGTCCAGCACCGCATCGGCGAGGTGCTCCCGCAGCCGGGTCAGGCATCGAGCACGGGCCGGCAACTGCTCGGTGGCCTGGGTGAACGTCTGCCGGCCGCACGCTGGTTCGGCACAGACCATGCGGCGCTTGCGGACGACCACCTCGACCGTGTCGCCGCCGGCCGGGATGTCGCGGACCTGCTGTTTGACCCAGGCATGGACCTTCGTGGAGATCGCCCCGCAGTCCGGGCACCCTTCGTCACGATCGATGGCTTGCACGACCACTCGGCGGCGGCCGCCCAGTGGCAGGTCGACCGCCTCGATGACGTCGTATCCGGGCAGGTTGAAGACAACGCTCGCAGCCTCACGCTGCGAGCACGTAGGCTCTTCCACGGCTCGCGTCCTTCTTGGGTTGGATGCTCGACACACCCATCCTCAGCAAGGCCACGAGCCGCCTTGCGTTACCACACGACCACGCTCAACTGCGGGGAGCCAGTTATCTGCGGTCAGAATGCCGCGGCACCTACTTTTTCGTCGGCAGAAGGTAGCTCTTTCCGGCCACCTCGGTCGTCACATTCGGGTTGGTCACCAAGAAGGGCTCTGGCTGGCCGAATGCCCTCCAGGCCTTCGCGAGCTTCTGCCGCTGGCTGTCGTGTGGTCCGATCGGGAGCGGGAACCCGTAACGAGTCAGCTCGGCATCCGAGGCAGTGAGCGGGTCAAAGCTCGGCGGAGGAATCGGCTCCTCAGTCCTACCCGGATCACCGTATACATAAATGCGTCCGCCGTCACGCAGGTGCTTTACCTTCACCAACGGGTACACGATGAGGCCGCATGACCTGTCAACCGCAGCCGGCTGCTGGTAAGGGTCGAAGCCGGTGTGGCAGATGGAACTGGAATGATGATTCGAACCGCGCGAGTCGGGCATAGCGACGGTCGGTGCGCCGCTGACGCAAACGCCAGCCACGACACTCGCGCACCCGGCTGTGACCCATCGACGCATCATTTTGGCCGCCTCCGCTTGACGGATACCAATTGTTATGGTATGGCAAGCGGGGCATCCGTCGCAAGTCGTCGGCGAGACTCACGGAAACTGCTCGCGGAACGCCGTCCGTGCCTCACGTGGGAATTTCCACGAAGCGGCGAGCGTGTCGGGGCAGGCAGAGTGTGTTGTCGATGGTGTCTCGGGCCGAGGTCACCGCCAGGTACGGACGCCCGTCCCGCCGGTCCCGCGTCGTCAGGATCGTGCGGCGGTCAGATGCGGCGGCACCCGCGGGAGGAATCCCGGCAGCGCCGCGATCCGCGGGCGCGGGCCGACGTAACGCTGGGCGAGGTGCAGCGCGGCGTCGATCGAGAGGGCGGTGGCGTGGCCCATCGCCCGCGCGAGACCGGGCCGACGCGCCCCGACCACGATCGTGCGGCCGGCGTAGCGCAGCCCGAGCTCGGCCATCGACAGCATCGAGAAGGCGTGGAACGGGTGGTAGGCGCCGCGATGTCGGTAGTTGTCGACCAGATCCGGCCGGATCGACATCTCCTCGACGACATCGCTCATGTCGCTCACCGCGTCGTAACCGGCGTAGCGCTCGAACGTCTCGCGGTGGGACGGGAACCACGCGTCGTTCCACCGGCCGTCGCACCAGGCCGTGACGACCGCGACGCCGCCGGGTCGGAGGAGGCCGGCGCAGCGGTGGATGGTCGCGGCGATGGCCTGGCTCATCAGGATCGGGTTCGTCCCCATTCCGGGGCCGTAATGGAAGTCGCGCGGCAGGCCGAAGACGAGCACGTCGACCGGCTCGGTGTCCAGGGCGACTTTGGTACGCCGCTCGGCCAGCGGCCAGGTGGCCTCCTCGACCGCGCGGACCGTGCCGGCTCGCGTGGCGAGGACCTTGGCCCCCTCGCCGAGCACCGCGTCTAGGCACATGAGCGGTCGACCGATGCCTTGCTCGATCCGGTCACCGATCGCCGCGAGCTGGGACCGGAACCGGCTGCGGGTCGAGATCGGCACGAAGTCGGGCCGATGCATCGTCGCCGGGGTGTGGTGGCCGGCGATCGAGCGCCACGTCGTCAACCCGGTGGTGAAGGTCTTGTGGCCACCGGAGAAGCCGCCGTACGGATTTCCCTGCACGTGGCCGAGGACGATGCACAGGTCGGCTTCCGCGCAGGTGCGGTTGAAACCGACCGGATCCCCGAGGGCGCTGGTGCCGAGGTCGACAATTCCGTTGGGGTCCTCGGCATCGTGATTGGCGATCTGGCCGGAGAATCGGTCAAGGAATCTATCCGGGAGGTAGGACGCCATCTCGTCCGGGGAATTCTTGCGGTGCAGGCCGATCGCGCAGACGAAGGAGAGGTCGCGCTCGGCGACGCCGGCGCCCCGGAGCTCATCGACGATGAGCGGGAGAGCGACCTTGCGGTGCGCCTCGGCGTGCGTGCCGCCCTTGACCCGGTCGGGGAAGACGACGGCGACCCTGGCGCCCGGACCGACCAGCTCGGCGATGGGAGGCAGGCCGAGCGGCGCGGCGAGCGCGGCTCGCGTCGACTGCAAAGGATCAACGGGCGCGGGCTCGGTCCAGTGCCGGGGATCGAGCACCAGCGCGCCGCTCGGGAGTTCGCATCGCAGGGTGCCGGTGCCGTATTCGAGGTCGACCGCGATGCTCATCGTTCCCCGGATGCGTGGCGGGCGGCGACGACCACGGCGCTCGTGTCGCGGTCGCCGAGCCCGAGGTCCTGCGCGCGCGTGGTCAGTTCGGCGGCGGCGGTGCCGGTGGCATGCCGGGCGCCTGCGGCGTCGATCATCTGGACGGCGAGGCCGATGTCCTTGGCGAGCAGGTCGACGGTGAAGGCGGGGCTGAAGTCGTTGCTGAGCATCTTCGGGGCGATCTCCAGGAAGAGCGGGCTGATCGTTGCCGCGCCGCTTTCGGCCAGGACGTCGTACACCTGCGCGGGGTCGATCCCGAGCCGATCGGCCGCGGCCATGCACTCGGCCGTCGCCGTGTTGATCACGCCGAAAAGGTAATTGTTGAGCAGCTTGATGGTCATGCCCGCGCCGTGGCCGCCCACGTGCACCAGGCTCGCCGCGATCTGCCCGAGGACCGGCCGGGCTCGCTCGAGGGTGTCGCGCTCGCCACCCACCGGGAGGGTCCACCGGCCACAGCGGTGCGGCCGCCCGAGCACCGGCGCGTCGAGCATGTCGACGCCGCGACCCGCGGCGGCGCGCGCGCAGTCCCGGGCCGTCACCGGGTCGATGGTGCTGAGATCGACGACGATCGTTCCGGAAGCGGCTCCGGCCAGCACGCCATGCGCGCTGGTCAGGACGGTGCGTACGGCGTCGGGGGTCGGGAGCGACAGGAGGACGACCGCCGCGCCGGCCGCGGCCGTGGCCGGGGTGTCGGCGATCTCGTGTCCGGCCGCCCCGGCCGCGGCGATCGCGATCGGATCGAGATCGAAGACCGTCACCGAGTGACCGGCCGCCCGGGCCGCCGCGGCGGCAGGACCGCCCATGGTGCCGGCGCCGATCACGGCGACGGGCCGTTTCTGGTTCCTGGTCATGGCGTGCGATGCTCCCATGCCCGAAATCCGGTCGCGCACAGGCCGACAGGGTAAGGTGCTGGCACCACCTTCGATCGGTAGGGCAGGTCTCCTGCGCGGCATCGATTCCTGGGTGACGCTCGGAGCACGACGCACCGCGCCGGTCCGACGACGAGAGGTTATCGAATGAGTGAGCTGTTCGCTCTGGATCCGTCTGTGCAAAAAGCGGTTGACTTCTGCGATTTGGTCAAGACCGTGCAGGCTCGAGGACTCATGGAGCGACGGCCGGATTATTACAGCGTCGTGATCGGTGTCAATGCGACATTACTCGTCGGCGTCTTCACCGCGCTGTTCTTCGTCCACGGCCTGCTGGCTGCCGCCGGCCTGGGCATCGCGGCCGGGATCATCAGCGCTCGGACGCTGTTTCTGGGACACGACGCCGCGCATCAGCAGATAAGCAATTCCCGTCGTACCAGCAGGGTCTTGGGATTGATCCACGGTAATCTTTTGAATGGGCTTAGCTACGGCTGGTGGAATTCCAAACACAATCGACACCACGCGAACCCGAATGACGTCGACAAGGATCCCGACGTCGGCGCGGGCATCGTGGTCTGGACACGGGAGCAGGCCACGGCGACGTCCGGATTCGGCCGGTTCATGGCCCGCAACCAAGGCTGGTTCTACCTCCCGTTGCTGACGCTTGAAGCGCTGCATCTGAAGATCTCCAGCATTCGCAGCCTGAAACGCCGCCCGGTCGCGGAGCGCCGATCCGAAGCGACCTTGCTGGTCGCTCACCTCGCGATCTATCTCTCCGTGGTCTTCCTGGCGATGCCGCCGCTGGCCGCGGTGCTTTTCATCGGGGTGCACCAAGCAGTGCTCGGGCTGCACCTCGGGCTCGCGTTCGCCCCGAACCACAAGGGCATGCCGATGCCGGCACCGGGCTCGCGGTGGAACCATCTGCGCAAGCAGGTCATCACCTCGCGCAATGTGCGCGGCGGCCCCGTCGTCGACTGGATGCTCGGCGGCCTGAATTACCAGATCGAGCATCACCTTTTCCCGAGCATGCCGCGGCCGCACCTGCGGCTCGCGCAGCCCTTGGTGCGCGCGCACTGCCGGCGGGCCGGACTGCCGTATGTCGAGACGGGCCTGGTCGAGTCGTACCGGCAGGCGCTCCGCCACGTGCACGGGGTCGGTGACCGCCTGCGGGCCGAGGTCTGACGCTGGTCGCACCCCGACCGATCAGATGTCGCGGAAGGTCTCGATCTGCGCGCCGAGCGAGTTGAGCCGCTCCGCGAGGTCCTCGTATCCGCGGTGGATGACGTAGACGTTGCGCAGCACCGAGGTTCCCTTCGCCGCGAGCATGGCCAGCAGGAGTACGACCGCGGGCCGCAATGCCGGTGGGCACACCAGCTCGGCCGCCGAGAAGCGCGTCGGCCCGTCGATGCTCACGCGGTGGGGATCGAGCAGGGTGATGCGTGCGCCGAGTTTCGACAGGTCGGTCAGATAGATCGCGCGATTCTCATAGACCCAATCGTGGATGAGCGTCGTACCCTCCGCGACGGCTGCGATCACGGCGAAGAACGGCAGATTGTCGATATTGAGTCCGGGGAACGGCATCGGATGGATCTTGTCGATCGGTGAGTGCAAGGAAGACGGATGGGTCGTGATGTCGACGAGCCGCGCGTAGCCGTTCGCCGCGCGGTATTCGGGGCTCAGGTCATAGCGAAATCCCATCTCGGTCAGCAGTGCCAGCTCGATCTCCAGGAATTCGATCGGCGCCCGCATGATCGTGATCTCGCTCCGCGTGACGATCGCCGCGGCGATGAGGCTCATCGCCTCGACCGGGTCTTCCGACGGCGAGTAGTCGACATTGCAATCGATCTCCGGCTCGCCGTGCACCGTCAGGGTCGTCGTGCCGATGCCCTCGATCATCACACCGAGCCGGGTCAGATAAAGGCACAAATCCTGCACCATGTAGTTGGGACTGGCGTTGCGGATGACGGTGGTCGCATCCCTGCGGGCGGCGGCCATCAGCACGTTCTCCGTCGCCATGTCACCGCGCTCGATCAGGACGATCGAACGATCACCGGTCGCGGACGGATCCACCTCGACGCGGTAATAACCTCCGGTCGCCTTGACCTCGAGCCCGAAATGACGCAGCCCGGCCATGTGCGGCTCGATGGTGCGGGTGCCGAGGTCGCAGCCGCCGGGATACGGCAGCGCGAATTCCCGCTCCAGGTGCATCAGCGGGCCGAGGAAATTGATGATCGTTCGCGTCCGCCGCGCGGCCCCGGCATCGATGTTGTCGAGGTCGAGGCGCTCCGGCGGCACGATCTCGAGATCGTTGTCGGCCCCGATCCAGGTGCACTGCACACCGATGCTCTGCAGCACCTCGATGATCCGGTTGACCTCCTCGATCCGCGCCAGCTTGCGCAGCGTGGTCCGGCCCTTGTTCAGCAGTGACGCGCAGAGCAGGGCGACGCCGGCGTTCTTGCTGGTCTTGACCGCGATGGCGCCGGAGAGCCGGGTGCCGCCGACGACCCGCAGGTGGGTCGGGCCCGGCCGGCCGATCGAGACGATCTCGCTGTCCAGGGCCTCGCCGATCCGCGCGAGCATCTCGAGGCTCAGGTTCTGATGGCCGCGCTCGATCCGGTTGACGGCGCTCTGGCTGGTGCCGAGCACCTCGGCGAGCGCACCCTGGGTCAGCCCTCGATGCTTGCGTGCGTCCCCGATCAGGTTGCCGATCCGCGCGCGGTAGTCCTCAGCCATGCCGGCAACCGTATCTCACATATGAGATAACGAATACCCGATCGATGGTGTGTTGTGTTTCCACAGACATCCGTTCGACCCGGCGGCGGCCGTGGCCGGGCGGCGAGGGTGGGTTCCGCCGGGCCGGTACTGGCGCGGCGACCACCGGGTCAGGAGGCAGGCATGTCACAGCACACGATCACCGGCCGGCGACGGCGGCGTCCTCGCATCGAGGGGGTGCTCCGGGCGCTCATCGTCGCGCTCGCGGCCGCCATGGGCATCGGCTTGGCGCCGCTGCCGGCGGGCGCTGCCGGGCCGGCGTACGCCGCGCTCGGCGACTCCTACTCCAGCGGCGTGGGGACGCGCAGCTACCTCAACGACGGCTCGGGCTGCTACCGCTCGCGGTACGCCTACCCGAGCCTCGTCGCGTCGGCGAAGCGGTTGACGCTGCACTTCGGCGCGTGCGGCGGCGCGACGGCCAGCGATGTCACCGCCCGCCAGTTGGGTTACCTGAGTACGTCGACGGTGCTGGTCACCGTGTCGGCGGGCGGCAACGATGCCGGCTTCTCCAGCGTCATGAGGGAATGCGCCAAACCGTGGTGGACGTCCAACTGCGCAGCGGCGGTCAACCGGGCGCGGGCGATCATCACCTACACCTTGCCCGCCCGGCTGGACCGGATGTTCTCCGCGATCCGCGCCCGCGCGCCGTACGCCCGCGTCGTCGCGGTCGGCTATCCATGGCTGTTCAACGGCCAGGACTGCAACGCCGGCACGTTCTTCAGCCCGGATGATGAAGCCCGCCTGAACTCCGCGGCGACCCTGCTCGATCGGGTCCTGAAATCGCACGCCAACGCGCACGGCGCCTGGTTCGTCGACCCGCGCTCGCCGTTCCTCGGACACCGGATCTGCGACGCCCGCGCCTGGATCAACGGCCTCTCCAACCCGCTGGGGGAGTCGTACCACCCCAACCGCAGCGGGCAGGCCGGGTACGCCGGGCTGGTCAAGGCCAAGTCTGGACGCTGACCGGCGCGAGCGGGGACACCGGACCGGCGGTGCGAGCCGCGTATCGTTGCTCGCATCGCCGGGCGGTGAGGTCGGAGGTCCGCATCCCATGACAGAGCAGCACTCGCACGATGCCGAACGCCGTACATCCGGTGCTCTGACGCCTCGAAACGTCATCATCGCCGTCCTCGTCGTCCTCGCCATCGTCTTCATCGTGGAGAACCACAACTCGGTGCACATCAGGCTGATCGCCCCCTCGGTGTCGATGCCGCTCTGGCTGGCGCTGCTCGCGATGTTCGTGATCGGTGGCCTCGCCGGACTCCTCGTGAGCCGGCGCCGCAGGCCGTGATGCCCGATCGCGCGACGACGCGCGACGCGCTGTCGGCGTCGGTCGAGGACTACGTCAAGGCGATCTACTCCCTTGGCGAGTATGCCGACGGCGCGCCGGTCAGCACCACGGCCCTCGCGGCGCATCTCGCGGTCGGCGCCTCCTCGGTCTCCGGAATGCTGCGGCGGCTGGGGGAGCTGGCACTGGTCGAGCACGTGCCCTATCGCGGCGTGCGCCTCACCGAGGGCGGCCGGAGCAAGGCGCTGGACGTCGTACGCCGCCATCGGCTGCTCGAGACCTTCCTCGTGCGCACCCTCGGCGTGCCGTGGGACGAGGTGCACGACGATGCCGATGCGCTCGAGCACGCCATCTCCCCCCGTCTGGAGCGGCGGATCGCGGCGTTGCTGGGCGAGCCGACGCACGATCCGCACGGCGACCCGATCCCGTCCCTCGATGGCGAGTTGCCCAGCGGCGACACGGTCGCCCTGACCGAGGTCGCGCCCGGCGCGGTGGGCACTCTGGCGCGGGTCAGCGATCACGACCCCGACATGCTGCGCTACCTCGCCACGCTCCCGGTCAGCATCGGGGATCGGATCGAGGTGCGGGACAGGCAGCCCTTCGGTGGCTCGCTGACCGTGCGCGTCGGCGAGGGAGCCACCGCCGTGACCTGCGATCTCGGGCGGGACCTCGCGGCCGCGATGCGGGTGCGGCCGGGCTGATCTCGACACCCGCCGCGGATTTCGGCTATCCTAAACCCTGCATTCGGTATGCCGAAGAATGCCGGAGAGCAGGGACGTGACCGCAACAGACGCACCAGCCGCGCCGGCGAGCCCGCAGACCGTGCTGCACCGCACGCTGGCCCGAGGGCGCTGGCGCGGACCGATCGCCGTGCTCGGCCCGGCCTTCGTCGCCGCGGTCGCCTACGTCGATCCCGGCAATTTCGCGACCAACTTCGCCGCCGGGTCGAGGTTCGGCTACCAGCTGGTGTGGGTCGTCGTGCTGGCCAGCGCGATGGCGACGCTGGTCCAGTACGCCACGGCCAAGCTCGGGATCGTCCGGCGGGAGAGCCTGCCGCAGCTGTGCGGCGCCCGCTTCTCGCGTCGTACCAACGCGGCGCTCTGGGTGCAGGCCGAGGTCGTCGTCATGGCGACGGACCTGGCCGAATTCATCGGCGCCGCGGTCGGAATGCATCTGGTCTTCGGCCTGCCGCTGCTCCCCGCCGGGTTGGTCACCGCCGTCGTGTCGTTCGTCCTGCTGGCGCTGCAGGGACGCGGTTACCGGCGCTTCGAGCTGCTCATCGTGGCGATGCTCACGGTCGTGGCGGCGGGGATCGGATTCGTCATCGCGGCGGGCGCGGCTCCGCCATGGTCGGCCCTCGGCCGGGGTCTGGCGCCGGATCTCGGCGGTCACGGTGCGATCGGGCTCGCCGTCGGGATCGTCGGGGCGACGGTGATGCCGCACGCCGTCTACCTGCACTCGGCCCTGCACACCGACCGGATCAATCCGGCCGACGCGGGCGAACGGCGTACCCTCCTGCGGCTCAACCGCGCGGATTGCCTGCTGGGGCTGGGGATTGCCGGGCTGGTCAATGTCGCGATGCTGGTGGTGGCGGCCACGACGTTGCCCGGGCTCGGCGCTGATTTCGACCTCGGCTCGGTGCACAGCCGGCTGGGCGCCGCGCTCGGCGGCGGCGCCGCGCTGGCTTTCGGGATCGCGCTGATGGCCTCGGGTCTGTCGTCCGCCGCAGTCGGGACGTACGCCGGCCAGGTCGTGATGGGCGGGTTCGTGCAGCGCCGGATCCCGCTGCCGATCCGACGCCTGATCACGATGCTGCCCGCACTCGTCGCGCTCGCCGTGGTGACGAATCTCGGCCAGCTGCTGGTCTGGTCACAGATCGTGCTCTCCTTCGGCATCCCGTTCGCGCTGGTTCCGCTGGCGCTGCTGACCTCGGACCGAAGTCTCATGGGCGCCTCGGTCAACCGCCGGTCGACCAGCGTGCTGCTCTGGTTGGTCGCCGCACTGGTGACCGCGATGAACGCATTTCTCGTGCTCGGAGTCTTCCTCTGATCCTGCTCGTGCGCGGCCGGAATCGGAGCGCCGGGTGCGCACCGGTCGAGAACCGGGGAGACTGGACGGGTGCTGACATCGAACGGCTACGTGCTCGACGAGGCGCCGCACCGGCTGGGGGAGCTCGAACCTGTCCCCGCCGCCATGCGGGAGGATCGCGACGCGCTGTGGCAGCGGTTGCGGCGCGACGGCTACCTGTTCCTGCGCGGGGCATTGGACCCCGATGAGATCCTCGGATTCCGCGCGTATTACTTCCGTGAGCTCGCGGGCACTGGCCTGCTCGACACGGCGTACGACGTGCAGCGCGGCATCGCGGGAGAGGGCGAGATCGACCAGGAATCGCTGCGGCACATCCTCTTCAAGACCATCGTGCCCGGGCCGGAGTACGAACGGCTGTGCACGCTCCCGGCGATCAAAGGCTGGTACGAGTGGTTCCTCGGCGACGCGCCGTTCCTGCACCGGCGCAAGATCATCCGGCACACGCGGCCGCACGAGCGCGGGATCGGCGCGGCGACGCAAGCACATTACGACCTGCTCTACCTGCGCGGCGGCACCGACCGGGTGCTGTCGTCGTGGATTCCGCTCGGTGATTGCTCCGTCGTGCGGGGCGGCCTGACCTATCTGGAGGCGAGTCATCGCCGCGTCCTTAAGGACGACCGCGACGCCCCGGTGCAGTTGCCGGCGGCGTCGATCACGGCCGATCTGCCGGGCCTGGCGGAGAAATATGACCGTCGCTGGCTGGTCGCCGACTACCGGCCCGGGGACATGGTCATTCACTCGGCCTACACGATCCACGCCGCGCTCGACAATGTCGGCGCCGACGGCGTGATGCGGCTCTCGACCGATATTCGCTACCAGCGTCAGCGGGAGCCGATCGATTGGCGCTGGCAGAACGATTGGCATGACGGGGACGGACTGTAGGGCTGTGGCCGAGCAGCGGGACGTTCACCTGTTCTCGGATCCGGACGAATTCCGCGCCCTCATCGAAGACCTACCCGAGCGCCATCCGGGTGTGTGGTTGCGCTTCGCCAAGAAGGGTCGAGCGTTGGTCACGATCACCTATGACCAGGCGCTCGACGTGGCCATCGCGCACGGATGGATCGACAGCCAGGTGCGCCGCTTCGACGACGACAGCTACCTGCAGGCATTCACACCGCGCCGGGCGCGGAGCCCGTGGTCGAGGCGCAACCGGGAGATCGCCGAGGCCATGATCGCGGACGGACGGATGCGCCCCGGCGGCGCGCGGGCGGTCGAGCGCGCGAAGGCCGACGGCCGGTGGGACCGTGCGTACGCCGGCCCGGCAACGGCCGACGTACCCGCCGACTTCCTCGCGGCGCTGGCGAAGAACCCGACGGCGCAGAGCTTCTTCGACCGCCTGAACAACCACAATCGATACGCGATCTACTACCGGCTGCAGGAGGCCAAGCGACCCGAGACCCGGACGCGCCGGATCGCGACGTTCGTCGAGATGCTCGCCCGCGGCGAGAAGTTCCACTGACCCGACGGCGAATCACCCGCCCACTGCAGGCTCGCAACACCGCCGGTGCGCGTCCTCTTGCCGGCAACACGGCCTGCCCGGTGACGCAGCGGAGTGTGGAGCGCTTCCGTCGTCTGAGGACCGATCGGGACAGGGGAGCGGTGCTCGGGCAACAGTGGAACTGGGTCGGCAGGGGAGACGCCAAGACGCATCGGGAAGCCAATCGAGCGGCGCTGGACCGGTTCGAGCGCTGTGCGCTGGCCACCTCGTAGGCTGGATCGACAACTCGGTTGCGGGCGCAGGTTCGGTCTGCTGCACTTTTACCAGCGGCCGGCCGGCGAAGGAGACTCCGATGCGCGAAGCGTGCATGTCCATGCAGCAGGTGACTCATCCAAAGGACATGACACTTCGTGAAGACACTCAACCTGGGCATCCTGGCGCATGTCGACGCCGGTAAGACCAGCCTGACCGAACGGCTGCTCCACACCGCCGGGGTCATCGACGAGGTCGGCAGCGTCGACGGCGGCGACACCCAGACCGACACCATGGCGCTCGAACGCCGCCGGGGCATCACGATCAAGTCCGCGGTGGTGTCGTTCGCGCTCGGTGATCTGACGGTCAATCTGATCGATACGCCTGGTCACCCCGACTTCATCGCCGAGGTCGAGCGGGTGCTCAACGTGCTCGACGGAGCCGTCCTGGTGATCTCCGCGGTCGAGGGCGTGCAGCCGCAGACGCGCGTGCTGATGCGGACGCTGCAACGGCTGCGCATCCCGACCGTTCTCTTCATCAACAAGATCGATCGCGTCGGCGCGCAGCACGAGCCGTTGCTGCGATCCATCGCGGAGCGGCTCACGCCGGCGATTGTCTCGATGGGTACGCCGGTCGAGCTCGGCACCCGTGCCGCACGGTTCACGCCGTACGGCGATCCTGATGCCGATCACGCGGCAGCGCAGATCAGCGTGCTGGCCGACCACGACGAGCGGCTGATGGCGGCGTACGTCGCCGATGAGCGGGTGTCCTCACCGCGACTGCGCCGGGCGCTGGTCCGGCAGTCGCGGCGAGCCCAGGTGCACCCGGTCTTTGCCGGGTCGGCCATCACCGGCGCCGGCATCGACCCGCTGGTCGGCGGCATCCGCGAGCTGCTGCCGCGCTCCCGCGGAGACGCCGCCGGACCCGTGTCCGGGACCGTCTTCAAGATCGAACGCGGTCCCGCCGGCGAGCGGGTCGCCTACGTGCGGATGTTCGCAGGGACGGCCCGCGCCCGCGATCGGGTCCAGGTCGGTCATGGCGGGGACGCGAAGATCACGGCGATCAGGGTCTTCCACAGCGGTACGACGCAGGAGCGCAGAGCGGTGGCGGCCGGCGAGATCGCCAAGGTCTGGGGGCTGGGCGAGGTGCGGATCGGCGATCCCGTCGGCACCGCGGATGCGGACGGCGCCCATTACTTCGCGCCGCCGACCCTCGAGACGGTCGTCGTACCAACTCATCCCTCGGACATGGGGCGTCTGCACGTCGCGCTCACCCAGATCGCCGAGCAGGACCCGTTGATCAACCTTCGCCAGGATGACGCCCGGCGCGAGCTCGCGGTCTCCCTCTACGGCGAGGTGCAGAAGGAAGTCATCCAGTCGACTCTCGTGGACGATTTCGACCTCGAGGTCGAGTTCCGCGAGACCTCGACCATCTGTATCGAGCGCCTCATCGGTCCCGGGTCGGCGGCGGAGTTTCTCGAGGAGTCACCCGGCACGAGCACCCACCAGAGCGTCAAGCCCACCATCCGCGATGATCCCAGCCCGTATCTCGCCACGGTCGGGCTCCGGGTCGAGCCCGGCCCGGTCGGCGGTGGGACCCACTTCCGCCTGGCCGGCGAGGTGCACGGCACGATCCCGCCGTCATTCGCCACGGCGGTCGAGGAAACCGTGCACGGCACGCTCGAGCAGGGGCTCTACGGCTGGCAGGTCGCGGACTGCGAGGTGACGATGACGCACACCGGCTACATCCCGCGTCAGGGCAAGCGCGGGCAGAGCTTCGACTCGAGCATCTCGACCAGCGCCGGCGACTTCCGGAAGCTGACGCCCCTGGTGTTGATGGAGGCGGTGCGGCAGGCCGGCACGGCGGTCTACGAGCCGATGCACCGTTTCCGCCTGGAGATCCCGGCCGACCGGCTCCCGCCGATCATCCCCGTTCTGGCGCGGCTCCGCACCGTCGTGCAGACGCAGGTCAGCAAGGGGTCGACCGACGTGCTCGAGGGGACCATTCCCGCGGCCCGGGTGCACGAATTGCAGGAGCTCCTCCCCGCGCTCTCGCAGGGCGAGGGCGTGCTCGAGAGCGAGTTCGGTCACTACCAGCCGGTGCGTGGTGAGGCGCCGTCGCGGGCGCGGACCGGTCACAATCCACTCCACCGCAAGGAATACCTCCTGCACGTGCGCCGCAACTGACGGGCGTCGGCACGGACGGGTGGCGACGGCTAGGATCGGGTACGGCGTTGACGAGGACGAGTAGCGGCGGAAACCGGCCGGAGCGACCCGGGGATGGTGCAAGCCCGGGGGCACGGTCCGCTGGCGAAATCACCTCCGAGCTCCGGAAGAACGGGCGCGAGCCCCACTAGACCCGGACCAGCCCGAACGAAGCGGGTACGCCGGCCGGCGTACCAACGAGGGTGGTACCGCGGCGCGCGCCAGACGGCGTCGTCCCTCGAGTCAGCGCGCACGACTCGAAGGAGAACCGCCGGTGACCGGATACGCCCCCCTGCCGCCGCACGTCGACCTGCCCGGGCTCGACCACGCCGTCATCGACGGCTGGCGCGAGCGGAAGGTCTTCCAGCGCAGCATCGACGCCACCGTGGGCGGGCCGGAATGGACCTTCTACGAGGGCCCGCCCACGGCCAACGGCATGCCCGGCACCCACCACGTCGAGGCTCGCGTCTTCAAGGACGTCTTCCCGCGCTACCGCACGATGAAGGGCTACCACGTGCCGCGCCGCGCCGGCTGGGACTGCCACGGCCTGCCGGTCGAGCTGGCCGTGGAGAAGGAGCTCGGCTTCACCGGCAAGCCCGACATCGAGGCCTACGGCATCGCCGAATTCAACGCGAGGTGCCGGGAGAGCGTGCAGCGGCACGTCGACGCCTTCGAGGCCATGAGCGACCGGATGGGTTATTGGGCCGACAACGAGCACGCCTACTGGACCATGACACCGGACTACGTCGAATCGGTGTGGTGGGCGCTCAAGCGAATCTTTGATGCGGGCCTGCTGGTCGAGGACTTCCGCGTCACGCCCTACTGCCCGCGCTGCGGCACGGCGCTGTCGGACCACGAGGTCGCGCAGGGCTATGAGGATGTCACCGATCCGTCGGTCTATGCCAGCTTCCCGCTGACGTCGGGACCGTGGGCCGGTCGGGCCGACCTGCTCATCTGGACGACGACGCCGTGGACGCTGGTCTCCAACGCCGCCGTCGCCGTACGTCCGGACGTGATCTATCTCGTGGCGAAGACGGACGCGGGCACCTTCGTCGTGGCCGAACCGCTGCTGCACAAGGCACTGGGCGAGCACGTCGAGGTGCTCGGGTCGTACGCCGGCCGCGAAATGGAGCGGTGGGAATACCAGCGGCCGTTCGAGCTCGTCCCGGTCGAGGACGCCCATTACATCGTCCTGGCCGATTACGTCACCACCGAGGACGGCACGGGCCTGGTCCATCAGGCGCCGGCCTTCGGCGCGGACGACCTCGGCGTGGGCCGCAGATATGGGCTTCCGGTCATCAATCCGGTCCGCGGCGATGGTCATTTCGAGCCCGGCTTGCCGCTGATCGGGGGAGATTTCTTCAAGGACGCCGACGCGCCGCTGGTGGCGGACCTCCGGGCGCGCGGGCTGCTGTTCCGGCACGTCCCCTATACGCACAGCTACCCGCACTGCTGGCGGTGCCACACGCCGCTGATGTATTACGCCCTCCCCGCCTGGTATGTCCGCACGACGGCGATCAAGGACCGGCTGCTCGCCGAGAACGAGGCGACGAGTTGGTATCCCGCGACGATCAAGCACGGTCGATACGGCGACTGGCTCAACAACAACATCGACTGGGCGCTGTCCCGCGATCGCTATTGGGGCACGCCCCTGCCGGTGTGGCGAAACGACGCCGATCCGTCCCGGATGGTGTGCGTGGGATCGCTTGCGGAGTTACACGAGCTCTCGGGCGTCGACCTGGACGATCCGCACCGGCCCTTTGTCGACGAGGTGACCTTCAGCAAGCCGGGGGAGGGCGGCGTCTATCGCCGGGTGCCCCAGGTGATCGACGCCTGGTTCGATTCCGGGTCGATGCCGTTCGCGCAATTCGGCGCGCCCTACCGCAACGCCGACGAGGCGCGCGCGGCGTACCCGGCCGATTTCATCTGCGAGGCGATCGATCAGACGCGTGGCTGGTTCTATTCGCTGATGGCGATCGGCACGCTGGTGTTCGACCGGTCGTCCTACCGGAATGTGCTCTGTCTCGGCCACATCCTCGCCGAGGACGGACGCAAGATGAGCAAGCACCTCGGGAACATCCTCGAGCCGGTTCCGCTGATGGACCGACACGGTGCGGACGCGCTGCGCTGGTTCATGCTGTGCAGCGGGTCGCCGTGGTCGTCTCGCCGGGTCGGGCACAAGGTGCTCGACGAGATCGCGTCAAAGGTGATCCGCACCTACTGGTCGGTGGCGTCGTTCCAGTCCCTCTACGCCCGGGCGAACGACTGGACCCCGGGGGCGGCGAGCGGCACAGGCCGGACCGTCCTCGATCGTTGGGCGGTGGCAGAAATGCACCGCGTCACCGGTGAGGTCGACGCGGCATTGGAGGATTTCGATACGGCGCGGGCCGGAAAGGCCCTGGCGGCCTGTATCGACGATCTCTCGAATTGGTATGTCCGCCGGTCGCGCCGCCGATTCTGGGACGGCGATCCGGCGGCATTGTCGACGCTGCATGACTGCCTTGAGATCCTGACGCGGCTGCTGGCTCCCCTCATCCCGTTTGTCACCGAGCGGGTGTGGGGTGCGCTCTTCGCCGCGACCGGATCGGTCGATTCGGTGCATCTCGCGTCGTGGCCGAGCGCCGATCCCGGCCTGGTCGAGGAGACGTTGTCGTCGCAAATGGCCGTGGTACGCCGGCTGGTCGAGCTCGGCCGCTCGGCGCGGGCCGACTCGAAGATGAAGACCCGCCAGCCGCTGTCGCAGGCGCTGATCTCCGCTCCCGGGTGGGACGGCGTACCGGACGAGCTGAGGGAGCAGGTGCGGGACGAGCTCAATGTCGTCGAGCTGGCCAATCTGAGCGACACCGGCGAGCTCGTCGAACTGTCGGTCAAGCCGAATTTCCGGGCCCTCGGACGCCGATTTGGCAAGCGCACCCAAGCGGTTGCGTCCGCCATTTCGGCCGCCGACGTGGAGCGGTTTGTCGCGGCATACCGGGAGGGGCGTGCGGAGGTCTCGGTCGACGGGGAGCTCGTGCCGATATCGGGTGACGATGCCGTCATCGCCGAGACCCCGCGGTCCGGCTGGGCGGTGGCGTCGGCGGGCTCGGACACGGTCGCGCTCGACCTCGAGCTGACCCACGAGCTGCGGCTCGCCGGTCTGATCCGCGACGTCGTCCGGCTGGTGCAGGAGGCCCGCAAGGGCGCCGGTTTCGAGGTCACCGACCGGATCGCCTTGTGGTGGCGGGTCGGTGGCTCGCCCGAGCCGGCCGAGGCGATCCGCACCCACGGCGATCAGCTCGCCGCGGAGGTCCTCGCCACCAGCGTGCACGAGGGACCGCCCGGGGACCTGATGTTCAGCACCATGGACGATGACCTCGGCCTGCACATCTGGCTCCGCCGCGCCTGAGGGACGGCGTACGCACGTCGTTCGACGTGCTGCGCACTCGGCGAGCCAACGCTCGGGGCGCGATGTTGATGCGGACGGTCAGAGGAGCTCTCGGGCGAGAGCGTCGATCGTGTACTCGCGGGCGGCAGCGCGGCGGGGATCCGCGCCGCGTCGGGCGGATGCCTGCGGGTTGACCATCACCTCATCGACGCCGAAATGCTCGGCCAGCCGCACGATCTCGGCGGCCGCGTCAGGCGGCGCCTGCTGATCGGGCGGGAGCTCGCGTTGCTGCGCGTCCTCGACGAGGTCGAGAAACCCCATCGGCCGGCCGGTGCGCAGCCGGGCCATCGCCTGCGCCTGGGGGAGGCCCAGATCCCGCGCCTCACCGAGGCTGTCGGCGACGACCACGTTCAACGTGAGGAAGGTCCGCGGCTCCGGGGTGAGCTCGCTCGGCCGGAATTCCGAGCGGTAGATCGTC
>JBBSHJ010000017.1:0-42533 GCA_038253135.1 Mycobacteriales bacterium | reverse complement strand
GTGGGCGATACTGGAATCGAACCAGTGACCTCTCGCGTGTGAGGCGAGCGCTCTAACCGCTGAGCCAATCGCCCGCGCTGGCGGACAGTCGAACTATACGGGATCCCCCTGCCGTTCTCCGGTACGGCGCCCGCCGACTCAGCCGAGGCCGGGCACGTTCCGATCGAGCTGTGTTTCGATCTGGTCCGGCACGAAGGCCGGTACGCCGCGCCAGGCCAGGTATGCCCAGATCACCGCGACGACGAACGCGAGAGTCGCGATCGCGACGAGCACCTGCGCCGGCCGGCCCCGCTCGCGGAGCCAGCGGGTCCACGCCGTCAGCTTCTCCCGACCCCAGCGCAACAGCCGCGCGGCCCACTGGAACTCCGAGGCCAGGACGGCCAGACCGACGAAGACGATCAGCCAACCCGGCCCGGGAAGCGGTACCAGCAGCAGCCCGCCGGCGATGATGACCAGCCCGACGACGGCGACGAGGGC
Source organism: Mycobacteriales bacterium (assembly GCA_038253135.1). Taxonomy (GTDB): domain Bacteria; phylum Actinomycetota; class Actinomycetes; order Mycobacteriales; family QHCD01; genus JBBSHJ01. The sequence continues at coordinate 42,056 of JBBSHJ010000017.1, read as the reverse complement.
GCGGTAAAGCGGTCCGGATACCGGGCCCGCCCGCAGCCGCAGGCGCAGTCCCGACAGGCGTCGTATGTGCCCAAGGGGCCGGCGTGAGCGCGCGGCCGCGTCGGGGTCCGCACGCAGATCTTCAGGCACCGGCTCACCTCAGCGGGCGGTGGGGAGCCCGGACGTCGGCGGATGTAGACCTGTTCCAGATTACGGCAGCGGCCGGGCAGCCCGGCGCGGGTCCCAACGACGCTGCCGGAATCCCGCAATCGGGTGAAACACGCCGGTCTGCCGCAATTAGATGACAGGGAAGCCTTCTTCTGGGCAATAATACTGAGGTAACGCCACAACGCTTACGCACCGGACCGAGGGGAACTCCCGAAATGACCTTCAAGGAGCCAGCGTGCCACACGCTGCTCGCCCGGCTTCACTCGCCGGCGGCCGACGGGTACGACGCCGAGCCTCCGAGCGGCTTCGAGAGCACGTTGGTGCGAGTCGCACCCCTCACGTTGTGCTACGACCCCAGTCAGCCCTTCGAGGTCCGCCTGATCTTCGACGCGCACTGCGATCACGAGCTCGATGACGCCGTGCCGGACCCAGACGCGGTGACCTGGTACACCAGCAGAGAGCTGATCACGGCCGGACTCTCCGGCACCGCCGGAATCGGCGACATCAGCCTTGCCCCCGCCAGCAACCATCCCACCGATCGGGACTGGCTCATCCTCTCGCTGCGCAACGGCCGGACCGCGACGAGCATGCGGTTGCCCCGCGCCGAGGTGCGGCAATTCGTCCACGCCGTCTGGGAGCTCGTCCCTGTCGGCACTGAGCTCGACGGCATCGACTTCGAAGCCGAGCTCGCCCTGCTGCTACTGGCATCGCGCGGCTAGCCCACAGCCTCCCCGAGTTGGCCGGTCCGCAACGCGTCGGCTAAAGTTCAAGGCGCGTTTTCGCGGACGTAGCGCAGTTGGTAGCGCATCACCTTGCCAAGGTGAGGGTCGCGGGTTCGAGTCCCGTCGTCCGCTCGGTTGAGTCCTGCACCGCACACATCGGCCCGGACTCGGCAGGATCGCGGCACGGTGGAGTGGCCGAGAGGCGAGGCAACGGCCTGCAAAGCCGTGTACACGGGTTCAAATCCCGTCTCCACCTCGGAAGAGGCACCATCGCACGGCCAGTACGGGCGGTTAGCTCAGCGGGAGAGCACTACCTTGACACGGTAGGGGTCACAGGTTCGATCCCTGTATCGCCCACCCACGTGAGGGCCCGGAATCCCAGGCCTTCGTCGTCTCATCCGTCTCCCGTCCGGCGCTCGAGCAGTCGCTGCCACAGGCGGTCGACCGCCTCGGTCAGCTCCGCGGCGCTGCCGGCATTGACGAGCACCTCGTCAGCGACGGCACGACGTTGCTCGTCGGATGCCTGCGCCGCCATCCGCGCGCGGGCCGCCCCGCGATCCAGCCCTTTCGCCAGCAGCCGGGCGAGCCTCGCATCGGCCGGTGCCTCGACGACGACCACGACGTCATAGTCATCCGCTAGGCCATTCTCGACGAGCAGGGGTACGTCGTACACGACGACGCTGCCCAATGGCACGGTCGCCATCAGCTCGGCCGCGCGGGCCGCCACCCGGGGGTGCACGATGGCGTTGAGCCGCTCCCGCGCCGCGCTGTCGGCGAACACGATGCGGCCGAGTGCGTCCCGGTCCAGTGCGCCGTCCGCGGTCAGCGTCCGAGTGCCGAAGGCCTCGACCACGTCGGCGAATCCGGGCGTGCCGGGCTCGACCACTTCACGGGCCAGGCGGTCGGCATCCACGACGAGCGCACCGTGTGCGGACAGCCCGGCGGCGACCGTGCTCTTGCCCGAACCGATGCCGCCGGTCAGGCCGACCCGCAACACGAGCCGGCTAGCTCAGCGATTTGAGGTTCGTCTGGACGACCTCGGCCAGGGCCGCAAGCGAAGCCTGGGGATCGGGCGCGTGCGCGCTCGCATCGACGCTCAGCGCGATCGTGTAGACCCCGACCGCGTAGACCAACAATGACCCGGTCGTGCCCTGGAGCAGCGTCGCAGGCTTCCCGTCAACGGTGAGGTCCTTGAAGGTCGCCCCACCGGCCCGCTCGGTTTGGATGGTGACCTTGACCCGGCTGCTGGCCGAGGACGCGTTGCTGTACTTGGAGAGGCCGATTTCGACCGGGTAGGACGGCTTGCCGTTGACGACGCCGTAGCTGCAGGTGACCCGGGCCAGACGGCCGACTTTCTTGATCGGAACGCCGACGATGAATCGGGTGTGACCGGTGAACGGCACCCTCGTCGCGGACTTGACCTGCGCATCCGTCGCGACCTCGAAGCACGCCGTCGGCAGCCGTTTGAATTCCTGGCTGGCCGGGCCGGTCGACTTCGGCGGCTTAGCCGATTTCGACGGCGCCTTGGACGACCTGCCCGGCGAGCTGGACTTCCGCGGCGTCGACTTGCCGGGGCCGGAGGACTTTCCGGGCTTCGACGACGTCGGACCCGATATCGAGCCCGGCTTGCTCTTCGGCCCGGACGGAGACGCCGAGCCCGGCGACGTTCCCGATTTCGGCTGCGATGCACCGGACGCCGAGTGGCTCGACCGGGCCGAGCTCGGCGTAGCGGGCGCGTTGTCGCCTGACGTGCGATTGCAGGCAACCGCTCCGGCGAGCAGCACCGCCGCGGCGATGCCCGCGCAGCCGGCGTGGACCCCATGACGCGCTCGGCCGCGTAGCCATCGATCGATCACAACCTCACGGTACGTCCTGTACCGGTTCGTACGCAGCACCGCCACGCGACGAAATGTCCGGTACGGCGCGTCCCGACACCGCCGCCGAACGCAACGAGCGCGCCGCTCGACGGCGGCGCGCTCGATGCAGTTCAGATCGTGCAGTTCAGATCGTGCAGTTCAGATCGGGCTGTTCAGATCGGGCTGTTCAGGTCGTGCCGGTGTTACTCCTCGCCGCCGGCCAGCTTGGCGCGAAGGGCGGCCAGCGCCTCGTCGGACGCGAGGGTGCCCTCGTCGCCGGTCTCAACGGCGTTGGAGGTGAAGGACTGATCGCCCGCCGCCTCTGCGTCGGCCTTCTTGGCATCCGCGACCTGCTTGATGTGCGCCTCGTAATGAGCATGCGCCTCGGCCCACTGCTTCTCCCACGTGTCGCGCTGCGACTCGTAGCCGGGCAGCCACTCCTGGGTCTCGGGGTCGAAGCCCTCGGGGTAGATGTAGTTGCCGGCGTCGTCGTACTGCGCCTCCATGCCGTACAGCGACGGGTCGAACGCGGCCGGCTCGCCGCCCGCACCCACCGCGCTCTCGTTGGCCTGCTTCAGCGAGAGGCTGATGCGGCGCCGCTCGAGGTCGATGTCGATGACCTTGACAAGGATCTCGTTGCCGACCTGGACGACCTGCTCGGGGATCTCGACGTGGCGCTCGGCCAGCTCGGAGATATGCACGAGGCCCTCGATGCCCTCGTCGACGCGGACGAACGCGCCGAACGGCACCAGCTTGGTGACCCGGCCCGGGACGACCTGTCCGATCTGGTGGATCCGGGCGAACTGGCGCCACGGGTCCTCCTGCGTAGCCTTGAGCGACAGCGACACGCGTTCGCGCTCGAGATCGACGTCGAGCACCTCGACGGTGACGTCCTGGCCGACCTCGACGACCTCGCTCGGGTGGTCGATGTGCTTCCAGGACAGCTCCGAGACGTGCACCAGGCCGTCGACACCGCCGAGATCGACGAAGGCGCCGAAGTTGACGATCGAGGACACGACGCCGCTGCGGACCTGGCCCTTCTGCAGCTTGTTCAGGAACTCGCTGCGGACCTCGGACTGCGTCTGCTCCAGCCAGGCCCGGCGGGACAGCACGACGTTGTTGCGGTTCTTGTCGAGCTCGATGATCTTGGCCTCGAGCTGCCGGCCGACATAGGGCTGCAGGTCGCGCACGCGCCGCATCTCCACGAGCGAGGCCGGCAGGAAGCCGCGCAGGCCGATGTCGAGGATTAGGCCGCCCTTCACGACCTCGATGACGGTGCCTTCGACGACCTCGTCGGCGTCCTTCTTCTGCTCGATCGTGCCCCACGCACGTTCGTACTGCGCGCGCTTCTTGGACAGGATCAGGCGGCCCTCCTTGTCCTCCTTCTGAAGGACCAGGGCCTCGACCTCGTCGCCGACCTTGACCACTTCGTTCGGGTCAACGTCGTGCTTGATCGAGAGCTCGCGGGAGGGGATGACGCCTTCGGTCTTGTAGCCGATGTCGAGCAGTACCTCGTCGCGGTCGACCTTGACGATGGTGCCCTCGACGATGTCACCGTCGTTGAAATACTTGATGGTCTTGTCAATGGCGGCGAGGAAGTCCTCGGCCGAGCCGATGTCGTTGATTGCGACGCTGGGGGTGCTGCTTCCCGTCGGTTCGGCGACGGGGGTGGTCACGGTAGATGAGGTCATGTGGTGGAAGGCTCCGGGTGGACAGACATCGATGCGGAGCGACCGAGAGCCCATCCTCCCGGGGCCGTGATACCCGACCCGGGCGCCAGTACGACCAATGGCACACGAGGTCTGCGCACGATTTACACAGCGGCCGACGGCGCGTAGCTTCCAGACGTACGGACGAGTTGCGGCCTGCTCCATTCCGAGGCGCGCAGGACCCTCGAACGCGCCCTGCAGGATAGTGCTGGGCACAGGCCCGGGTCAATTCCTCGAGGTCACCCCGATCCGGTCTGGCGGTCGTCGGGCCGGGTTGCTCGGTCGGCTGGTGGTCGTCGGGCCGGGTTGGATTTTCTGCTGGTGGTGTTCAGGTGCCGTCGGGGTGAGCGGCTCGCGACGCGAAGGATACGTTGCCTCCGTGAGCGCTGACGGCCCATCCGGCGTGGCCCGGCTTCCCCTCTCGTCGCTCGCCTCGTCGCGCGCCAATCGGTCGTGGTGGGATGGCGACGCCGCGGCGTACCAAGCCGAGCACGGCGATTTCCTCGGCGATGTGCGGTTCCGCTGGTGTCCCGAGGGCGCGACCGAGGCCGAGCTGCACCTGCTCGGCGACGTGAGCGGCCGGACTGTCCTCGAGGTCGGATGCGGTGCGGGCGCGTGCAGCCGATGGCTCTCAATGCAAGGTGCGTACGCCGTCGGCTTCGACGTCTCCGGCGGCATGCTCGCTCAAGCGGCGTCGGCTGGGGCCCGTAGCGGCGTGACCGTCCCGCTGGTGCAGGCCGACGCGGAGGCACTCCCCTTCGCCGACGGCAGCTTCGACCTCGCCTGCTCGGCCTTCGGGGCGGTGCCCTTCTGCGCCGACTCCGCCCTGGTCATGCGCGAGGTGGCCCGCGTGCTCCGGCCCGGTGGCCGCTGGGTCTTCGCGACCACGCACCCGATCCGCTGGATCTTCCCGGATGATCCCGGGCCGGCCGGGCTGCGCGCCCAGACGCCGTACTTCGACCGATCGCCGTACGTCGAGATCGACGCGGCCGGCGTACCGACCTATGTCGAGCATCACCGGACCCTCGGCGACCGCGTGCGCGAGATCGTCGCGGCCGGGTTCGCCCTGACCGATCTGATCGAGCCGGAGTGGACGCCCGGGAACGACGCGGTCTGGGGCCAGTGGAGCCCGCAGCGCGGTGCCCTCCTGCCCGGCACCGCGATCTTCATCTGCAATCTCCCGGTCCCATGACGGCCGGCGACGGGAGCGCCTGGGTCGATTGCGGCTGCGGGGAGCGGCACTGGGGACGGTTCGGCGCCGCGGGGCTCCTGCTGCGCTCGGCCGGAGGGCGCGTCCTGCTGCAGCTGCGGTCGGCGCGCAGCGATCACGGCGGGACCTGGGGGCTCCCGGGCGGGGCCCGCGACGGCCACGAGAGCGTCCTTGCGGCGGCCCTGCGGGAGGCCGCGGAGGAGACCGGCCTCGGGGCGCCGGTCCGACCGGCCGGCGTGCTCCTTGACGATCACGGCCCGTGGAGTTACGCCACCGTCGTCGCGGACATCGACACCGAGATCGACGCGGTCCTGAATTGGGAGTCCGACGACGTCCGCTGGATGCCGGCGACCGACATCCGCCCCGATCCGGCCGGCCCGGGCTTGCCGCTGCACCCCGGCCTGGCGGCCGCATGGCCGGCGCTGGCCGGAGCCGGAGCGGCGCCGATGGTCATCGTCGATGCGGCCAACGTGGTCGGCAGCCGGCCCGACGGCTGGTGGCGCGACCGGCTCGGCGCGGCTGCGCGGCTGCGGGACCGGCTGGCGAGCCTCGCCGGCACGCCCATCCCCGCGGGCGATCTGCCGGTCGCGCCGGGCACACTCTCAGCCTATTTCCCGCGCATCAGCCTGGTCGTCGAGGGACGGGCGCGCGACCTCGCGGCGACCGATGGCGTCGACGTCGTACCCGCTCCCGGCTCCGGTGACGACACGATCGTGGGCATCGCCGGTACGCCGGCCGCGCCGGTCCGGATCGTCGTGACCGCGGACCGGAAGCTGCGGGAGCGCGTGCGGGCCGCCGGCGCCCATGTGACCGGTCCGCGGTGGCTGCTCGATCGCCTCGATCAGCCCGGCGCGGGGTCGCCGCCGACCCGGACCCCCTGATCCACCGGCGCCGCCACCGCCGGACGCAACGCGCCGGCCAGCCGGGCGGTGACCAGGCACAGCACCAGCGGGATCAGCATCGCCGCGCGGGGTCCCTGCCAGTGGTAGACCGCGCCGATCAGCGGCGGCGCGGCGAGCGATGTCAGCGAGCCCGCACTGGTGACCACTGCCAGCGTGCGGCCGCCGCCGAGGTAGGCCGCCGCCGCGTAGACCGACGGCGCGATCACGGCGACGCCGGCGCCGACGACCGCCCATCCGACCAGGAGCAGCGCGAACGGGCTCGCGGTCACCACCACGAGATATCCCGCCAGCGCCACCACGGCGCCGGCCCGCACGGCACGGACGCGGCCGATCCGCCGGATCGCCCCGTCCCCACCGAACCGGACCGCCATCATCGCGGCGGAGAACGCGGTCAGGCCGAACGCGCCGGTGCCGGCGTCGACCCGGCCGACGTCGGTGACCTGCACCGATGACCAGTCCGCGGCGGTCCCGGCGATGAGCATGAGGGCGACGTTCAGCGCGGCGAGCTCCCAGACGAGGGTGCCGGCCCCCGCCCGGCGTGGCCGCGGCGCGGCCGGCTCGTGATCGCGTGGCGGCGGGTCCGGCAGCGCCCGGAGCAACGCCAGCCAGCCGGCGACGGACAGCGCCGCGATGGCGAGCAGCACGACCGGGGCGACCCGCGCGCCCGACCGACCGGAGACGGTCGGCACCACCGCGACCAGTCCCGACCCGGACAGGACGCCGACGCTGTACATCGCGTGCAGCCGGCTCATGATCGGCGCCGCGCGCGCCCGCTCGACCTGGACGCCAAGCGCGTTCATCGAGGTATCGCTGCCGCCCTTGCCGAGACCGGTCAGGACCACACACGCCAGTGCGGTGCCGAGCGAGCGGGCCATTCCGAGCGCGGCAACGCCGACGATCAGCGGGACCAGGAACCCGAGCGTGACGCGGCGGGCGCCGTACCGGTCCGCCAGCCGGCCCGAGACCTGGATGCCGGCGATCGCGCAGAAGGCGCCGACGAGCAGCAGCATCGACAGCCCGGATGCGCTGGTGTGCAAGCGCTCGCGCAGCGAGGGCAGGACGCCGGAGAGCGCACCGCCGAGCAGCCCGAACATCGTGAAGACGGCACCGACCGCAGCCGGCGCCAACCGGGCGGTCGGACGGCGGCGGTCCGCGGCCGATCCCCGGCTGGACTCAATGCCCGGCGTCATGCCACGTGCGGCCGACTCCGACGGACACGTCCAGCGGCACGGACAGCTCGTAGGCGGCGCCCATCTCGTGGCGCACCAGGCGCTCGACCAGCTCGCGCTCCGCCGGCGCGATCTCGAGCACCAGCTCGTCGTGCACCTGCAGCAACATCCGCGACGCGAGGCCGGACTCCGTCAGGACCCGGTCGACGCCGAGCATCGCGACCTTGATGATGTCCGCGGCCGATCCCTGGATCGGCGCGTTGAGGGCCATCCGCTCGGCCATCTCGCGGCGCTGCCGATTGTCACTGGTGAGATCGGGAAGGTATCTCCGGCGGCCGAGGATCGTCTCGGTGTAGCCGGTGCGGCGGGCCTCCTCGACCACGTTGTGCAGGTAGTCGCGGACGCCGCCGAACCGCTCGAAGTAGGCCGTCATCTGCTCGCGGGCCTCCTCCGGCGTGATCTTGAGCTGGTTGGCGAGCCCGAAGGCCGACAGGCCGTAGGCCAGGCCGTAGGACATGGCCTTGACGCGACGCCGCAGCTCGGGATCGACCTGCTCCGGCGGCAGGCCGAACGCCTTCGAGGCGACGAAGGTGTGCAGGTCCTCACCGGTTGTGAACGCCTCGATCAGGCCGGAATCCTCCGAAAGGTGGGCCATGATCCGCATCTCGATCTGGCTGTAGTCGACCGTCATCAGCGACTCGAAGCCAGGCCCGACGACGAAGGCCTCGCGGATCCGGCGCCCCTCGGCCGTGCGGATGGGGATGTTCTGCAGGTTGGGGTCGGTCGAGGAGAGCCGGCCCGTCGCGGCGATGGTCTGGCCGAAGGTGGTGTGGATCCGATTGGCGTCATCGACCATCGGGATCAGGGACTCGACGACCGTCTTGAGCCGCGCCACATCGCGGTGCCGCAGCAGGATCGCCGGCAGCTCGATCTCGGGCGCTTGTTGTGCGAGCCAGAGCAGCGAATCGGCGTCGGTGGTGTATCCGGTCTTGATCCGTTTCGTCTTGGGCAGGGACAGCTCGTCGAAGAGGATCTGCTGCAGCTGCTTCGGCGAGCCGAGGTTGAAGTCGCGTCCGACGTAGGCGTAGGCGTCCTGCTCGATCTCCTTGACCCGTGCGGCCAGCTCCGAGCGCAACCCGCTGAGGTGCTCGGAGTCGACGCCGATACCGGCCTCCTCCATCCGCGCCAGGACGATCGAGAGCGGCAGCTCGAGCTCCCGCAGCAGGCGGGTGGCCCCGCGGGTCTCGAGGTCGGCGTCGAGGGCCTTGGCCAGGTCGGCGATCGCCCGGGCGCGGACCATCTCGGCCCGGGCCAGCAGCGCGTCGGACTCCTCCTCCCCGCCGTCCAGCGAGAGCTGGGCCGACTCGGGCTCGTCCGCGCGCAGCTCGCGGTGCAGGTAGCGAAGCGCGAGGTCGGCCAGGTCGAAGCTGCGCTGGCCCGGCAGAGCGAGGTAGGCCGCGAGGGCCGTGTCGCTGGTGACGCCGGCCAGCCCGAACCCGCGCGCGTGCAGCGCGAGCAGCGGGCCCTTGCCGTCGTGCACCGCCTTGGGTACGCCGGCATCGGACAACCAGCCGGCGAGCGCCTGCTCCGCGTCGGCGGGCAGAGCGGCGATCTGGATGTAGGCGCCCTCGCCCTCGGTCACGGCCAGCGCGATGCCCTCGATCTCGCCCGTCCCGCGCCCCCAGCTGCCGCGGAAGGACACACCGATCCGCGCGCCCGAGCGGGCATGCTCGGCCAGCCAGCCGGCGACCTCCTCCGGTGCCAGCTCCCGGCCCTCGACGTCGAAGCCCTCCTCCGCCTCCGGCTCGGCGGAGGTCAGCGTCGCGAAGAGACGATCACGCAGCACCCGGAACTGCAGGTTGTCGAAGAGCTTGTGCACCTCGTCGCGGTCCCAGGTGACTCGCGCGAGCTCGGGTGGGCCCATCGGCAACTCGACGTCGCGGACCAGCTCGGTCAGCCGCCGGTTGCGCAGGACGGAGTCGAGATGCGTTCGCAGCGCGTCGCCGACCCTGCCCTTGACCTCGTCGGCGCGATCCACGAGTGCCGGGAGGTCGCCGTACTCCCGCACCCACTTGGCCGCGGTCTTCTCCCCGACGCTCGGAATGTTGGGCAGGTTGTCGCTCGGATCGCCGCGGAGGGCGGCGAAGTCGGGGTACTGCGCCGGGGTCAGGCCGTACTTGGACTCGACCTCCTCCGGCGTGAACCGCGTCATGTCCGACACGCCGCGACGCGGGTAGAGCACCGTCACCTCGGCCGCGACCAGCTGCAGCGCGTCGCGGTCTCCGGTGCAGATCAGCACCTGCATGCCCTCGGCGACCGCCTGCGTGGTGAGGGTCGCGATGACGTCGTCGGCCTCGAACCCGTCGACTCCGAAGGTCGGGATCCGCAGCGCGTCCAGCACTTCCTTGATCAGGCTGACCTGCCCCTTGAAGTCGCTCGGCGTCTCCTGCCGGCCGGCTTTGTACTCGGCGTAGGCCTCGGACCGGAAGGTCTTGCGGGACACGTCGAAAGCGACGCCGACGTGCGTGGGCTCCTCGTCGCGCAGCAGGTTGATCAGCATCGAGGTGAACCCGTAGACCGCGTTGGTCGGCTGGCCCGTGGTCGTGCTCATCTCGACGTCCTTGAGCGCATAGAACGCCCGGTAGGCAAGCGAATGCCCGTCCAGCAGCAGCAGCCTGGCCGGCCCGCCGCCATCGGCAGCTGGCGGCTCGGAGGTCTGCGTCGTCGGTGCGCTCGGCTGGCTCACGGCACCGAGTCTAGGGTCGGCGTACGACGATGCCGTGGCGACGGCTCAACTGACCGGACGCGCCGGCGCGCCTGAGCAGGAGGGACGAGGATGCTCGACGGGTCAGAGGTTGCCGCGCAGATCGCGGCGGCACCGGAGCAGCTGATCGCCCGCATGGGCATCACCATCACGCAGTACGACGCGGACGAGGTGATCGGGACCATGCCGGTGACCGGCAACCGCCAGCCCTACGGCCTGCTGCACGGCGGCGCGTCGGCCGTTCTGGCCGAGACACTCGGCTCGATCGCCGCGGTGATGTACGCCGGTCCCGAGCGGGTCGCCGTGGGCATCGAGCTGTCCTGCAGCCACCATCGAGCGGCACGGGCCGGCGTGGTCACGGGCGTGTGCCGGCCGCTGCACCGGGGCCGGCAGACCGCGTCGTACGACATCGTGATCACGGACGCCGACGGCCGGCGGACGTGCTCGGCCCGTCTGACCTGCTCGATCCTCGCCGGCCCACCGGGAAGTGCCCTCCCGAACAACGGTCAAACCGCTCACCGCCTCGGTGCCCTCGATACGGGCGCCGGCTGCGCTGCGACCGGGAGCGACTCCATGCGTCACGGGGGGCGGACCCGGTAGCGCAGGTGCGTGACACGCTGCGCGAGCTCCTCGACATCCGCAGTGGTCAGCCGTCGGATCAGGTCGAGCTCGATGTGCTCGGCCGGCAGGTTGTCGAACAGCCGACGCCCCTGCCCGAGCAGGACCGGTACGACGTGCAGTTCGAGCTCGTCGAGCTGACCGGCCCGCAACAGCGCCTGCGCCGCCCCGGCCCCGTGCACCATCACGTCGCCGTCGCCGGCCGCCGCGCGGGCCTGCGCGGCGCACTCGCCTACGTCGGTGACGTAGCGGACGCTGCCCGGCGGCGGGTCGTCCGGGACGTCGCGGGTCAGCACGAAGACCGGTACGCCGTCGTGGTGGTCGCCCTGCCAGCGGCCGGCGTGTTCGTAGGTACGGCGACCGGAGATGACGGCGCGGGTGGATCTCAGCTCGGCCATCACTTGGCCGCTCGGTCCCGGGTCGTCGCGCCGGTCGAGCCAATTGAAGAGGCGGAACCCGTCGATGCCCATCGGCGCGTCCACGCAGTCGTGCGGCCCGCAGACGTAGCCGTCCAGGGACATGGTCATGTACAGCCGGATGAGCGCCATCGCTCAGCCGACCGATCGCACGCGGTAGCGCAGGTGCTGCACACCGAGCCCATCCACGGCGCGGAGCAGTTCGAGCTCGATGTGGTCGGGCGGCATGTCCGCGAACAGCCGATGGCCCTGCCCGAGCAGGACCGGGATCAGATGGATCTGCAGCTCATCGAGGACGCCGGCGGCGAGCGCCAGTCGCGCGGTGCGTGCCCCGTGGACCAGTACGTCCTTCTCGCCGGCACCGTCCTTGGCCAAGCGCATCGCGATCGCCACGTCGCTCACATAGGTCACCGCGGGCCATCGCATCCTGGCATCGGGCTGATGGCGGCTCAGGACGAATACCGGCACCCCACCGTGGTGGTCGCCGCCCCAGCCGCCGGCGAGCTCGAAGGTCCGCCGGCCGACAACGACCGCACCAGTGGCCATGAGCTCGTCCATGACCTCGCGGTTCACGCCCGTCAGACGGGCGGCGGCTCCCTGATGACCGGCCTCGGCACCCGTCAGGAACCACTCGTGCAGGCGGTGCCCGCCGTCACCGAGCCCGTTGCCCGGACCCGCGTTGGGCCCGGCGATGAATCCGTCGAGGGACATCGACATGTACAGCACGACCTTGCCCATGGGTTATCCGGTCCTTCCGGTGCGTCGAACGTCGTACCTCAGCACAGCACTCATCCCTTCTGCACTCATCACTTCTGCACTCATCACTTCTGCACTCATCACTTCTGCACTCATCACTTCTGCACTCATCACTTCTGCACTCGTCACTTCTGGGTCCGCTGGAGGTGAACTCGATCTCGATGGCGATCTCGATGGTGTCGGCCACCACAGCGTTGCCGGCGCCGAACCCGAGCTGGATGTCGACGCCGAACGCGGCGCGGCTGAGCGTGGTGGCCGCCGAGAACCCGGTGCGCTCTACGCCGGACGGGTCGGCGACGACGCCGAGGAACTCGGCTTCCAGCTGAACGGCCCTGGTGGCGCCGTGCAGGGTCAGCTCGCCGAGCAGGGTGAAGGTCTCGCCGTCGAACTCACGGACGTCGGTCGAGGTGAACTCCATCGTCGGGTACCTCTCCACGTCCAGGAAGTCGGCCGACCTGACGTGCCGGTCGCGCTGCTCGTTCCTGGTGTGCACCGAGGCCGCATCGATGACGGCGCTTACCCGGGCGCTGGCCGCACGGCCGTCGCCGTCGCCGAGGGTCAACGACGCCGAGGTGAGAGCGAATGTCCCCCGGACCTTGCCGACGCCCATGTGGCGGACCCTGAACGAGATGTCGGAGTGGATGGGATCGCCGACCCAGGTGCCGGCGGCGAGCGCGGTGGTGGTCATGGAATGCGGGTGCCTTTCGTGACGGCCGGCCTCCCGGGCCGATACTCCTTCTCGGTTGTACGACGCTCCTCCCGGCCCGCGGCGGCATCTACCTGCGCACCCAGCATGCGAGATCGTGCAGCGGGGTTGAATCCCAGATTTCTGGATGCCGCCGTGCGATCGGCGTACGTTTCGGTGCGTGATCAACGCGGTGGCGACGCACGCACGCGTCCGCGACGACATCGTGAGGCTGGTTCACCGAGGATTGCCGGTGCCGGCGTTCTCGCGGGCCGTCGGCGAGGCGTTGGGTCGCGCTGTGCCGGCCGAGGGCACCTGTCTGATGACGATGGACCCGGCGACCATGCTCCCGACGGCGGAGTTCGTCGAGAACGGCCTGCCGGCAGCCGAGATGCTCCGGCTCGTCGAGATCGAGGTGCGTGAGCCGGACTTCAACAAGTGGGTCCAGCTCGCCCATGCGGACCACCCTGCGGCCAGCCTGAGCGAGGCCACCGCGGGTGACCTCGACCGCAGCCTGCGCCAGCGGGAGATCCGTCGACCCGGGGGCTTCTCCGACGAGTTGCGGGTGGTGCTCGCGGGCAGCGCGGGCGCATGGGGGGCGCTGACCGTGTTCCGGGCGGCGAAGCGCCCGCACTTCTCCTCGGCCGAGGTGCAGTTCGTGTCGTCGATGGCCGGATTGATCGCCGATGGGCTACGGCGGGGTCTGTTGCTCGGTGGCGCACAGGCCGGTGACGACGACGTCGGCCTGCTGGTTCTCGACGCCGATGATGGCGTGCGCCTGTCCAACCGGGCCGCCGACTGTTGGCTGGACGGGCTGGGCACCGGCGACAGAGCGGGCGCTGCGCTGCCGCTGGTGATTCCCGCCGTCGCCCGCCAGGCCCGTGCCCTCTGCGGCCCGGCCACGAGCGCAGCCGCTGCGCCGACCGATATCCGGCCGGCCAGGGCCCGGGCGCGCACCCAGTCGGGTCAGTGGCTGATCGTCCGGGCCTCGCTGCTCGGCGACGGTGCGGAATCGCCGGTCGCGGTGATGCTCGAAGCAGCTCGCGCGGCCGAGATGGCGCCCCTGATCGTCGATGCCTACGGCTTCACCGACTCCGAGCGCCGGGTCACCGAGCTGGTGGCGCAGGGCCTGTCCACCAGGCACATCGCCAGCCGGCTGCAGGTGTCGTCGTACACCGTGCAGGACCACCTGAAGTCGATCTTCGCCAAGTCGGGCACCGGTTCGCGCGGCGACCTGATCGCGCGGCTGTTCTTCGATCATTACGCCGCCTCCCTGACGTTGGAAGCCGCGGCACCGTCGTGAGAGCCCGGTGTCCGGCCGCCCTATGGTCGCGACGCCGTCACCAACCTCTCGGGTCAGTAGAGTCAGCCGGCCCGATCACGACCCGGCATCGTGACCGGCCGGCGGTTGGCCGCCCGCGCCGTCGCGATGATGTTGGTGCCCATGCGGGGGGTCGACAACCGCGGCCGGGCCCGCCGCCGCGCCCGCGAGTCGGCCGCCTCGCCGACGCCCAGGGTGCGGCGCAGCGTCGCGACGGCGGCGACCCGCCGGGTCACGAGGGGTACGAACCCGAGCCGGGCGAAGTAACGGTGCGCCTCGCGGCCGTCCGTCGCCACGCCCACGACCATGTGCTCGCAGCCGAGCTGGTCGGCGTACGTCGTCGCCGCGGCCACGAGCGCCCGACCGGCGCCGCGGCGGCGATGCTTGCGGGCGACGATGAACTGGTGCATCGACAGGGCCGGCGGCCCGAGGGCGGCGGCCATCGGATCGGTGCGCAGCGCCACCATCCCCAGCGGCTCGCCGGAGCTACCGTCGACCGCCATGATTATCCGGACCGACGGATCGGAAAGGAGGGCGGCGTACCGGTCTGGAACCGTGTCCGGATCCGCGGCCGCCGCTGACACTCCGGCTGACCGGCCGTTGGTCGCCGCCAGCAGCTCGCCGTGCAGTGCGACGAGGGCATCGACGTCATCGATGTCGGCCTCGCGAACGCGAACATTTCCTCTGGACACGCCGCCTCCGGATGGAACCTGAACCCGAACTGCCGCGATCCCCCATGCTTCGCTGGCAAGACACTAGCGTGTCAGTGGACAAAACGTTACCCGTGCCTCCGGACGGCGCCCGGCCGCGGGCCAGGTGCCAGTACGCCGCGGCCGGTCGGGTTATTCGGCGGCGGATGATCACGCTTCGCCCGAACGTCACCGCAAACCCCCACCCGAGCGGGATGTTGTGGGTCTGACCGTACGTTCCGCTTCGAGGTTGTGGCGAGCACGTCCGGGGCATTCTTGTTCCGGGCCATGGCGTAGGACAGCCGTGTCGTCGCGGTCGTGTAGATCAAACCGGTGTCGGCCGGTGAGATGACCGCATCAGCCAGCAGGATCTTCGGCAGCCAGCCGGGATGCCGCCGCTCAGCCGTCGGGCGATGCAGCGGCCGGCGGCCCGCCCAGATCAGCGCCAAGATAGGCCGAACGAAGCGTCGGATCATCCAGGACGGAGGCGGCCGGCCCGGACGAGACCACCGCGCCGGTCTCGAGCACGTAGGCCCGATCCGACAGGCCGAGCGCCTGCACGGCATTCTGCTCGACCAGCAGGACGGTGGTCCCCAGGTCGTTGATCTCCCTCAGGATCCTGAAGATCTGCTGCGCCATGAGCGGGGCCAGTCCCATCGACGGCTCGTCGAGCAGCAGCAATTTGGGATCGGACATCAATGCCCGGCCGATCGCCAGCATCTGCTGCTCCCCTCCGGAGAGCGTGCCGCCCTGTTGGCGTCGCCGCTCGGCCAGCCTCGGGAAGAGGGTGAAGACGCGGTCCAATGAGGCCTTGTCGCCCCGACCCCTCGCATAGCTGCCCATGTCTAGATTTTCCTGCACCGTCATGCCGGGGAAGACGCCGCGGCCTTCCGGCACCTGGCACAGTCCACGGTGGACGCGCTTGTGCCCCGGCACGCCGGTGATGTCCTCGCCGTCGAAGGTGATGCGTCCGGACGCAGCGCGTACGAGGCCGGACACGGTCTTCAGGGTCGTTGTCTTGCCGGCTCCGTTGGCGCCGATCAAGGTGACGATTTCCCGCTCGTCGACCCGGATCGAGATGCCCTTGATGGCTTCGATCTTGCCGTAGCTGACGTGCAGGTCATCGATCTCAAGCAGCATCGTTCGGCGCTCCAAGGTAGGCCTCGATGACGCGCGGATCACGCTGCACGTCGGCCGGCGCCCCCTCGGCTATCTTCTCGCCGAAATCCAGTACGGCGACGGTGTCGCTGATGCGCATCACGACGCTCATGTCGTGCTCGATGAGGAATACCGTCACCCCGGTGTCCCGGATCCGGCGGATCAGGGTCTGCAGCGAGTCCTTCTCGGCTGGATTCATGCCGGCGGCCGGCTCGTCGAGGAGCAACATCCGTGGCTGAGTCGCCAGCGCGCGGGCGATCTCGAGCCGGCGCTGGTCGCCGTACGCCAGCGATTTCGCGGTCTCGTCGGCCACTCGGCCGATGCCCACGAAATCCAGCAGCGCCGACGCTTCGGTGCGGGCCGATCGCTCTTCGGTCCGGAATCGCGAGAGTCCGAATGTCGCGCCGACAACGCTCGACCGGTGCCGTGAATCGGTGCCGACAAGAAGGTTTTCCGTCGCACTCATGTTGTCGAACAACCGGATGTTCTGGAACGTGCGGGCGACACCGTGCCGAGTGATCTGGTGGGGCTTGAGACCAGAGATCTGCTGGCCCGCAAAGGATATTTCGCCACGCGTGGGCCGGTAGACGCCGGTGATCAGGTTGAATATCGTCGTCTTGCCGGCGCCATTGGGGCCGATCAGCGAGAAGATCAACCCGGCATTGATCCGCAGCGATACGTCGTTGAGCGCGGTGACGCCGCCGAAGCGCTGCAGGACACCGCTGAGCTCGAGCAGCACCTCCGGAGGGGACGCGGTGGGCATCGGCTGGTCGGGCGCGGGCTCGGTCACTCGTCCATCCCTTTGGACTGCGCCGCCGCACTGGCGACCTCGCCGCCGAGCGCTCCCATACCGCCCGTTCCTTCGGCCAGCTCGGCCTTTCGGCGTCGTGACGGGAGGAGTCCCTCGGGCCGGAGCACCATCATGAGCACCAGGGCGGCGCCGAAGGCAAGGGTGCGGTAGTCGGCAAGCCCACGGAACCGCTCAGGCAGCCAGGCCACGAGGAACGCGCCGGCGATGACGCCGAGCAGGTTGCCTGATCCGCCGAGGACGACCGAGCACAGGATGTACATCGACAGCAGGAACGGGAAGTTGTCCGGTGTGATCGACGTCGTCTGCGAGGCGAAGAGGACACCGGCGGCCCCTCCGAAGGACGCGCCGATCGCAAACGCCCACAGCTTGTATTTGAACGTCGGGACGCCCATGACCTCGGCCGCGTCCTCGTCTTCCCGGATGGCGGCCCAGGCCCGGCCGACCCGGCTGCGTTCGAGCCGTTTGACCAGGATGATCGCCAGCACGATGAGCACGACCACGAGGTAGTAGAACGGGCGCGTGTCGATGCCACCGAAGTCGAAGATGTGCACGCCGCCTAGGGTGACATTCGGAGCTGACGGCGGGGTCGGAATCGGCGAGATGCCACGAGGTCCGCCGGTGAAGGCCAGGTTGTTCGCCGTGATCCTGATGATCTCGCCGAAACCGAGCGTCACGATGGCGAGATAGTCGCCGCGCAGGCGCAGCGTCGGGGCGCCGAGGATCACGCCCGCCGCGGCGGCGATGAGGATTCCCACCGGCAGGATGATCCAGAAATCCCACTTCAGCGCGACGCCGATCTTAGCCATGGCGTAGCCGCCGATGGCGAAGAAGGCGACGTAGCCGAGGTCGAGCAGACCGGCCTGGCCGACGACGACATTGAGCCCGATGGCGAGCAGGATGTAGATGCCGATCGGATAGAACAGGATCGCCGACCAGTCGGATTGCGGCGACATGAATGATCCGATGCTCTGCGCCGGCAGGACCAGAGCGCCGACAACGAGCAGCACGTAGACCACGATGCGCAGCGGGCCCGGCGTTCGCGCCCAGAACCGGCTGAGGGGTCCCAGGACGTCGATGGAAGGCAGCAGTGACCGCCACGCCGTGAGATTCATGCCCGCGCCCTCATGAGTCGCTCGCCGAGCAGTCCGGTCGGCCGGAACATCAGGACCAGGATCAGCAGCACGAAGGAAACGACGTCCTTCCATTCAGAGCCCAGCACGCTGGCTCCATAGCTCTCCACCAGTCCGAGCAGCAGCCCGCCGAGGAGCGCGCCGCGGATGTTGCCGATGCCACCCAGAACGGCAGCGGTGAAGGCCTTGATGCCGAGCAGGAAACCCACGTTGTACTGCGTGATCCCGAACCGGATGCCGAAAAGCATCGCACCCGCACCTGCCATCAGGCCACCGACGAGGAAGGTGAGCATGATGACGCGGTCGATGTTCACGCCCATCAGCACAGCCGTCTCCGGATCCTGAGCCGTGGCCCGGATCCCCCGTCCCAGACGCGAGCCGTTCACGAACAGGTCGAGCAACACCATCATGATGATCGCGCCGAAGAACACCAGCACCTTGGACAGGTTCACCTCGGAGCCGCCGATGGTGAAAAGCGTCGGGTCGCTCATCATGTCGGGGAACCCCCGCTGGTCGCGTCCGTAGCGCAGCGCAAAGACCTCCTGGAGGAAGAAGGACGCGCCGATCGCCGAGATGAGGGCGGCCAGCTTGGACGATCCGTGTTTGCGCAGCGGCCGGTAGGCGACGAATTCGACGATGACCGCCGTCGCACCGGACGCCGCCGCTGACACCACGAGGGACAGCAGCAACAGGCCGACGAGAGCGATCCCGGTCTCCTGCTTGTTGATGCCCAACCCGTTGAGGGTGAACAGCATCGCGAACGTGCCGACCATGAAGACTTCGGAGTGCGCGAAGTTGATCAACCGCAGCACGCCGTAGACCAGCGTGTAGCCCAAGGCGATAAGGGCGTAGATCGCGCCCAGCGTGAGGCCGTCCACCGTCGACGGCCAGAAGTTCAGCGAATGCACCGTAGGCTCCTCGTCCTGTCCCACATGGTGCGGTGCGTCCCGCGGCGTCGGGCGCCGCGGGACGCATCCACCAGTCCGAGCTCAGACGTACGAGCCGATCAACCGCCGTTTACCGGCTTCGAGCTCTTGGCGTCGCCGAGGAACTTGAGCTTGCCGTTGACGATCTCGGTGAAGAAGAGCAGGTTTCCGGCGAGCTCGCCGGTGTCGGTGAACTTGATCGGCTTGGAGACACCCTTGTAGTCGAGAGTCTTCAGATATTCGTTGATCTTCGCCGACGTCGTGTTGCCCTTGTCGATCGCCTGCAAGATGATGTTCATCGTGTCGAAGCCCTCGGCCGAATACGTCGACGGCTCGGTGTGGTAGGCCGCCTTGTACGCCGCCTCGAACTTCTGCGCCGCCGGGTCACTGGAGCCGACCGCGAGCGAGCAGGTGCACGAGAGGAGGGCGCCGTTGGCTGCCGTACCCGCCTGCGTGGCGAGTTTCTCGTCCTGAGATCCGTCACCGGAGACGAAATGGCCCTTGACCCCGGCCTTGCGCAACTGCTTGACCAGCTTCGCCGCGGCCGAGTAGTAGCCCGCGAAGAAGATCGTGTCGGGATTGGCCGCCTTGATCTGGTTGACCGTCGTCGAGTAGTCGGTGCCCTTGGGATCGAGGGTGCCGCTCGGGCTGACCGTGACGTTGTCCTTCTTGAGCTGACCGCGGACGGCGTCGCCGAGGCCCTTGCCATACTCGCTCTGGTCGTCGATCACGGCGACCTTCTTCGCGCCGAGCGTCTTGACCATGAAGTCGGCGTCACCCGGTCCCTGCACGTCGTCGTTGGACAGGATCCGGTGCCAGTACTTGAAGCCCTGGTGGGCCAGGGACACCGCCGTCGCCGACGCGGAGATGCTCGGGATCTTGGCCTTCTCCAGGATCGGGTCCGCGGTCTTGGACTCGCCGGAGAACGCCGGACCGATGACGACGAGCGCCTTGTCCTGCACGACCTTCTTCGCCTGCGAGCTGGCCTGCGTCGGATCGCCCTGGGTGTCGTACTTCGTGAAGGTGTACTTCTTCTTGTCCTTGCTCGTCCACTGGTTGAAAGCCAGCTGGGCGCCGTTGGAGATGTTGATGCCGAGCTGCGCGTCCGGTCCGGTCCCGGCGCCCATGAAGGCGATTGTCGACCCGCCGCTCCCACCGTTCCCACCGCTCTTGCTGTTGCCACACGCCACGCCGAGGACGGACATCGCGGCGACCAGCCCGATGACCCCCATCGACCGCATCACGCGGGATCTCGTCACGTCTCTGCCTCCCCATCACCGGCCGGGCCGGCATCGAGCCGCCGGCACCGTTGTGCCGACGCGAGTCATCCGGATCGGCCAGGTCCATGAACAATCCGGATGCGGGCAAACACTAATCCGGTGGGGCGGGTGATGACCGCGCGACACACACTTTGTTACAACTCTTGTGCCAGGCGCTCACCGCGCCGAAACATAACGGCGCCGGCGTACCGCGCCCATCGGAGCGGGTCAGGCCGGTGCGAAGCCGTCGATACCCGATGTCACGACGGTCTCGGCGACGGCCCGCATGGTGGTACGCCGGTCCATGGCGGTCCGTTGGATCCAGCGAAAGGCGTCCGGCTCGGACATGCCGTGATCGCTCATCAGCACCCCCTTGGCGCGGTCGACGCTCTTGCGCGCCTCCAACCGCTCCTGCAGGCCGGCCACCTCGGCGTCCAGCGAGGTGATCTCCGCGTAGCGGGAGATCGCCATCTCGATGGCCGGCAGCAGGTCGTTCTTGCCGAACGGCTTGACGATATAGGCCATCGCCCCGGCGTCGCGGGCCCGCTCGACGAGGTCGCGCTGGCTGAAGGCGGTCAGGATGACGATCGGCGCGATCCGCTCGGCGGCGATCCGCTCGGCCGCGCCGATGCCGTCCAGCTTCGGCATCTTCACATCAAGGACGACCAGATCCGGGCGCAGGGACGCGGCCAGCTCCACGGCCTGCTCGCCGTCGGCGGCCTCGCCGACGACGGCGTAGCCCTCCTCCTCGAGCATCTCCTTCAGATCGAGCCGGATGAGCGCCTCGTCCTCGGCGATGAGGACCTTGCGCGCCGTGCCCGCCTGCTCGCCCAGACCCCGCGAAGGGTCTCCGCCCGACGGGTTCGTGGCCGTCGCCTCGTCGCTCACGTCGTACTCCCAGTCCTTCGTCGCACGCACGCAGGCGCCGGCCCATCGGCGTGCGCAGAGGATCAGCCTAGCGGGATAAGCTTCTCGCGCGTCCCGGCCGCCGATCTCCGAACCCTGTCCGACCGCGTCGTGCGCCCCTGTAGCCCAACCGGCAGAGGCAATGGTCTCAAACACCATCCAGTGTGGGTTCGAATCCCACCGGGGGCACCGAGTTCGAGCACGGGCGCGAACCGGCCGCCTAACGGTCCGGCGCCGTCCGCAGCAGGCCCTCCTGCACCACCGACACGACCCGGCGGCCGTCGCGGGTCCAGATCGCGCCGGTCGCCAGGCCACGGGCGCCGCTCGCCGACGGGCTCACCGCGTCGTACAGCAGCCACTCGTCCGCCCGGAACGGCCGGTGGAACCACATCGCGTGGTCGAGGCTGGCGCCCGAGACGACGCCGAAACCCCACGCCACGCCGTGCCGCACCAGCACCGAATCGAGCAGGGTGAGGTCGCTGGCGAAGGTCAGCGCGCAAACGTGCAGCAGCGGGTCGTCCGGAAGGGTCCCGGAGGCCCGCATCCAGACCCGGCTGCGGGCCTCGGCCCGCCGACCGGCGAGTCGCTGCTCCCACGGCGGGTCGTCGACGTACCGGATGTCGATCGGTCGCGGCAGCCGGGCGAAGCCGCCGAGGCGGTCGGCGTACGGCGCGATCCGGTCCGCCAGCGTCGGCAGGACCTCGGGACCCGGTACGTCGGGCATCTCGTCCTGGTGGTCGATGCCCGGCTCGGGCCGCGCGAACGATGCGGAGAGGCTGAAGATGGCCTGGCCGTGCTGGATCGCCACAACGCGGCGCGCGGTGAAGGAGCGGCCGTCGCGGATCCGGTCCACCGTGTAGACGATGGGGACCAGCGGATCGCCGGGCCGCAGGAAGTACGCGTGCATCGAGTGCACCGCGCGGTCTCGACCGCTGTCCTCCGGCGGGATCGTACGGCCGGCAGCCACCAATGCCTGACCGGCGACCTGGCCACCGAAGACGCGCTGCATCGACACCTGCGGGCTCACGCCGCGGAAGATGTCGACCTCGATGGCCTCCAGGTCGAGCAGGCCGACCAGCTGATCGACCACGGCCTGGCCCGACGGCGCGATATCCGGTCCCATCAGCTCGACCTTAGGTCGCTCGCGCGCAGCGATTCACGACGGTGCCGCGACCGCGTCACCGAGCCGCCATACCCGCAGCGCATTCGTCGATCCGGCAATGCCGGGCGGGCTGCCCGCGACGATGATCACCTGATCGCCCGAGGCGAACCGGCCGAGCCGCAGCAGCAGCTCCTGCACCTGCGCCACCATGGCGTCGGTGCTCTCGACGCTGCTCAGCAGGAACGTCTCCACCCCCCATGTAAGGGCGAGCTGGCTGCGGACCGCTGGGTCGGGGGTGAAGGCGAGCAGCGGCAGCCGTGAGCGGTAGCGGGCCATGCGGCGTACCGTGTCGCCGCTCTGCGTGAAGCAGACCAGTGCCTTCGCATCGACCAGCTCGCCGACCCCGATGGCGGCCTGGCAGATGGCGCCGCCCTTGGTCTGCGGTGCCCGCAGCAGCGGCGGTACGCCGACCGCGCCGGGGGCGAGGACGCCGGCATCGACGGCGCCGAGGATCCGGTCCATGGTCCGCACGGCGCCGACGGCGTGCGCACCGACGCTCGTCTCACCGGAGAGCATCACCGCGTCGGCGCCGTCGAGGACCGCATTGGCGACGTCCGAGGCCTCGGCGCGGGTCGGCCGGGCGTGCGTGATCATCGACTCGAGCATCTGGGTCGCGACGATCACCGGCTTGGACCGCTCACGGGCCATCTGCACCGCCCGCTTCTGCACCAGCGGGACCTCCTCGAGCGGCATCTCGACGCCGAGGTCGCCCCGGGCCACCATCACGCCGTCGAAGGCGTCGATGATCGCGTCCATCCGCTCGACGGCGGCCGGCTTCTCCAGCTTGGCGATCACCGGCACGGCACTGTGCATGCGATCCATCACCGTCCGCACCGCGCGGACGTCTGAGGCATCGCGAACGAACGACAGGGCGATCAGATCCACCCGCAGGCCGAGCGCAAACTCCAGGTCGGCAACATCCTTCTCCGACAGCACCGGCGCCGAGACGTCGACGCTGGGCAGCGAGATTCCCTTGTGGTCGCTGACCGGCCCGCCCTCGGTGACCCGCACGTGCACGTCGTTGCCGTCGACCGCCTCGACGCACACCGCGATGTTTCCGTCGTCGATCAGCATCCGGTCGCCGGGCCGCACGTCGCGGGGCAGGTCGGCGTACGTCGTCGAGACCCGGTCGGGCGAGCCCTCGACGTCGTCGGTCGTGATGACCACGCTGTCCCCGGTGGACCACACGCACCCTCCCCCGGCGAAGCGGCCGAGTCGGATCTTGGGTCCCTGCAGGTCGGCGAGGATCCCGACCGCGCGGCCGGCCGCGTCGGCAGCGGCGCGCACCGACGCGTAGGTCTTCGCGTGTTCCTCGCGCGCGCCGTGGCTGAAATTGAGCCGGGCGACATCCATGCCGGCATCGACGAGGCTGCGGATGCGATCCGGCGTCGCGGTGGCAGGGCCCAGGGTGCACACGATCTTGGCGCGACGCGTCACCCTCGCAGCCTATCGACCGGACCTCGACCGCTGGCCGTTGTCACCGGAAGGTCAACCGGCCGTCGGCAAATGTGCATGCCGGCGTCCCGTGGACGTGCGCCGAGTTCGCCGCGAACCGGGCCGGGGGCATCAGCGGATAACCGCGCTACCCGCTCGTGACTGGCGCACGGGCTCGCGCATGACGCAGCCGGATCCCGCTGAAGTCGAGCGTGCTCGCGACGACCGCATCCCAGAACGGCCACAGCCGCGCGAGCACACGTAACTCGATCCCGGCCTCGTCGTGCAAGGCGAAGAGATCGCCTACCGGCTCGGGCGTCCGAGCGGCGCCACCGGCAGGGTCGCGACGAGAGCGGCCGGGCGAGGCTCGCCGAAGGGCGCGAAATCGGCGGCATCGAAGCGGTAGGCGTAGAGCTGAACGGTCCGCATGGCCTCGAGCCAGCCGTATTCGATCGCATGTACCCGCGCGCCGCCCGGCCCGAGGATCGCGGTCACATCCGCCGGCGCGCTCGACGTCGTAGCCCAGGCGAGCGCGCGCGGGCACTGGCGCGGGAACCAGTACGACGGCGCGAGATCGGCGTCGACCGCCCACACATAGGCGCCGGGCTGGCGCGCGGTCCGCGCAACGTGTGGCTCGAAGCGGGGGATCCCCGGGTCCTCGGAGAAGTGCAGGACCTCGCGGGGAACCGGGCGCACCCGGCCACGCTAGCAGCTAGCGCAGGGCCAGGGTGGTGGGTGCGATCGGCGCCGGCAGGTCGGTCTCGCCGACGAGGCGGGCGTCGACGGCCGCCGCGGCCGCCCGGCCCTCGGCGATCGCCCACACGATCAGTGACTGGCCCCGGCCCTGATCCCCCGCCACGAAGACACCGGGAACGTTGGTCTGGAACGCCGCATCGCGCGCGACGTTGCCGCGTGGATCGATGTCGACGCCCAGCCCCTCGAGCAGGCCCTCCTTCGGCGATCCGATGAAGCCCATCGCCAGCAGGACCAGCTGGGTCGGAAGCTCGCGCTCGGTGCCCGAGACCTTCTCGAATCTCCCGCCGGCGGAGGTCACCTCGTGGATCACCAGGCCGGTGACGTTGCCGTCCGCGTCCGCGGTGAACCGCTCGGTGTTGACCGCGAAGACCCGCTCGCCGCCCTCCTCGTGCGCGCTGGAGACGCGGAAGATCATGGGGTACGTCGGCCACGGCATCATCTCGGTGCGCGCCTGCGGAGGCTGCGGCAGGATCTCCAGCTGCGTGACCGATGCGGCGCCCTGCCGGTGCGCGGTGCCGAGGCAGTCGGCCCCGGTGTCGCCGCCGCCGATGATCACCACGTGCTTGCCGGCGGCGGTGATCGCCGGTCGGGTGGCGTCGCCCTCCTGCACGCGGTTGGACAGCGGCAGGTATTCCATGGCGGCGTGGATCCCGGCGTACTCGCGACCCGGCACCGGCAGGTCGCGCGGGATCGTCGAGCCACCGGCGAGCACGATCGCGTCGTTGGCCGCCTGCAGTTCCTCGGCCACGATGTCCATGCCGACATTGCAGGACGTGACGAATTGCGTGCCTTCGGCCCGCATCTGCCCGAGCCGCCGGTCGAGGTGACGCTTTTCCATCTTGAATTCGGGAATGCCGTAGCGCAGCAGTCCGCCGAGCCGGTCGGCCCGCTCGTAGACGGTGACGTCGTGTCCGGCGCGGGTGAGCTGCTGCGCCGCGGCCAGCCCGGCCGGGCCGCTGCCGATCACGGCCACCTTCTTGCCGGTACGGCGTGCCGCCAGCACCGGCGCGACCCAGCCCTCTGCGAAGGCACGGTCGATGATCTCGACCTCGACCTGCTTGATGGTGACCGGGTCGGAATTGATGCCGAGAACGCAGGATGTCTCGCACGGTGCCGGGCACAGCCGACCGGTGAATTCGGGGAAATTGTTCGTCGCGTGCAGGCGGTCGTTGGCCTCATGCCAGTCGTCACGCCAGACGAGGTCATTCCACTCGGGGATGAGGTTTCCGAGGGGGCAGCCGTTGTGGCAGAACGGTATTCCGCAATCCATGCAGCGGCCGGCCTGGTCCCGCAACTTTTCCGGGTCGAAGTCCTCATAGACCTCTTTCCAATCCCGCAGTCGGAGGTCGACGGGACGGCGTACCGGCAGCTCCCGGCCGTGCTTGAGAAAACCGGTGGGATCAGCCACGAGCCGCCTCCATGATCGCCTCGTCGACCGAGCGCCCGGCGGCCTGAGCGGCCTCGGTCGCCCGGATCACCCGCTTGTAGTCGCGCGGCATGATCTTGCTGAAACGCGACGCTGCCACCGGCCATTCGCCCAGCAGCTTTTCGGCCAGCGTCGAATCGGTGACCTCGGCGTGCCGGCTGAGAATGCCGTGCAGCCGCTCGGCGTCCGCGTCGTCGACCTCGTCGATGTCGACCATTTCACCGTTGACCAGGCTCCGGTCGAGGTCGAGGAAGTAGGCGACGCCCCCGGACATTCCGGCCGCGACGTTGCGGCCGGTCGGACCGAGTACGACAACCGCGCCGCCGGTCATGTATTCGCAGGCGTGGTCGCCCACGCCCTCCACGACCGCCGTCGCCCCGGAATTGCGGACCGCGAAGCGCTCACCGACCGTGCCGCGGATGAAGATCTCGCCGCGGGTCGCGCCGTACCCGACCACGTTGCCCGCAATCACGTTGTCCTCCGCCACGAACGGCGCGGCTTCGGGCGGCCGGACAACGATGATCCCTCCGGACAGGCCCTTGGCGAGGTAGTCGTTGGTGTCACCGAGCAGCCGCACGGTGATACCTGGAGGCAGGAAGGCGCCGAGGGACTGGCCGGCCGATCCGGTCAGCGTGATGTCAATGGTGCCGGTCGGCAATCCGTCGGTGCCGTAGCGCTTGCTGACCTCGGATCCGAGCATCGTCCCGACCGTGCGGTTGACGTTGCGCACGGGCACCGCGATCCGCACCGGCGTGCCATCGGTGAGTGCGTCCGCGCACCGCGCGATCAGGGTGTTGTCCAGGGCCTTGTCGAGGCCGTGATCCTGCGTCGTGGTGCAGCGCCGGTCGGCGTCGTCGGCAAGGTCCGGCATCGTCAGGATCGGCGCGAGGTCGAGCCCGCTGGCCTTCCAGTGGTCGATGGCCTGCTTGGTGTCGAGCATCTCGGCGTGGCCGACCGCCTCGGCGATCGAGCGGAAGCCGAGCTTGGCCAGGTATTCGCGCACCTCCTCGGCGATATAGGTGAAGAAATTCACCACGAATTCCGGCTTGCCGTTGAACTTCGCGCGCAGCGCCGGATTCTGCGTCGCGACGCCGACCGGGCACGTGTCCAGATGGCAGACCCGCATCATGATGCAGCCGGAGACCACCAGCGGCGCGGTCGCGAAGCCGAATTCCTCCGCGCCGAGCAGCGCCGCCACGACGACGTCGCGACCGGTCTTGAGCTGCCCGTCGCACTGCACCACGATCCGGTTGCGCAGCCCGTTGAGCAGCAGCGTCTGCTGCGTTTCGGCCAGGCCGAGCTCCCACGGAGCGCCGGCGTGCTTCAGCGACGTCAGCGGGGAGGCGCCGGTGCCGCCGTCGTGCCCGGAGATGAGTACGACGTCCGCGTGCGCCTTGGAGACGCCGGCGGCCACCGTGCCGACCCCGACCTCGGCCACCAGCTTGACGTGGACGCGCGCCCTCGGGTTGGAGTTCTTCAGGTCGTGGATGAGCTGTTTGAGGTCCTCGATCGAGTAGATGTCGTGGTGTGGCGGCGGGCTGATCAGCCCGACGCCGGGCGTCGAGTGCCGCGTCGCCGCGATCCACGGGTAGACCTTGTGGCCGGGCAGCTGACCACCCTCGCCGGGCTTGGCCCCCTGCGCCATCTTGATCTGCAGGTCATCGGCGTTGACGAGGTATTCGCTGGTCACGCCGAACCGGCCGCTCGCCACCTGCTTGATGGCGCTGCGCCGCAGGTCGCCGTTCGCGTCGGGGAGGAACCGGTCGGCGTCCTCGCCGCCCTCACCGGTGTTGGACTTGCCGCCCAGGCGGTTCATCGCGATCGCGAGCGTCTCGTGCGCTTCCTTGGAGATGGAGCCGTAGGACATCGCCCCGGTCGAGAACCGCTTGACGATCTCGCCGACCGGCTCGACCTCCTCGATCGGCACCGCCGGCCGCTCCCCCTCACGGAGGGCGAACAGCCCGCGCAGCGTCGCGGCTTGCCCCGACAACGCATCGACGGTGGCAGTGTAGCGGCGGAAGACGTCGTACTGCCCCGACCGGGTCGAGTGCTGCAGCAGGAACACCGTCTCCGGGTTGAAGAGGTGGATCGGGCCCTCGCGGCGCCACTGATATTCGCCGCCCACGTCGAGTCGGCGGAACGCCCGCTCGGTCGGGTTGACGGGGTAGGCCGTGCGGTGCCGCGCGGCCGCCTCGCCGGCGAGGACATCCAGCCCGACGCCGCCGAGCCGCGACGACGTACCGGTGAAGTAGTCATCAACGATCTGCTGCGAGAGGCCGATCGCCTCGAAGACCTGAGCTCCGGTGTAGGACGCGACCGTCGAGATGCCCATCTTCGACATCACCTTCAGCACGCCCTTGCCGAGCGCCTTCACATACTTGCGGACGGCCGAGTGGGCCGTCTCGGGCGACGTGTCCGTCCCGATCAGCCCGGCCGCGACCAGGTCATCGATCGACTCGAACGCGACGTACGGATTGACCGCGGCCGCGCCGTACCCGATCAGCAGCGCGACATGGTGCACCTCCCGCGCGTCGCCGGTCTCGACCACCAGGCCGACCTTGGTGCGGGTCCGCTCGCGCACCAGGTGGTGGTGCACGGCCGCGGTGAGCAGTAGCGACGGGATCGGCGCGCGCTCGGCGTCGGCGCCACGGTCGGAGAGGACCACGATCCGCGCGCCGCCGGCGATCGCGGCGGAGACCTCGGCGCGGACCCGCTCGATGGCCTCGGCCAGTGCCTCGCCGCCGCCCGTCGGGTCGAAGAGACCCGACACGGTCGTCGACGCGAAGCCGGGCAGGTCACCGTCGACGTTGATGCTGCTGAGCTTGGCCAGCTCGTCGTTGTCGAGCACGGGGAAGGGCAGCACGACCTGCCGGCAGGACGCCGGCGTCGGATCGAGCAGGTTGCCTTCGGGCCCGATGCTGTCCGAGAGCGACGTCACGAGCTCCTCGCGGATCGCGTCCAGCGGTGGGTTGGTGACCTGGGCGAACAGCTGGCTGAAGTAGTCGAAGAGCAGCCGCGGGCGTTCCGAGAGCACCGCGATCGGTGAGTCGGTGCCCATCGAGCCGATCGGCTCGGCCCCCGCCGTCGCCATCGGGGTGAGCAGGATCCGCAGCTCCTCCTCGGAGTATCCGAAGACCTGCTGCCGGCGTACGACGCTCTCGTGACCGACCGCGATGTGCTCGCGATCGGGCAGCGTCTCGAGGTGCATCAGGCCGGCGTGCAGCCAGTCGGCGTAGGGGCGCGCGGCGGCGAGCTCGGACTTGATCTCGTCGTCGTCGACGATGCGGCCGGCCGCGGTGTCGACCAGGAACATCCGGCCGGGCTGGAGCCGGCCCTTGGCGATGACCTTCTCCGGCGGGATGTCGAGCACGCCGACCTCGCTGGCGAGCACGACGAGGTCATCCTCGGTGCGCCACCAGCGCGAGGGTCGCAGGCCATTGCGGTCGAGCACGGCGCCGATCACGGTCCCGTCCGTGAACGAGATGCAGGCCGGGCCGTCCCACGGCTCCATCAGGGCCGCGTGGTACTCGTAGAAGGCCCGCCGCGC
This sequence comes from Mycobacteriales bacterium, assembly GCA_038253135.1. Taxonomy (GTDB): domain Bacteria; phylum Actinomycetota; class Actinomycetes; order Mycobacteriales; family QHCD01; genus JBBSHJ01. Next base: position 12,577 of record JBBSHJ010000017.1, on the reverse strand, counting down.
GGGATCCATCGCGGCGTTGTTCTCCCAGGCCTCCGGAATCATCATCAGCACGGCGTGCGGGAGGCTGCGCCCACCCAGGTGCAGCAGCTCGAGCACCTCGTCGAAGGACGCCGCGTCGCTGAGGTCAGGTGTGCAGATCGGGAACAGCTCGTCGAGGCGGCCGTCCGGGCCGGCCAGCTCCGGGCTGGCCAGCAGCGCCTCCCGGGCGCGCATCCAGTTGCGGTTGCCACGGATCGTGTTGATCTCGCCGTTGTGCGCGATGAAACGGTACGGGTGCGCGAGCGACCAGGACGGGAACGTGTTGGTCGAGAACCGGCTGTGCACCAGGGCGATGGCCGACTCGAGCCGCTCGTCGCCCAGGTCGGGGAAGAACGCGCCGAGCTGATCGGTGGTCAGCATTCCCTTGTAGACCAAGGTGCGCGACGAGAGCGACACGACATAGGTACCGGTCTCGTGCTCGATCCGCTTGCGCAGCCGGTACGCCAGCCGTTCCAGGTCGAGACCGGACTCGCCCTCGGTGCCGGCGATGAAGACATGGGCGAACGCCGGCATCGTCGAGCGGGCCGTCGGCCCCACGCCATCGGGCCGGATCGGCACGTCGCGCCAGCCGAGGACGGTGACCCCGCAGCCCGCGGCGATCGTCACGATGGTCCGCTCCAGCTCGGCGCGAGCACCGTCGCCCTCCGGCATGAAGACCAGACCGGCGGCGTACCGGCTGGCGCCATCCGCCGCCACCTCGGGCAATGCGAAGTCGACGACGGCCCGCAGGAAGGCGTCCGGGAGCTGCAGCAGGATGCCCGCACCGTCACCGGAGGACGGTTCCGCGCCGGCGGCGCCACGGTGGTCGAGGTTGTGCAGCGCCGTCAGGCCATGCTCGATGATGGTGTGGGTACGCCGTCCGGTCGCGTCGACGACGAACGCCACACCACAGGCGTCGTGCTCGTAGCCCGGATCGTAAAGGCCCTGCTTTCCCGGCCGGCCGGGACGGCGCGCGGCGCCGGCAGCCTCTGCTGGACCCGAGCCGGTGGTGTGCTGGGCATGCCCATAAGACACGTGCGCCTCCCGTCGTCGGGGTGAGAAACTGATCTGCTGACGGGACGGCTTCGGCCCAAGGGGATGCACCGACGCGGCGCCGGGAAAGACGGTCGCCGAAACCGCGGTGCAACAGCACGAGGATACAGTCCGCCCCCCGGCTGCACCCAAATCGGATAGGGCGCGCGCCCGGGCCGTACGGGCGTCTCAGCGCAGGAAGAGCTCCACGACTGGCACCTCGACGTCCGGCCGCAGCACGGGCAGTTCGAGCGTGAGCGTGCCCCCGCCGAGCCCGCCCATCGTGGTGTTCTGCGCGCGCCGCGCCGGGTCGGGCCGGGTGAGCTTGATCTCGGAGGCGTCGTGCAGCAGTTGGGCGTAGCCGACCCTGTCGGCAAGCCCGTCGAGATGCACGTGCCGCATCGGCCACGCGAACAGGTGCAGGTAGAGCCGCTCGCCGCGCTGGGTGAAGCGGCAGTCCGCCGGCGCGGCGTACTCGCTCGGTCCGGCGCCGTAGATCGATCGGCCGTGCAGCCGGGTCCACTCCCCGATCCGCCCGAGCGTGGCCAGTGCCCGCGGATCGAACTCGCCCCGCCCGGTCGGCCCGACGTTGAGCAGCACGTTGCCGTCCTTGGCAACGGAGTCGATCAGCATCCGCACCAGCAGGTCAGCCGGCTTCCAATCGAGGTTGTCGCGGTCATAACCCCAGCTGCCGTTGAGCGTCTGGCAGGCCTCCCACGGCACCGGCTTGCCATCACGCCGCATCGGCCCGGCCGGCTGGTACTGCTCCGGCGTCACGAAGTCGCCAGGGATGTCGAGCCGGTCGTTGATCAGGATGTCCGGTTGCAGCTCCCGCACGAGGGCCATGAGCTCCTCGGACCGCCAGTGGGCGCGCCCCTTGCCGCCCGGCGTACCGTCGCTGAACCGCATGTCCGGGAACGAGAAGTCGAACCACATGATGTCGACCGGCCCGTAGCCGGTCAGCAGCTCGCGCACCTGCGCGTGCAGGTAGTCGGCGTAGCTGCGCAGGTCGCGGTCCTTGTTCGCCTTCTTGTACGCCGCGTCGTCGCGGCGCGGGTGCACCGCGTCGACCGGGTAGTCGGGATGGTGCCAATCGATCAGCGAGTGATAGAAGCCGATGCCGAGGCCCTCGGCCCGGAAGGCGTCGACGAAGGGACGGAGCAGGTCCTTCCCGTACGGCGTGTTCGGTGCCGTGTAGTCGGTGACCTGCGAGTCCCACAGGCAGAAGCCCTCGTGGTGCTTCGTCGTCAGCACGACGTAGCGCATGCCGGCCCGCTTGGCGGCCCGCGCCCACCGTGCCGGGTCGTAGAGGTCGGGGTCGAAGTGCTCGAAGTAGACCTGGTAGTCCTCGTCGGTGATCCGCTCGCGGTTCTTGACCCACTCGTGCCGGCCGGGCAGGGCGTACAGGCCCCAGTGCACGAACAGGCCGAACCGCCAATCGCGAAACGTGGCGAGGGAGGACTCGGGTGCGGGCATGACGAGGGCTCCTCGATCCGGCAATACCGGGGTTGAAGCCGTGCTGGCTCCGGACACCGTACGCCGCGTCCCACGCCAGCCGCCTGGGGCCCCGGCCGAGTCCCCGGTGATGCCGAGTCGCCGGAGATGGCGAGGCCCCGGGTGACTCAGTGCGCGCCGGAGGACGGGCGCCAGGCCCGGGCGCCGCCACCGCGCTCGCCCTCCCCGTCTGCGTTGCGGTCGGCGTCCGTGTTGTTGTCCGGGTTGCTGTCGGCGCCGGCGCCCGCGGTGGAGTCGGTGCCGTCGGCGCGTGTCCCGGCCGCAGGGTCGAAGACCTCGGTGACCGGCTCGTTGGAGACCGCACCGGGGCGATCCGGGCCGGTATCCGCGCCGGCCCGCGCACGCACCTCGTCGGCCGACACGATCTCGGTCGGCGCGTCCGCGCTCGCGTCGCCGCCAGCAACATCGGCGGTGCGCCGCTCGACCCACTCCTCGCGGGGACCACGCCTGCACACGAGGTAGCCGAGCGAAAGCACGAAGACGATCGCGCACGTCCAGACATTCAGGCGCAGGCCGAGGACGTGGTTGGCCGGATCGGTCCGGAGATATTCGATCCAGGCCCGGCCGCTCACGTAGACCATGACATAGAGGGCGAACACCCTGCCGCGGCCGAGACGGAACCGCTTGTCGGCCCACACCACGACGCCCGCGGTCCCGAGATCCCAGATCAGCTCGTAGAGGAACGTCGGCTGGAAGTGCCCGATCACCCCCGTCGAGCGGTGCGTCGAGGGATCGATGTCGTGGATGGTGAGCCCCCACGGCTTCGTCGTCGCACCGCCGTAGAGCTCGTTGTTGAACCAGTTGCCGAGTCGCCCGATGCCCTGGGCAACGGCGATGCCTGGCGCGGCCGCATCGGCGAACGCCGCGAACCGCGCGCCGCGACGGCGTACCCCGATCCACACGCCGACGGCGCCGAGGAAGACCGCACCCCAGATCCCGAGCCCGCCGTCCCAGATTTTCAGCGCGTCGATCGGGTGCCGGCCGGGATCGAAATACAGCTCGGGGTCGGTGGCCACGTGGTAGAGCCGCGCGCCGACGAGGCCGAACGGGACGGCCCACACCGCCATGTCCGCGGCCATGCCCTTGCTGCCGCCGCGGGCCTGCCACCGGCGGTCGGCGATGAGCACCGCCGCGACCACGCCGATGATGATGAAGACGGCGTAGGCGCGGATCGGGATCGGACCGAGGTCCCACACGTTGCGCGTCGGGCTGGGCAGATACGCGATGTTCACGGCGCGACCGCTCGACAAACGTTCACCGCACCACCGTACGGCGTCGCCGAGCACATCCCGGACCACACCGACACGGTCCTCGCAGCCGCACGTCGATCAGCCGCCGGTCATCTCGGGAACCGAGCGGGGTGGCCTTACTTGTGCCAGCCGACGTCCGTCCACACGGCGTGGAGAAGGTCTGGGCCCCGTAGTTGCAGAGGTCCTTCTTCGTCGCGACGATGTTGGGCGTCAGTAGATCGGGTCGACATTGACCTCGGCGAAGATCAGCTTGTCGGCGGCGTTCAGGTTGGCCGCCACCTGCGCCGGGTCAGTCGCTCCGACCGCCTTGTTGAGGTAGTCGTCGATCTGCTTGCTGCCGGTGCGCCCCGTGTTCTGGTAGATGCTGATGTTCTTCCCCGAGCCGGTGGGCATCTGGAAGATCGACTTGAGATCCGAGGCCGGCGTGGCGCTGTAGCCCCACTGGAACCCCGACATCTCGAACTTTCCCGCAAAGATGTAGTCGTCGAAGAACTTGTTCGTGTCGACGGGGACGCGGTCGAGCTTGACACCGATCCTGGTCAGCAGGGCGGTCGTCACCGTGACGATGTTGTCGGCCACCGGATTGCCGTTCGGCACCGTGAACTTGATCTCGAGGGTCTGATTGCCCTTATTGCGGTACTGCCCGTTCATCTTCCAGTACGGGCCGCTCGACGGCGGCGCGAGCTTGCCCACGAGGCCCGAGTTGAACGATTTCGGGGTGGCGTTGACGGCGGCCGGGTAGAGCGGGCTGAAGAGCTTCTTCCAGTCACCGAAGGTCGAGGAGAAGGTCTCGATCACCTCGAATTTCGACTTGCCCGCAACGACGCTGCCGATATGGTCATATCCGGTCGATCCGCAAACGTCGCCGTGCCGCCGTCCTTGACCTTATCACGGGGACTTTGATTGATGTCGGCGAGCTTCGTGGTGCCGGTCGGCTTCGACGGCGTACCGCCGCCGGACGCCTTGCTCGAGCCTGCGGGTCCCGGCGTCGCCCCTTTGGACCCGGATTTCGAGCCGGCCGGCGCGGATGACGCGCCGCTGCTGCCCGCCGGGCTGTTTCCCTTGCTGTTGCAAAACTTCAATCGATCGTACGGTGCGGGGCCGGGTTCGGATAATCACAGGTCACTAACGATCCGGCTGAAAGGATCCGCGGAAATCCCATATGGGGCCGTCGTTTCACCGCTCCTAGGCCATTCGGTCGCGGATGCCTAGTCCTTCCCCACCGCCTCACAATGACCGAACGCGGGCGCGACCGGAGGTCCGATCGCACCCGCGTCCGGGGTGGGCTGCTCGGCCGTGTTGAAAACGGCCACCTTACTGCCGGCTTACTTCTTGTATCCGATCATCGTCCAATCGGTCGTCTGGAACGCGGTCGAGCCGTAGTTGACCAGCCCGTTGCGGGTGGCCGAGATCGCCGGCCGCTGGTAGAGCGTCAGCATCGGCATCGCCTGGAAGACCAGCTTGTCGGCCGCGTTGGCATCGACGATCGCCTTGGCCGGGTCGACCTCGCCGAGTGCCTTCTTCAGCGCCGCGTCGATCTGCGGTGTGCCGAAGCCGGAGTAGTTCTGCCCGGACTTCGCCGGCGACAGGAAGAGCGGCGCGTTGCCGCTGATCGAAGCGGCGCCGCCGAGCCAGGAATAGACCGTCAGGTCATACTTGCCCGGCTGGATGTATTTGTCGAAGAAGTCGTTCGACGGCGCGGTGACGAGCTTGATCTTGATACCGATCGCCGCCAGCATCGGCGTGATCAGCTGGGCCTCGTTCTGCGAGACCGGGGTGCCAGCCGGAATGACCAGCGACAGGTCGAGCTCCTTGCCGTTCTTCTTGTAGTACTGGCCGTCCTTCTTCCAGCCATCCGACTCCAGCAGCTTCATCGCGCCCGCCGGGTCGTATTTCCCGAGGTTGCCCGCGTTGTCCTGGAAGCCCTTCTGGCCCGGAATGTAGAAGTGGTTGTTCAGCCGTGCCGCCGGGTAGGGCAGTCCCTTGAGGTCGGAGGTTGCGATCTGGTCGCGGTTCAGCCCCAGGGTGACCGCCTGGCGGACCTTCACATCACCCAGGATCCCGCCGGGGCGACCGTTGAAGTTCACCAGCCGGAAGTTCGGGCCCGTGGTGACGTGGATGTCCGCACCCTTGACCCTCTTGGCCTGTGCGTACGCGTTCGGGTCGGGGCCGATCCCGAGATCCTGGATCTCGCCGCTGGCGAAGGCGCCGGGCGCGGCCTCCGCGGTCAGCACCCGGAAGTTGATCGTGTCGAGCTTGGGCTTTTGCCCCCACCACTTCGGGTCACGGACGTCGGTGACGACCTGGGCGCTCTTGTCCATCTTGCCGAGCTTGAACGGCCCGGCGGTGAGCGGGATCTTGTTGAGGTAGCCGGCGTTGAAGCCCTTGGGCGTGCCGATGATCTTGGCCGGGTAGAGGATGCCGAACAGGCTCTTCCACTCGCCGAAGGGCGACGAGAAGGTCACGACGGCCTCGAACTGGCTCTTGCCCTGCTTGACCGAAGAGATCTGGTCGTAGCCGGTGGTCGTGCCGGCCTGGTATGCGGTGTTCTTGCCGCTGAGCGCGGTGGCGAGCGCCGCGTAGTCCTTCCACGTGATCGCACTGCCGTCGGACCACTTGGCCCTCGGGTTCAACTCGTACTTCACCGTCTGCTTGCCGGCGACCGTCGACTCCGTCGCGGACAACAAGTAGTTGGTGTCCGGAACGAAGGTGCCTTCGGCGGTGATCTTGAAGGCCTCGGGCATCAGCGGGCCCTCGACCGAGGTGGTCGAGGCCTCGGCGCCGTTGAGCTGGAAGTAGTTCCACTGCGTCGAGAACTGGTCGATGGCGGTGCTCCACTGGCCCCCGTCCTTGACCTGGGCGTACGGCGTGGCGTTGATGTCGACCGTCTTGGTCGATGCGGCCGCCGGCGACGAGCCGCCGCCAGGGCTCTTCGCACTGGAGCCCGACGCCTTCTTCGATCCGGCACTCGAGCCTGGTGCCGGCTTCGAGGCGCTGGGCGAGGCCGACTTGCTGCTGTTCCCGGTGTTGCCGCTCGATCCGCTCGATCCGCTCGATCCGCTCGATCCCTTGTCCTTGCTGTTACCGCCGCAGGCGGTTGCGATGAGCGATATCGCAACGACCGGAACGGCCAGCGCGACTACGCGTCGAGATGTGCCCACTAGTTCCTCCGAGTGCATGATTCAAACGAGATGACGCGCAGAGTCCGCGCCACTTACGGGACCATACGGGCCTGAAATCACCGCACAGCGCGGCATCAGGTCACGGCTTGCTAACGATCAAGTCGGTCCGCCGGAATTCCTGCGGACCTGTTCGGGTCGCGGCGACCCGATTTGCGGCCGACCCCGGACGGTGACGCAACTGTTACGTCCGCTCCTTTCTGTTGCCGGGGACACGTCGCTCACGACGCCGCGTCGGGAATCGGCTCACACCATGCTCGCCGCGCTGTTGTAATGACAGGCGCTGGCGTGGTCGTCGCCGACCTCCAGCAGCTGCGGTTCCTCGGCGGAGCACTTCTCCTGTTCCGCCGGAGTCAGGCCGACCCGTCGGGGGCAGCGGGTGCGGAACCGGCATCCCGAGGGCGGGTCCGCCGGGCTGGGCAGGTCGCCTTCGAGAATGATGCGCCGCCGGCTGTGCTCCCGATCGGGATCGGGCAAGGGAATCGCCGACATCAGGGCCTGGGTATAGGGATGGTAGGGCTGATCGAAGACCTCGTTGACTGTGCCGGTCTCGCACACCCGACCGAGATACATCACCACGATGCGGTCGGCGACGTGCCGGACGACCGAGAGATCGTGCGCCACGAACAGGTAGGACAGCCCGAGCCGGCCCTTGAGCTCCTGCAGGAGGTTGATCACCCCGGCCTGGATGGAGACGTCCAACGCCGAGACCGGCTCGTCGAGCACGAGGAGCTTGGGCTCGAGCGCGAGTGCGCGGGCGATGCCGATCCGCTGGCGTTGGCCACCGGAGAATTCGGTTGGGTACCGGTCGGCGTGGGAGGGCTCGAGCCCGACGAGCGCGAGCAGCTCGCTGATCTTCTCGCGGGCCCTGCCCCCGCTGATGCCTTGCGCGCTGAGCGGCTCGGCCAGGATGTCGCCGACCGGCATCCGGGGATCCAGCGAGGCCATCGGGTCCTGGAAGACGATCTGCAGGTCGCGACGCAGGGACCGTCTCTCCGCCTTCGACATTCCCGCCGTGTCCTTGCCGAGGACGACGATCCTCCCCTGCTGGGGCTTCGCGAGATCGAGGATCTGCAGCAGCGTGGTCGTCTTGCCGCACCCGGACTCGCCGACGAGGGCGACCGTTTCGCCGGACCGCATGTCGATGTCAATGCGGTCCACGGCGTGCACGGTGCCGACCCGGTGCTTGAAGACGTGGCCCTTCATCAGAGGGAATTCCTTCACCAGGCCCTCAAGCCGGAGCACCTCGTCGCGCCGCTCGCGGGGGATGCGCACCTCGGGATTCTCGGGTATCTCCGGCTCGGGAAAGACGTCGGTGACGGCCAGATTCTCCGATTCGATCTGCGCGGCGAGGTGGCAGGCCGACGTGTGGTGCTCGCCTCCGACCGGCAGCAGGGCCGGTTCCACCTCGGTGCAGCGATCGAAGGCGATCGGGCATCTGGGCGCGAAGGGGCAGCCCGGAGGTAGCCGGAGCAGGGAGGGCGGGTTGCCCTCGATCGGCGTGAGCGCCGCGCGGTCCTTGTCGTCGAGCCGAGGGATCGAACCGAGCAGACCCATGGTGTAGGGCATTCGCGGCCGGTAGTAGATCTCGTTGACCGGCGCCGACTCGACGATGCGGCCGGCGTACATCACCTGCACCCGATCGGCGAGCCCGGCCACGACGCCGAGATCGTGGGTGATCATGATGATCGCGGCGCCCGTCACCTCCTGCGCGGTCCGCAGGACCTCGAGCACCTGGGCCTGGATGGTCACGTCGAGTGCTGTCGTCGGCTCGTCGGCGATGATCAGATCGGGGTCGTTGGCGATGGCGATGGCAATCACCGCGCGCTGCCGCATACCGCCGCTGAACTCGTGCGGGAATGCCTTTGCCCGCTGCGCGGCGTTGGGGATTCCGACGAGATCGAGCAGCTCGATCGCCCGCTTGTGGGCGTCGTCCTTGGACACCTTGCGGTGGGTGAGGACGGCCTCGGCGATCTGCGCACCGATCGAATACACGGGAGTCAGCGCGGACAGCGGATCCTGGAACACCATGCCGATGCTCTTGCCGCGGATCCGTGACATCGCCTTGTCGCCGAGACCGAGCAGCTCCCGGCCCCGAAGCTGCACCGATCCGGAGATCCGGGCCGACACGGGCAACAACCCCATCACCGCGAGCGAGGACACCGACTTGCCCGAACCAGACTCGCCGACGATTCCCAGCACCTCGCCGGAGCGCACGGCATAGCTGACGTCCCGGACGGCGTTGACCCGGCCGCCCTCGCTGGGAAAGGTCACCTCGAGGTGGGAGACCTCAAGAACGGTCTCCCGGTCGGCGTCGGGGCGCACAACACCGGCGCGGTCGTCAGCGATCGTCATTGCCGTCCTCTCGGGCTGGGTCTGCGCAGCACTCGGTCAGCACCGAGATCAGCGGGCGCGGCTCGTCGCGGATCCGGGATCGAACGCGTCGCGCAAGCCGTCACCGACGAAATTGACGCACAGCACGATCAGTGTGAGCGCGCCGCCACAGAATGCGAACAGCCACCACGCCGTCGTTGCCTTGTCCTGGCCGGCCTGCAGCAGCGTGCCCAGCGAGACGTCGGGCGACTGGATGCCGAATCCGAAATACGACAGGCTGACCTCGGTGATGATCGCGCCGCCGACATTGAGCGTGACGTCCACGATGAGGTACGACGCGATGTTCGGGAGCACGTGGCGGGCGATGATCCGCGCCGGACGCACGCCCATGTAGCGCGCGGCGCTGACATACTCCCGTTCTCGAAGCGAGAGCGTCTGCGACCTGATCGCTCGGGCAGTCACCATCCAGGCAAAGATCGCGATCAGGACGACGAGCAGCAGCCAGGTCGAGCCCTGGAAGAGTGGCGACAAAATGGCGATGATGAGGAAGCCGGGGACGACGAGCAGCATGTCGACGAACCACATCAGAATGCGGTCGACGAACCCGCCGAAATAGGCCGCGGCCGAGCCGACGACCGACGCGATCGCCGTGGTCATGACCGCGGCCAGCAGGCCGATGACCATCGACTTCTGCATGCCGCGCAGCAACTGCGCGTAGACATCCTGCCCCGACTGCGTCGTACCGAAATAGTGCTTGCTGGACGGTCCGTCGGAGAATGACGAGAAATCGTTCTGCTTGTAGTCCCACATGCAGGTGTGGTCGTAACCCGGCAATCCCGGAGTTACGGCCGGGGTGCAATGCGCGTCGCCCTTGAAGGTCGCGTTGAAATGCGGCCCGATGAAGGACCACGCGAACATCGCGATGAACAGGATCAGCGCGACGACGGCCAGCCGGTTGCGCAGGAACCGCCGGAAGATCAGCCGGCCACGCGACCTCGATCGCCTCGCGCCCTCGTCCGGAGCTTGCCGATATCCGCCGTCGTTGCTCTCGACCTCCGCGTCGATGACGAGGTTCTCACTCGGCTGGGTCACGGCCTGCCCCTCACACTCGCACCCGAGGATCGAGCGAGACATAAACGATGTCGGAGAGCATGCCGGCGATCAGGATCAGGCACGAGGTGAAGATGCCGATAGCAGCGACCACGTTGACGTCGGACTGCTGGATCGAGTTGACCGACCACTCACCCATCCCGTGCCAGGCGAAGATGGTCTCGGTGAAGATCGCGCCGGTGAAGAGCAGGCTGACGTTGTAGACGATCAGGACGACGAGCGGCAGCACCGCCGTGCGCAGCCCGTGTTTCATCAGGGCCTTGCGGCGGCGCAGTCCCTTGGCCTGCGCGGTGCGGAGGAAGTCGTTGCCCATCACGTCGAGCATGGTGGCCCGCTGGTAGCGGCTGTAGAACGCGACCTGCCCGAGCACCAGGGTGAGTGTCGGCAGGATCAGGTGCTGCAACCGGCTCGTGAACCGGCCCCAGCCGTGCGAGTCGGGCGCGTACTCCCCGGTGTATTCCAACACGCGATGGCCGACCCAGCCGTTGACCTTCACGGCGAGCAACTTGAGCCCGATCGCGAGCGGGATCAAGGGCAGCGAGAGCAGGACGAAGGACGTCAGGGTGATCACGCGGTCGCTGAACTTGTATTGCTTGATCGCGCTGTAGGCCCCGATGAGGATGCCGAGTCCCGAGCCGAGAACCGTGGCGATGAGCAGCAATCGGGTGCTGACCAGGATGCGCCGCTTCATGTCGGCGCCGACGGATCCGCCGTTGATCTCCTTGCCGAAATCCCCGTGCAGCAGGCCGCCGACCCAGCGCTTGTAGCGGACCAGGATCGGTGTGTCGGGGTTGGCGTTGATCGTCTTGAGGCTCGCGTCCACCGAAGCCTTGGGCGGAGGTGGCGTCTTGGCCTGGAACTGGGCCCGCGGGTTGAGCGCCTCGCCGGCGAGGATGTAGGTCATTGACGCGGCCAGGATCACGAGGATCAGGTAGTTGACGAACCGTCGCAGCAGGAACTTGCCCACTTATCGACCTCCAGACCGCCACGACGCCGGGGTGCGATGCACGCCGCCGCAGGCGTCCCCACAGGCGAGGTGCTGTATCAACGTCCGGCATCCCGGACGTGGCTCACCATATATGCCAGCCACCGGTCAGCAGACGATACAGCCGCTTTGTTACGAACGGGAGACGGTAGCGGCGCGGCTGACCTAGCGACGTACTCCGCGGGCCAGCTCACCGGCGAGCTGTCCGGCGGCCGCGACTCCGGCGTGATCGTCCGGCGCGTCGAGAATCCTTTGACAGAAGGCTGACCCGACGATCACGGCGTCGGCGTACGACGCGACCGCGGCCGCCTGGTCGGCGTCCTTGACGCCGAGCCCGACACCGATCGGCAGGCCGGTGTGGGCCCGCGCCTTGGCCACCAGGGCCGGTGCGAGGTCGCTGGTCCGGTCCCTTGCGCCGGTCACTCCCATGACCGAGGTGGCGTAGAGGAATCCGCGGCACGCGGCCGCGGTGGCAGCGATCCGCGCGTCGGACGAGCTCGGCGCGATGAGGAAGATCCGGTCGAGGCCGTGCGCGTCGCTTGCGGCGATCCACTCGGCCGCCTCGTCGGGGATCAGGTCGGGCGTGATGATGCCGGCGCCGCCGGCCGCGACCAGGTCGCCGGCGAAGCGGTCGACGCCGTACCGGACGATCGGGTTCCAGTAGGTCATGACGACCGCCGGTACGCCGTGTGCGGACAGCGCCTCGACCGTATGGAGCACATCCGCGGTACGCACTCCGGCCCGCAATGCTCGGTGCGCCGCCGCCTGAATGGTGGGACCGTCGATGACCGGATCGGTGTAGGGAACGCCGACCTCGATGAGGTCGCAGCCGCCGTCGGCCATGGCCAGCATCGCGTCGATGCCGGCGGTGACGGTGGGGAAGCCGGCCGGCAGGTAACCGACCAGCGCGCCCCGGCCCTCCTCGTTGCTGCGGGCGAAGACCGCGGCCAGCGGCGACGTACCGGAGCCAGCGATCCGAGCCACGCTCATAGCAGACCGAACCATTTCGCCGCGGTGTCCATGTCGCCGATCATCGCGGCGATCCGAGCCACGCTCATAGCAGACCGAACCATTTCGCCGCGGTGTCCATGTCGCCGATCATCGCGGCGATCCGAGCCACGCTCATAGCAGACCGAACCATTTCGCCGCGGTGT
>JBBSHJ010000016.1:0-43923 GCA_038253135.1 Mycobacteriales bacterium | reverse complement strand
TCGTCGAACCACGCCCCGTCGTCGAACCACGCCCCGTCGTCGAACCACGCCCCGTCGTCGAACCACGCCCCGTCGTCGAACCACGCCCCGTCGTCGAACCACGCCCCGTCGTCGAACCACGCCCTGCCTTCCAACCATTGCTTGGGAAAGCGCTATCCAAGCACGTCGGCACGGTCCCGAGTCAAGGATCCGGGAAGCGCGGCGACGGGCCACGAGGCGGACGGCACGTGGCCCCGGACGGAGCCCGGGCCGTCTTGGCCGTCGAGTCTGTGCGGCCGGTGTGCGGGTGTCAAGACTGCTGCCGGTCCCGCCCCGGATTGACGCTCGCTCCGCGACGGCCGATGCTGTGCCGGTCGTCGGCAGTGCCGCGTGACGCCGACCGGATCGGGACGGCGTTGTGCGAGCCCTGACGCTTACAATGTCGACCACCTGGATCAGCGGACCGGTCTGTCCGGTAATCCCGCGGGCGCCAGGGCCGGGCGGGTGAGCAGCGCGAACGCCGCCAGTTGCCCGCGCAGAACGGGACTCGTCGACGCGGCCGCGGAATTTCGGAACGCCCGCGGCGACACGTCGTACGCCGCCCGGAATCGCCGGGAGAAATGGAACTGGTCAGCAAAACCGCACAGCCGGCCGATCTCGGAAATACCGAGATTGCTGCGGCGCAGCAGCGGCTCGGCATGGGCGAGGCGGATCGACTCGATGGCCGCGACCGGCGAGCTGTCGAGACCGGTCCGGAACAGCCGCGACAGTTGGACGGTCGAGAGGCTGGCGGCCGCGGCCAGATCGGCAAGGGGCACGGGCCGGAGCACGCCGTCGGCCCACCGAGCGCGGAGCAGCGCCGCGACCTGCTGCAGCGCAACCGGCAGCGGCGGGTACGTGTCGGCATCCGGCAGCGGTCCGGTGACAAAAATGCGCAGCATCAGGCCGAGGATCTCGCCGCCCAGGCCGACATTGCGTTCCCAGTGGTTGGAACCGAGCCAGGCCAGGTAGTCGCAGAGGCCGGCGAGCGGGTCCTCGGGGCCGCCGGTACGCCGTACCGGGCCGCCGGTCGCAGCCAGCGGCGCGTCCGGCGAGAAGTGCACGTAGCCGTGCCGCGTCGGCACGGCGCCGTCCCAGGTGAAGGAGTCACGCATCCCGGGCCGCACCAGCAGCAGGTCCCCGGGCCGCAGGTCGTGCACCCGTCCGTCGTTGCTCCAGCGGGCGCTGCCGCTGCGCAGCCAGACGAACTCGTGATCGGCGATCGTCCGCGGCCCGAAGGTGGAGCCGGGCGGGTAGTCGACCACGGACGGCGCGGATAGCTGGCGTACGCGGGAGATGATCGGATTCGCCATCTTGTTGTCTCGGATCGTCATTGTCCCCTCCCACCATATGTACGACGATGACAATAATCGACCGACGAGGAGAACGCCGTGTCCGCGCCCGCCAGCACTGCCACCGCCGCGACCGACGCCGGCTCGGTCGCCGCGCGCTTTGCCCGCGACGGATTCGTGGTCATCGAGGACGCCTACTCGCCCGAGGACGTCGCCGAGCTCAACCGCGAGGCGGCGAGGATCTGCCGCGGCGAGCTCGGCCCGGTCAGCGCGGCGCCCGATTTCGACCCCAACGAGTCCGACGACGAGATCATGCGCCGCTACCTGTGCATCCATTTCCCGCACAAGGTCTCCGCGCTGATGTTGCGCGCTATGCGCCAGCCCTCGATCGTCTCGGTGCTCAACGAGGTCATCGGCCCCGACATCAAGGCCATGCAGTCGATGCTCTTCATCAAGGCCGAGGGCAAGCCCGGGCAGGCGTGGCACCAGGACGAATACTTCATCCCCTCCCGTGACCGGTCCCTGACCGCTTCGTGGATCGCCCTGGACGACGCCACGATCGAGAACGGCTGCCTGTGGGTCCTGCCCGGGTCGCACCGGCCGGGAGTGATCTACCCCGACCGGGAGCACGACGACGAGCGGTTCGACTGCGCCATCGAGGCGTTCGACTTCCCCTACCGCGACGAGGACGCCGTGCCGGTCGAGCTCGAGGCCGGCTCGGCGGTCGTTTTCAGCGGCTACCTGTTGCACCGGTCCTTGCCCAATTCCGGCCGACACGGATTCCGTCGGGCGCTGACCAACCACTACATGAGCGCGCAGTCGCTGCTGCCCTGGGGCACGCCCCGGGAGGGCGTGCACACCGCGAAGGCCGACGACCGCGACATCGTGCTCATCTCCGGCCGCGATCCCTATGCTTACAAGGGGCTCGAGGATCACCACCGGCCCGGAGTCCGGCCCGACCGCGACGGCGGTTGCAACCGCTGACGCCGTACCGTCGGCCTACCCCCCCCGCGAGTGCTGATTCAGCAGGCTTTCCGGTCCCCCATCACCGTCTCGTCTTCGATAAACCGGACAATTCGCGGCCGATCTTGTCCAGTTTTTCGAAGACAAGACAGCTTCGGCGGTTGGCCTGGCGGGCGCCGATCGTGCGGCGGTCTATCTCACCGGCCGGCGGCGTAACCGAGCATCCCGCGCGCATTGGCGGCGGCCTTGAGGATTCCGGTGGACGGGTCGCGGGAGACGGCGGACATCCGGCCCTGAGTCCACCCGCCGGCCACCGTGACCTCGTGTCCGCGTCGGCGCAGCCCGTCAAGCACGGCGGCACCGACGCGGTCCTCGATGACCACCCCGCCGGGCCGCATTTCCCGCGGGTAGAACGAGGACGGGAACGCGGTGGTGTGCCAGGCGGGGGCGTCGATCGCCTCCTGCAAATTCATCCCGGCGGCCATGTGCGCGAGCAGGAAACACAGCTGCCATTGATCCTGCTGATCACCACCCGGAGTGCCGCAGGCGAGCACGGGTATGCCGTCCCGCAATGCGAGCGTCGGCGAGAGCGTCGTCCGCGGTCGATTACCCGGCACCAGGGAATTGGGTAGACCCTCCTCGAGCCAGAACATCTGACCGCGCGTCCCCAGCGGAAACCCGAGCCCGGAAATGATCGGCGACGATTGCAGCCACCCGCCGCTCGGCGTCGCCGAGATGATGTTCCCCGCGCGATCGACCACATCCAGATGACAAGTGTCGCCGCGGGTGCGGCCGGAATGCTCCACCGTCGGCTCCCCCGACGTAATGGTCGGCTCGCCGGTGCCGGCCGCGACGGACCTGGATCCGCCGCGCAGCACGTATTGCGGCAGCCGGGGCTCGCGACCGCCGGGCGATCCCGGCCGCAGGTGCATCGACGCCGTACCGCCGATCAGGGATCGGCGCCCGGCCGCATAGTCCTCGCTCAGCAACGCGTCCAGCGGTACGTCGAGCCCGTCGCCGTACCACGCCTCGCGGTCGGCAAAGGCCAGCTTCGCCGACTCAACCGCCTGGTGCACAAGGGATTCCGACCCATACGGCTCGTCCACGGGGTCGAGCAGGCGCAGCTGCTGCAGCAGCACGGGCGCCTGACTCCACGGACCGGCCTTACAGATGGTGAAGCCGCGCCACTCGATGCTGAGCGGCCGCTCGTACGTCGCCCGCCACGCCGCCATGTCCGCCCCGGTGAGGACGCCGGCGTGCCGCTCGCCGGAGGAATCGAGCACCGGCGTCCGCACCGCCGCGTCGATCGACTCGGCGACCCACCCGCCGTACCACGCCGTGATGGCCGCATCGATCTGGCGCTCGCGATCGCCGCCGGCCGCCTCGCTCTCATCGATCAGCCGCCGGTACGTCGCCCCGAGCGCCGGATTGCGCACCAGCTCGCCCGGCCGGGGCACCCTCCCGTCCGGCACCCACACGGCCGCCGACGACGGCCATTCGGTCGTGAAGAGGTCGACGACCTGCGCGATGATCCGGCTGGCCGACTCGCTGATCGGATGCCCCTCCTCGGCGTAGCCGATCGCGAAGCGCAGCACGTCACGGAGCCGCCGGGTGCCGTGGTCGCGCAGCAGCGTCAACCAGCCGCCGACGGCGCCGGGCACCGTGGCCGGCAGGTAGCCGGTGCCCGGGACGATCTCCAGCCTGAGGCCGCGGAAGTGCTCGATGCTCGCGCCCGCCGGTGCCACGCCCTGCCCGCACAACACCATCGGTCGCGGGTCGGCGGCGGTGGCGAAGAGCGCCGGGACCTCACCGCCCGGGCCGTTCATCTGCGGCTCGACGACGTGCAACGCGAACGCGGTCGCGACGGCCGCGTCGAACGCGTTGCCGCCGTCCTCCAGCACCGCCATGCCGGCCGCGGTGGCCAGCCAGTGGGTCGAGGCGACCATGCCGAACGTGCCGGCGAGCTCAGGACGGGTAGTAAAGGTGCTCACCGGCCCAGTATTTCCGGCTGTTTGCTCCCGGCGGGCCGTTCGCCGATCCCGGCCGCCGCGCCGAGGTGCACAGGTGGCCGCTGACCGGCCGGATCGACCGGCCCGTTGGCCACGTGCCACTCTGGTTGATCTGAGCCGCGGCGGATGCCAGCCAAAAGTGGCAAGTCGGCAGGCGGCGGAAAGCCCAGCGGCCGGACCGCTCAGTCGGCTGGCGCGGCCCGGCACGGCACGTCGGCGGGCACCGCCCGGCACGGCACGTCGGCGGGCACCGCCCGGCACGGCACGTCGGCGGGCACCGCCCGGTCAGTCGGCGGGCGCGGCCAGGGACGTCTGGAGGAAGTCGACCTGCAGCCGCAGCAGGTTTTCGGCCACGTCCTCCTGCGACGCCATGTGCGTCACGCCGGACAGCGGGAGGACCGCGTGCGGCCGGCCGGCCGAGAGCAGGGCGGCGGACAGGCGCAGCGTGTGCGCGACCACCACGTTGTCGTCCACGAGGCCGTGGATCAGCAGCAGCGGACGGCGCAGGTCGGGCGCGTGGTCGATGAGACCGTTGCGCCGGTAGACCTCCGGCTCGACGTCCGGGTGGCCCAGATAGCGTTCGGTGTACGTCGTGTCGTAGAGCGTCCAGTCGGTCACCGGCGCGCCGGCCACCGCGGCACGGAAGACATCGGGGCGCCGCAGCACCGCCAGCGCGGCGAGGTAGCCGCCGTAGGACCAGCCGCGGATCCCGACCCGCGCCGGATCCACGTCGTCGGGGTAGGCCGCGATTAGCGCCTCGAGCGCGGCCACCTGATCGTCGAGGGTGCCAAGGAAATCGTGCCGGACCCGTCGCTCCCAGGCCGGGCCGCGCCCCGGCGTACCCCGCCCGTCGGCGACCAGCACGCAGAACCCCTGATCGGCCAGCCATTGCGACGTGCCGTAGGCCCGCGCCGAGGCCACCACGCGCTGCCCGTGCGGCCCGCCGTAGGGGTCGAGCAGCACCGGCAGCCGGGCCGAGCCCGCGACATGGCCGCGGGGGAAGAGCACGGCCGACGGGAAGGCATCGGCGCCGAGCCGGCGCAGCGTCACGTCGCCGAGGGCGGGCATCGCTTCCTGCATCGAGGCGATCGAACCGCTCTCGCGGCCGTCGCGCCGCACCCGGGCGATCGCCCGACTGCTCGACATCGTCGAGGAGGTCACTACGGTGACGGTCTCGGCCGCGACCGCGGTGTGCACACCGGGCTCGGTCGTCAGCGCGCTGGCCGAGCCGTCCGCGCCGATCAGCCACACGTGCTGCTCCGCCGGCTCGGTCGACGCCGACACCAGCACGCCGGCCGCCCCGGTGCCGAGCACTGCCCGCACGTCGAGATCGCCCGGACCGACCGGTACGCCGGCAACGGCCACCCGGCGTACGTCCCCGTCATCGGCCAGCGTCACGACCCGGCCGTCGGGCAGCCGCGTCGGTACGCCGCCGAGCAGGTCGACCCACGCGTCGTCGTGCTGCTCAGCCACGAGGCCGGTCGCGCCGGTCGCGAGATCCACCTCGAGCACCTGGGCCGAACGCTGGTCGCGGGAGAGCACCCGCAGCAGCGGCGCACCGGACCGGCTCCAGTCGACCCGGCCGAGGTATTCGAAGCCCGACCGGTCCCACGCGATCTCGCTCCGCGCGCCGTCCACGGTCAGATGCCACAACGTGACGTCGGCGTTGGCCGTGCCCGCCGCCGGATAGCGCACCGCGTTGGGCGGGCGCTCCGGGTTGGCCGGATCGGCGATGTGCCAGGTCTGGATCGGCGAGTCGTCGGCCCGCTCGACCAGCAGCGACGCGCCATCCGGCGCCCACCAGTAGCCGTGGTGCCGGTCCATCTCCTCGGCGGCGACGAACTCGGCCAGCCCCCACGTGACGCCGTCCCCGTCGGACGTCGCCAGCACCTGGGTGTTGGACCCGTCCACGTCGACGACATGCAGCGAACCGCCGGCCACATAGGCGATCCGGCGACCGGTCGGGTCGATCCTGGGATCGATCACGGCGCCCGCGGCGGGGATCTCACGGACGATCCCGGAGCTCAGGTCGACGATCCACAGCCGCGATGAGAGCGCGAAGACCGCGGCCGAGACGGCGGCGTCGGACGTGAAGGCCACCACACCCGCGCCGGCCTGACGGGCGCGCTCCCGCCGCGCCCGCTCCTCGGGCGACAGCTCCTCGCCGTCCTCGCCGAGCAGCGCGACCGGATCGATGATGCGGTGCTCGCAATCACGCGCGACGTCGTACACCCACAGCTCCGACGTCCGGTCGGTGCCGGACGCAGCCCGCAGGAAAGCCACGCGGGAGCCGTCCGGGGCGATCCGGAAATCGCCCGGGATGCCGAGGGTGAAATTGCGGGTGCGGGCGGCGAGCCGGGGGTACGACGCCCTGCCGCCGGCGGCTGAATCCGTCATCGCGGTCGATCCTGTCACGCACCCGGCAGCGTCTTGGCCGCACGGTCGATCTCGTCGCGATCCGGCATCGACGCGCTCGCCCCGGGCCGCTGCACCGACAGGCTGGCCGCAGCGACCGCACGGCGCAACGCCTCGGGCACCGGCAGGCCGTCCACCAGGCCGACGGCCAGCGCCCCGGCCAGGGCATCGCCGGCAGCGGTCGTGTCCACGGCGGCTACCGACGGCGCCCGGATCGCGACGCGCGCACCGCTGCGCGCGCCGAAGAGCACGCCGCCCGCTCCGAGGGTGATGGCGGCCGCTGGTACGTCGGCCAGCAACGCCTCGAGCGCGCGGTGCGGGTCGTCGATCCCGGTCAGGGTCGCGGCCTCGTGCTCGTTCGGCAGGATCAGGTCGATCGCTTCGAGCAATTCGCCGGGCAGCTCCTGCGCCGGCGCCGGATCGAGGATGACCCGACCCTGGGCGGCGCGCGCGGCCGCGATCACCCCGGCGAGCGGGATCTCCAGCTGCAGCAGGACCACGTCGGCCGCCGCGATCGCCGCCGCCTCCCGCGGATTGATCTCGGTCAGGTCGGCATTGGCACCGGCAACGACGACGATGCAATTCATGCCGCTCCCGTCGACGACGATGTGCGCGATTCCGGTCGGGCCGGGCGCCGTCCGGAGCAGCGAGATGTCGACGCGCGCGCCGGCGAGCGCCCGGCGTACCTGCTCGGCGAAGACGTCGTCGCCGACGGCGCCGACGAACCCGACCTCGCCGCCGGCCCGGGCGGCCGCGATCGCCTGATTCGCCCCCTTGCCACCCGGACCGGTGGTGAACGAGCGGCCGGCAACCGTCTCCCCGGCCCGTGGCGCGCGTTTTGTGGTCGCCACGAGGTCGACGTTCGCGCTGCCCACGACGACGATCCGCGGGGAGGTCATGCGTCGGTCAGGTCGACGACGACCTTGACGTCACCGGGATGCGGCGTCAGCGCGTCCGGCCACGAGCGCAGCGGTACGACGCGGGTCAGCAGCCGCTCGAGCCACCCGACGTCGGCTCTCGCCAGCTCCGCGGCCGCGACCTGCCAGTCGGCCCGGCCGCCGTTGACCGTGCCGAGCACGGCGCGGTTGCCGCCGATCATGGGCCCGAAGAGCTGCTGCGGATCGGGCCGGAAATCGGTGCGGCGCTCGGAGAGGCCGATCAGGCAGGTGACCGAGTTGCGCGCGGTTGCCTGCACGGCTCGCCACGTGGTCTCGGCCGAGCCGGCCGCCTCGAGGACGACGTCGGCGCGCACGCCGGCCTGCTCGATCGGCTCGGCGTGGTAGGTCGCGCCGAGGTCTCGGACGAGGTCGGGCTTGGGTCCGTCGGCCACGACGTCGGTGACGTGCACGTCAAGGCCACGGCGTACGCCGACCATCGCCGCCAGCAGCCCGATCGGCCCGGCGCCGATGACCGCGACCGTCCGCGGCGCGACCGCCGAGCGGGCGTGTACGGCGTCGACCTGCCGCCAGGCCTTGGCGACCACCGACATCGGCTCGGCCAGCACGCCGGCGCGCGCGAGCGAGGGATCGAGGCGGACGGCGTACGCCGGGTCGGTGCGCCACCGCTGCGCGCCGAAGCCGTCCCGCCGGGTGATGCCGCGCTCGGTGTAGTCGCCGCTGGCGCAGTAGTCCCATTCGCCGGCGCGGCACGGTCGGCAGGTCGGTTCGGCGCACGGGTAGCGCACGATCCCGGCGATGAGGTCGCCGGCGGCGAAACCGCTGCCCTGCGGGGCCGATCGCACCCGGCCGAGCGACTCGTGGAAGCCGATCATCCGGTCGCGGCCGGGCGGCAGCCCACCGAAACCGTCGCGGATGATCTCGCGGTCGGTCGCGCACACGCCGACGAGCAGTCCGTCGACGACGATGGACCCGTCGCCGGACTCGGCGAGCTCGTCCAGGCGACTGTCGCCGGGACGGCCCGGGACGATCGTGGCGGCGAGCACGGTCAGACGAGGGTGAAACCGGTCGCCGCGGCGCCGGGAACCGTCAGCGGCCCCTCGGCCGGGAGTCCGAGCTCGGCCGCGACGCGGGCGAACGGGCCCCATGCCGCCAGCCGAATCCGGCTCGACCACGCGGCCGGGCTCTCGCTGCTCGACGGCGGTCGGAGCCGCTCGATCGGCGGCACCCTCGGGTAGGTGTGCACGTCGTCGAAGTCGCTGCGCGCCGGCAGCTCGGCCTTGCTGCGGGCCAGGCGCACGGCGTCCGCGAGCCCGCCGAGCTCGTCGACCAGTCCGCGCTCCTTCGCATCCGCCCCGGTCCAGATCCGTCCCCGCGCCACGTCGTGCACGTGCTCCCGGGGCAGCTTGCGGTCCCGGGCCACCTTGACGGTGAAGTCGTCGTAGACGCGGTCCAGCCAGCCCTGCAAGGCCTGCCACTGCTCCTCGTCGAAGGGCGCGCGGGTCGTGAACATCGCCGATCGGGCGCCGAACTGCACGCCGTCACGGCGTACCCCGAGGCGATCGAAGAGCCCCTGCGTGACGATCTTGCCGCCGAGCACGCCGATGGAGCCGGTGATCGTGGCCGGCGAGGCGAGGATCGCATCGGCCGCCATGGCGATGAAATAGCCGCCGGATCCGGCGACGTCGCCCATCGACACGACCACGGGAATGCCCTGCTCGCGGGCGCGGACGACCTCGCGGCGGATCGAGTCGGACGCGACGTAGGAGCCGCCCGGGCTGTCGACGCGGAACACGATGGCCCCGACATTGTCGTCGCGGACCGCAGCCCGGATCGCGGCGCCGACGGTGTCGGCCCCTGCGGTCGAGCCGCCACCGGGCGTCGGTCCGTGCCCGCTGCGTCCCAGCGTGATGCCGCCCGCGGCATAGACGACGGCGATCGACCTCTCCTTGCGGGCGGCGAGCTTGCGCGCGATGGCCGCACGCGGGGTGTTGCCGTAACGGCCGAGGTAGACCAGCTTCGGCCGCTCGTCGCCGTCGGCGGCTTGCTCGCTTTCCCCGCCGGTGGACGCGTCGGCGGCCTCCTCGCCGTTGTCCTCCGCCGTCTCCCCCCGGCCGGCACCGATCGCGGCGTAGACCTCGTCCCGGTAGCCGATGTGGTCGACCAGACCGGCGTCCTTCGCGGCGGCGGCGGTCAGCGGCGCCCGGTCGATGATCTCGTGGACCCGGCGCACCTGCAGGCCGCGGGCGGCGGCGACGGCGTCCACGATCTGCGCACCGGCCGAGTCGACCAGGCGG
Source organism: Mycobacteriales bacterium (assembly GCA_038253135.1). Lineage (GTDB taxonomy): Bacteria > Actinomycetota > Actinomycetes > Mycobacteriales > QHCD01 > JBBSHJ01. The sequence continues at coordinate 34,033 of JBBSHJ010000016.1, read as the reverse complement.
CCGACCGCCTCGCGGTGGGCGTCGGTGAAGCCGCGCTCCATGAACATGTTGGCGAAGTTCTTGTATTCGTGGCGCTGCCCGATCTGCGGCTCGAGGTCGAGCTTCTCCAGCGCCTCGTTGACGAACTGGGCCGGCCATTGCAGCCCGATCAGGCCGACATCGCCCGATTCCTGCAGCCAGATCTCCCCGAACGCCGTCGCCAGGTAGTAGCCGGCCGTCCCCGGTCCCATCTCGCCGAAGGTCTCGGCCCACGCGATCGTGCGCTTGCCGCTCACCTTGAACGCCAGGATCGCCTCGCGCAGCTCCTGCACGATCCCGAGCCCGCCCGGAGCCGGCCCGAGCTTCGCGACAACGGCGGCGACGGTGTCGTCGTGCGCCGCCTTGGCCAGCCCGTCGATGATCGAGGCGAGCGTCGTACGCCGCCGGGCCCGGAGCGCGGCGATCGGGTCGGCCGGCGGGACCGTCATCACGGGCTCGGTGAGGTCGAGCTCGAGGATGACGTCCCTGCGCGCTGCGCCGCCTCCGACCGCGCGGCGGCGGATCTGCTCGACGACGGCGGGTGTCTGCATGCGCCCAGCCTGCCACCTGACCGGGGTCCTCCGCCCGGTTGGGTCAGCGCACAATGACCGACGCGATGGCCGGAACGCCGGGAGGCAGCGACGGCACCGCGCCGGCCGGGGTGTGGAACAACCACAGCGACATGATCCGGATTGCGGACCAGTCGCCGTTGACGGCTTGTAACGAGGCCAGCTCGTGCTCACTGGACTGCTGTGGGATCCGGGCCATCCTCATCTTGACGGAGCGGCTGTCCGGCAGCTCGAAGTCGACGAGTCCCAGGTTCGGCAGCGAGCCGGCCGGAAACCTCACGGCGGCGCCTCCGACAGAGATGTCGACCAGCTCGCCGGCTACCCCATCGATGCTGACGTTGGTCCGGAGGGTTATCCGGTGGGCGTTGCGCCTCGACGTGGCGTATTCGGCGGCCCGGATCCTGGCCGTTCCGATGAGCGGCAAAGAGACCGTGGATCAGTGCTCGTGCGCGCATCGGTCCTCCCCGGCATCGCATTATGCGCCCCGCGTCCCGTGTCACCGACCGTCGACCGCATCGACGTACGGCGGGCGCATCAGCTCCGAAAGGAAGCTCAGGTACCGCCGCCGCGTCCGGCCATCGGGCAGCAGCCCGCCGCCGGTCGCCCATTCGGCCTCCAGCAGGCCGACGTGCGCGGTGTAGGCGAGCAACGCACGATCGCGCGCCTCGGCGCGGCTGCACCCGAGCTCGCGATAGAGCTGCTCGACGTAGCCGATACGGCGCTCGGTGGCACGACGCAGCACCGGCGCGACGATCGGGTCGCGGGCACTCGCCAGCAGGCTAATCTCGATATCTGCCCCCTCGGGGTGCTGCAGGACGTGCCTGAGCAGGCCGGTGAGGCGTTCGGCCGGATCCGTGATCTGCTCCATCGCCGCGATGACGTCCACGGTCGACACCTGCTCCCAGCGCTCGAGCGCCGCGATGATCAGGTCCTCGCGGCTGCGAAAGTGCCAGTAGAAGGATCCCCTGGTCGCACCGAGTCGCTTGGCCAGCGGATCGATGGAGATCGCCGCCAGCCCGCCGTCACCGAGCGCTCGCCCGGCCGCCGCGATCCACGCGTCGCGATCGAGCCGCGTGCGACCCGCTGCCGATTTCGCCACGCGCCGTACAGTACTGTATGGACCAGGACCGTACAGGTATGTATGGAGGGACCCTGACATGGAGGTACCCAACCGCCTCCCGTGGGTGTGGGGCGCGACCGCGGAGGAGATCGCGGCGAGCTATCCGTGCGCAACGGTGCTCGACGGCGAGAGGATGACCGTCTTCCGCGCGGTCACGATCGCGGCATCGACCGACCTCACCTACGACTGGCTGTGCCAGACGAAGCTCGCGCCCTACTCCTTCGACCTGATCGACAATCTCGGCCGGCGGTCCCCATCGAGGCGGACGCCGGGCGCAGCACCGATCCGCGTCGGCGAGCACGTCATGGTCTTCAAGTGCGTGCAGTCCGAGCCAGGGCGCGAATGGACGGGAATCTCGCTCCCCACGGCCGAGCGAATCTTCGGTCCGATGGCGGCGACGTACCGCGTGCGTGCGCTCCCCGACGGCAGCTCACGGCTGATCTGCCGGCTCGATCTGATCACCGGCTCGAGCCCGATCGCGCGGGTGCGTGCGGGAGCGCTGGCCTGGGGCGACCTGCCGATGATGCGTCAACAGTTGCGCAGGCTCAAGCGGTACGCCGAGCGCGACGCCTCCGCGCGATGCGCAGCCCAGGGCCCGTCGGCGGTCTGCCGCATCCGGCCGGCGGGCAGCGGCGATCGCGTCACGACTCCGTCGCGTCCATCGGCCACGTGACATAAGACGACGCCGCCGGAATTGCCGTGGGCGGCCGGGCCGACCAGCCGCAGATTGCTGCGGGTCCGCGGCTCAGCCCGTGCGGATCGCGCGGGCGGCCACGAACCACTCGCCGTCGAGCAGCACCTCGGTCTCGACGCCCGTGCCGCCGATCTCGCCGGCGAGCTGCGGCCCGGTCAGGTAACGCTTGAAAACCCGGTGCTGGGAGCCGTCGTTGAGCACCCGAGACTGCCACCGTTCCCCGTCGATCCCCGGCCGGCGAGCGGAATCGACCACGATCAGCTCGGGCCCGACCCGCCCGGCCTCGGTGAGGAAGGTCCCGCGCTCGGACGGCGGCAGGTGCCCGTAGAAGTGTCCCGTGAAGACCCGCGTGAACGACCCGGCGGCGAAGGGGAGATCGAGCGCGTCACCCAGCAGGGCCAGCCCGCCCGGCAGCCGTGACTGCGCGATCTCGACCATGCTCGGGCTCTGATCCAGCCCGACGACGTACCCGGTCAGATGCCGCGTGAGGTATCCGGTGCCACAGGCGACGTCGAGCGTCCGGGCGGCCGGCAGCGCCCGCACCGTGGAAACCAGGGCGAGCACCTCGCCCGACCACCCGTTTCGGCCGCGCTCGGCGTACTGGCCGAGGTCGTTCCACCACTCGTCGTACTCCGCCGCGCGCTGCTCGTAGTAGGCGGCGGTGGCCGCGTCGGTGGCGAAGGCCGGGGACTCTGGGTCGAAGGTTGCGGCGCGATCGGTCACGGCGCCACCGTATTGAGCCCCTTACGCTGTTGTCATGCCAGATTCGGGTACCGGCGGCGCCGCTGGCGCCGGGGACGCAGCCGCCGGGCGACCGCGCGCCGGTGACGCAGACGCCCTCAGCGCCAAGGACGCGGAGCGGCGGCGCGCCCTTTTCCGGATGAAGGCGGTCGCGCTCGGGCTGCTGCTCGCCGCCGCGGTCGTGTGGCTGGTCTGCGTGCTGGTGGGCGGCGGGCAGGCCTGGGTGGGCTATGTGAAGGCGACCGCCGAGGCGTCCATGATCGGTGCGCTGGCCGACTGGTTCGCGGTGACGGCGCTCTTCCGGCGCCCGCTCGGGTTGCCGATCCCGCACACGGCGATCCTGCCGCGCAAGAAGGATCAGCTCGGCAGCAGTCTCGGCGAGTTCGTGCAGAGCAATTTCCTCTCCCCCGCGGTCGTGTCGGACAAACTCGCCAGCCTCGGCCTCGGCCGCCGGCTCGGCGAGTGGCTGGCGCAGCCCGAGCACGCCCGCCGGATCGGCGATGCGGTCGGCGCGGCGATCGGCGGAGCCGCAGAGGTCATGCGGGATGAGGACGTGCAGGCCGGCGTCGAGCAGATCGTGCTGACGAAGTTGCGGGCCGCGCCCAAGGCGCCGTTCGTCGGCCGACTGGTCGATATCGCGGCCGAGGGCGGCCACGACCAGCGGCTCTTCATCGCCGCTGTGCACGCCGTACGCCGCTTTCTCGATGACAACAAGGCCGTGCTGCGCGAACGGCTCGGCCGCGAGTCGCCGGTCTGGGTGCCGGAGAAGCTCGATGATGTGGTCTTCGCCCGCGCGTTCGCCGCGCTGCAGCGGTTCCTGGACGAGGTGGTCGACGACCCCGACCATCCGCTCCGCAAGGACGCGGCGGTGCGGGTTCGGCACTTCGCGAGCCAGCTCAAGAACGATCCGCAGATGGAGGCCAAGGTCGCCAAGGCCATCGATCAAATCGTCGATGCTCCAGCCGTGCGCGGGCTGGCCAGGAGCCTCGGTACGTCGATGAAGCGTGGCTTGATCACGATGTCGGCGGATCCTGATTCGGAGCTGCGGCACCGCCTCGAGCAGACCATCGTGCAGCTGGGCGAGCGTCTCACCAAGGACCCGGACCTGCAGGCCAAGGTGGAGGGGTGGATCGACGAGGCGGTGCGGTACGTCGTGCACGCCTACCGCGCCGACATCGCGGACCTCATTTCCGGGACGGTCGCCCGATGGGATGCGGATGACGCCAGCCGCCGCATCGAGTTGCAGGTCGGCCGCGACCTGCAATTCATCCGCATCAATGGCACCGTCGTCGGGGCTCTTGCCGGACTCGTGATCTACACGATTTCGCAGCTCATCGGCTGAGCGCGCCGAGCCGGCGCACGGCCAGCCCGGTCGAGCGCCCGAAGGCGCGGCGCCATGGTTGCTCGCCGACTCTCCGCGCGGCACGATCTGCCGAGACATCAGCCGACCGGTGAAGATCAGGACATGGCAAGCAACCCTGCTGCGGTCGGGCTCTCGCAGTCCTACGCCGCCTGCCACAACGTAAGGGCTGGGCGAGCGCATGTCGCTTCGGGACCGGCGGGTCGTCGTCGAGACGGCAACGCAGTTGCCGTCGAGGATCGCGTCGCCGCGAGCTGCGGCGCCGCGGAGCCCCCGCAACCGAGCGGCTTTCGTGCTGGGCTCCGCATCGTTCCAGACGTCGATGCAATCGCTTTAGAAGGGTGGGTCGCCGAGCGGTTTCGGTGGTGGGGGTGGTGGGTCGAGGGGGTCGAGGCAGGAATGGCCGGTCGGGCTAATCCAGAGCACGGTCCGATCGGGGAGAATCTCGGCGCGCCAGGTGGTATGGGTTTTCAGGCGGTGATGGCTGCGGCACAGCGGCTCAAGGTTTTCCGGCTCGGTCCTGCCGGTCGGGAACAGCTCGGGTCGGTCGCGGTGACATTCCGGTGGCGTCGGTCAGGATTCGGCGCCACGTGGCGTCGGCGGCGAGTCATCTCCAGCGGGTTCGCGGCGCCATAGTCAGCGGTTAGCCTCCCGCAAAGGAACGAGCAGTTCCATCGGAAATCGCTCCCGCGTGCTCAGGCCGCCCTCGAGAAAGACATTCGCGCCTAGGTCGACGCCTGGAACCAACACTCGAAACCATTCATCTGGACCAAGACCGCCGAAGAGATCCTCGACCGATCTTCGCCAGCGGTCGAGCCGGTCCATCGCCGGCAGCATCGCCGCGTTGCCGGCAGCAGTGTTGCATCGCCGGCAGCAGTGTTGCATCGCCGGCAGCAGTGCCGCATCGTCGACTTCGGCGGCCAGATGGGCTACTCCGGGGACATCATGTCGGTCTTGTCGGCCGGCGTCACGGCGGCGGCCTAGACGGATCTGTGCGGCTGACGGCGTACCGGACAGTTGCCCAGCGGGCCGCTGGTGCGGACGTGGCGGGTGCGCGGAATACTCACGGAATGATCTCTCTCGATCTCGCGATACGGCTCAAGGCAGCCGGCGTCAAATGGCAGCCCGAACCCGGCGATCGGTTCGCCATTCCCGGCCGTGAGATGGACGACGAAGTCTTTGTGGTCAGCGAGATGACGGTCGAGGTGCACCGGTTCGAGAGCGGCACGATCATCGGCTTCAACGGCACCACCGAATGGGCCTTGGACTCGGTCGAGCAGCGCGAAGCCGTGTGGCTGCCGATGGAGTCCCAGCTGCGGGAGGCGCTCGCGGGCGCATTTCGCCGGCTGGAGAAGGGTGCCGATGGCCACGAGGTCACCACATGCGTCAACGAGCGGGAACGCACCAGCGGGCACGCCGATGCCGTGGAGGCATACGGTCTCGCCCTGCTGGCCCTGATCGAGGAGTGATGCTCAGCCCTGCTCGGGCGCCCGGTCGTCCGAGCTGGCCGGATCCGTGTCGGCCGGATCCGTGTCGGTCGGATCCGTGTCGGTCGCCGGATCGTTGCCGCCATCGACCTCGGTGCCGTCCTGATCGGTCCTGTTGCGCTCGAGCAGCTCGTGCCGGCTCTCGGTCTCGTGCGGTACGTCGGCGTCGTGCACCGGGGGGCGGCCCTCGTGCGAGTGCTCCGGAGCGGTCATGTCGCACACGTCCTCTCATCTGGCCTCGACCGGCGAGGCTGTCTACGCCGATCGTTTCACGGGCCCGAAGAGCGATACCTGTGACCGACCGACTCGCGCACCCGCAAGCTGCGTAGATCCGGTGCCCGAGCGGCGCCGCTCGGTAACGGCCGGCGCCGGGGCGAAGGTCCGCCACGAGACCGAGCGGAGCGGGCGACGTACGACGTCGACGTCCGGCGGCCGCGCCGGCATGAGCACGTCTGCGCCCTGCACCCACGGCTGATCTCGACACTGCCGCGCCGGTCCGCCGTACCGGCCCTCACCCCGCCGGATGTCCGGCGCCGCCGGCCCTACAGCCCGTCGTGCTGGTGCATCGCGGCTTCCTCGGCCGAGGCGGCCCCGCCATCGATGCCGACGTCGTCGCCGATCCCGTCATCGGTGTCGGCCTCGTTCGAGGTGAGCCGCCCGGCCCGGTCGCTGTCCGACGGCCGCGGCGCTTCGGGCTCCTCCTGGGCGAGCTGCTGGTCGAGGCTCTGCTCGTCCCCCTCCGGCGACCACTGCTCGCGCGTCTCAGCGCTGGGACGGTCGGGCGGGCTGTAGCCGGCGTCGAGCGGATCGCTGTTCAGGTCATCGCCCTCGAGCGTCTCGGCCGGGTCCTCCTGCACGTAGTCACCCTGCAACGGCGAATCCGGCTGCGCCTCGTCCTCGCGCATGCTTCCTCCTGCGGGTCATCCGGGCGGACGGCAGCCGCCGTCCCGTCCAACAGTCTGCCCCGCCGGCCGTCTTTCTTCACGGGCCCGCCCTGGGGGGTCCCGCACGGCGGATCAGCGCGCCGACCCAGAATTGACATGAGACTTGGCACCTGCCAACATATCTTGGCATGTGCGAGGCCAACGTAGGGAGTCGCCGGTCGTGACCCGGCCGCCGCCGACGGGAGACGACCTGGTGCGGGTGCTCGCCGCCCTCGCCAACCCGCACCGGCTCCGGGTGTTTGCCGCGCTCTCGCACGGCCGGAACTACGTCAGCGCGCTCGCCCGCGAGCTCGGGATCAGCCGGCCGCTGCTGCAGGTGCACCTCCGCAAGCTCGAGGCGGCCGGCCTGGTCCGCGCTCAGATGGAGCTCTCCGAAGAGGGAAAAGCCATGAATTACTACGAAATCGTGCCGTTCTCGATCGAGCTCTCGGCGGTCGCCATCGCCCGGGCCGCACGAGATCTGACGGGCAAACCGGGAGGTGACGACAAATGAGCGACACGCAGATCTGGATCTTCGGGATCCTTGCCTTCATCGTCGTGATCACTCTGGTCACCCGACTTACCCGCAAGCGTGGTGGTGACATTCCATGGTGGGCGCAGAGTGGCGGGTCGGACACCACGAAGGCGGTGCGCGACCTCGCCGATAACCAGGCGGCCATCAAGGACCAGCTCGCGCACCTGATCGACAAAAGCTCGTCGCTCGATCAGCGTCTTGATCGCATCGAACACATCCTTAAGGACGTCGCGTGACATGAGCTCGGCCGATCGTCCCGGGGGAATGTCGCGCACCGTCGTCCGTGCCTACGCGACGTACGCGCGGCTGGTCTGGCAATCAAGCCCGGGCTGGACCGCGATCGCGGTGACGATGGCCGTCGTCACCGGGCTGGTCCCGGTCGGGACCATGCTCACCAGCGCCTGGCTGGTCGCCAACGTTGCCGGTACGGCGGCACACGGTCTCGACTCGGCGGCCGGCCATCGGGCCATCACCGCGCTGGTGCTCTTCGCCGCCTTTTCGGTCGTGTACGCCGTTGCCGAGGGCCTGCGGTCGATCGCAACCCAGCGGTTGACCCTGAAATACGTCGCATCGGTCGAGGACCTTTCCGCCGAGGTGAGCCTGCGACCCGCTCAGATCGGGCATCTCGAGGATCCGGCGGTGGCCGCCAGGATCAGCGCACTCAACGAGGCAAACCGTGAGGGGATGCACCTGGACAGCGTCGGCGCCTGGCTGGAAGTGATCACCCAGCGACTGACGGGGTGGCTGTCCGCGCTCGTGCTCGTCTTCTACCACTGGTGGGTCGCGCTCATCCTCGTCGTCGGCTGGGTGCTCCTCGCCCGCGCCCTCAACGCGTGGGTGAGCAGCATGCTGAGCGAGCTCTTCGCCGTGACGGGATCACACCGGCGGCACGCGGAATACCTGCGCACGCTGATGAACGGCCGCGAGGCGGCCAAGGAAATCCGGGTCTTCGGACTGGCGCCATGGCTCTCGACCCGGTATTTCGAGCATTGGATGCAGGCGATGCGGCCGGTGTGAAAAGACCGCGCTCGAGACGCGCGCAATTTCTTCGGCTGGCTGGTGCTGGTCGGCGTCGCCCACATCGTCGCCTTCGGCATGATCGCGTACGACGCCGCCCACGGGCAGCTGTCGGCCGCCCACATCGTGCTTTACGGCCAGGCGATCCTCGCCAGCTTCACCATCGGCCTCATCGGCGACCCACAGTGGACCGTGGCCCGCGCCGCCGGGGCCGCCCAGCGCCTGGTCGACATTCGGGGCCGCATCGAGCTGCCGCCCGACGGTCGGGCGGTCGCCCCGCCGCGGACCGGTGCCGCGGCCATCGAGCTGCGCGGTGTGCGCTTCACCTACCCGAGCCGCGACCTACCCACCCTGGACGGCCTCGACCTCACCATCCCCGCCGGCCAGTCGATCGCCATCGTCGGCGAGAACGGCGCCGGCAAGTCAACCCTGATCAAATTGCTCGCCGGCCTCTACCTCGCCGACCAGGGCACGGTCCGCATCGACGGTGTCGACCTTGCCAGCGCCCATCTCGAGGTGATCCGGCGCCGCATCGCGGCGATCTTCCAGCAGTTCGTGCGCTATCACCTGCCGTTGCGGGAAAACGTCGGCTACGGCGACCTGACGCACCTGCACGACGATCACATTCTGGCCGACGCGTTGCGCTCGGCCGGGGGCGCTGCCGTGCTCGAGCGGCTGGAGCACGGTTGGGACACCGTGCTGTCGGCCGAATACGAGGACGGCACCGATCTCTCCGGCGGGCAGTGGCAACGGGTCGCGCTCGCCCGTGCCCTCGCCGCGATCAACGGCGGCGCCGGCGTACTCATCCTCGACGAGCCCACCGCGGCGCTCGACATCCGCGCCGAAGTGGAGCTCTTCGAGCGGTTCCTCGAGGTCACGCACGGGATGACCACGATCCTCGTCTCCCACCGGCTCTCCAGCGTCCGGCACGCCGACCGAATCGTGGTCGTCGAGGGCGGCCGGCTCGTCGAGGACGGCAGTCATGGCGAGCTCATGGCAACCGGCGGCCGCTACGCGAAGATGTTCAACCTGCAGGCGCAGCGGTTCCGCGAGGCAGATCCGGAGAAATGACGATGCGTGAGACGATCCGCAAGCTCGCCCTGATCACCCGGATGACGGTCCGGACCGATCCGTGGCGATCATTGTCCGCACTGCTCGAGCCGATTTCCGGCGGACTGCAGATGCTGCTCGGCCTGTGGCTGAAGATGATCGTCGACGGTGCTATGTCGGGCAACACCTCACGCATCTATTTCGGCGCGATCGCCGCGGCCCTGAGCCTTTACCTGTACTGGACCGGGACGCTGCTCGGCAACGGAGCCCGCATCGCGCTGTCCGAGCGGGTTGGTTTCGCCTTTGACCACGAGATCGCCCGTCTGACCGCGGAAATACCGAGCATCGAGCACCTCGAGCGGGCCGAATATGTCGACCAGCTCCAGATCCTGAGGCAGAACAGGGGCGCGCTCGGCGGGTCGCTCAACTCCCTGCTCAACGCGCTCAACGTCTTCGTCAACTCGATCACCGTGATCATCGCCCTGGCGGCCATCGATCCCCGGCTGCTGCTTCTCCTTTGCGGCGCTCTGCCCGCGGTGATCGGTTCCAGGCTGCGGCTGCGGTGGAACAAGCAGGGCGAGGACGAGTCCGCCGCCGCGGGCCGGCTGACGAGGCATCTCTCCGGCCTGACCGTCGATCCAGTCGCCGGCATGGAGTTGCGCGTCTTCCGGCTGCGCGACGAGATCCGCCGGCGGCTGCAGCAATCCGTGCGGGAATGGCGAGCGCCGGTCATCCGGGCCACCGCCAAGGGCGCGAGCATGAAGATCGCCGAGGACGCCGGCTTCGGCCTGGTCCTGTCCGGCGTGCTCGGCTGGCTCCTTGTGGGCGCCGCCAATGGGGCCGTCACGGCCGGCACGATTGTGCTTGCGGTTGTCATTTCCCGACAGCTGCAAGGCGTCGTGGTGGGATCGGTATACCAGCTCACCCATCTCGCCGACACGCTGCGGTCGGCCGGACGGATGCTCTGGCTGATCGATCACGCCACGGAGGCCCAGGCGTCCTACGCGGGCACCGTCGAGCCTCCTACCCGGCTACGGCACGGCATTCACTTGGAGAACGTCTCGTTCTCCTACTCCGGCGCCGATCGCCCATCGCTGAGCGACGTCACGCTGGACCTGCCGGCCGGCAGCGTGGTGGCGCTCGTCGGGGAGAACGGCGCCGGCAAGACCACCCTCATCACTTTGCTGGCCGGACTTTACCGACCCACGAGCGGGCGCATTCTCATTGATGGCACGGATCTCGCCGACCTTGATATCGAAGGTTGGCGGGAGCGGTCCTCGGCCGCATTTCAGGATTACAGCAAGTTTGAATTCTCCGCCCAGCACGCCGTCGGAGTCGGGCATCTGCCGGCGCGAGACGACGAGCCGGCGGTACGCCGTGCGCTCACCGACGCGAGCGCGGACGACGTACACGCGGCCCTGCCCGACGGGCTGGCGACACAACTCGGCCCGACGTGGGAAGGCGGCGTCGACCTCTCCGGCGGGCAATGGCAAAAGCTCGCGCTGGGACGCGCGATGATGCGCCGCGACCCGCTGCTGCTGGTCTTCGACGAGCCGACGTCGGCTCTCGACGCGCCGACCGAGCACGCGCTGTTCGAGCGCTACACCGCCGCCGCGCGGGCGGCGACCGACCGGGGGGCCATCACCCTGCTGGTGACCCACCGCTTCTCCACCGTGCGCAGCGCCGATCTGATCGTCGTGCTGGAGGACGGGCGGGTGACCGAGGTCGGACCGCACGGCGATCTCGTCCGCACCGGCCGCACCTACGCCGACCTCTACGAGATCCAGGCCCAGGGCTATCGATAAATGCAACGGCACGATCGACCATCCGAGGCATAGACTTTCCCCGCTTCCGGGCTGGCAGCTCAGCCGATGCAATGACGACGGGGAGTGGTTGTGACGGATGCGCAGGACAGCGGCACGCGCCGCGAGCGCATCTCCGGATACGGCGACCACGCCCGGATGCTGTGCAGCGTTGCGCCGGGATGGAGCACCACGTGTCTCATCGCCACGGCCCTTCGCGCCGCGTGCAGCATCCTGACCATGCTCGCCGTCGGCCAGCTCGTCGGCGCCCTCGCGCGCGTGCTGGTGCACCACGAGCCGACCGGGCGGCTGTGGACGTGGTTCGGCGTCTTCGCCGGCGCGGCCATCCTCACCCAGCTCGCATCCGCCGTGCTGTCCTGGGGCGCCGCCCGCGTCAATGCGGCGTACCGCGTCCGCGTCGACGAGCTCGTCGCCGAGGTCGGGCTGCACCCGCGGGATCTCGGCCGGCTCGAGGACGAGGAGTTCGCCCTCAGCCTCAGCACGCTGGCCGACAACAGCCGGCATTGGCTCTTCCGCTTCGGCCTGACCGGCACGTGGGAGCTGCTGGCGGCCAAGCTGACCGCGCTCGGATCCGCAGCCATCGTGCTGACCTGGCGCTGGTGGGTGCCTCTCGTCCTGGTCGGCTGCATCCTCGCCGTGTCCCGCGTGGTCGCGGGGTGGATCGACGAGCTGCTCGACGGCCTCTTCGGGAGACCGTCGACGGAGCGCGGGCGCGCCAACTACATGAGCGCCTTGATGATCCACCCGGAAGCGGCCAAGGAAATACGCCTCTTCGGCATCGCCGACTGGCTGCAGCGACGTTATTCGCTGCTCTGGCATTCCTTCGAGACGCCGTTCTGGCGCGCATCCCACCGCAAGCTGACCCTCGTCGTCGGCGCCCTCGTGGTGGAGGCGGCGGTCGTCGGCGGCGCGCTGGCGCTGCTGGCGTACGACGCCTATCACGGCCACGTGAGCGCCGCGAGGGTCACGACGTACGTCCTTGCCATTCTCGGGCTCGAGGCCTTCGGGCCGCAGGGCGACGTGCAGTCCGGCCTGGTGCGCGTTGCGGTCTTCCTGCGCCGGCTCTTCGCGACTCGCCGGGACCTCGGGCTTCCTGAGCTCACGCTGGGACCCGTGGCCGCGCCGGCGAAGCGATCGCCGGGCGCGGTCGGCCTCGAGATCCGAGACGTCACCTTCACCTACCGGACGCGCGACGAGCCGACCCTGCGTGAGCTGACGCTGATCGTCCCGGCCGGGCAGTCGCTCGCGGTGGTCGGCGTCAACGGCGCCGGCAAGTCGACGCTGATGAAGCTGCTCGCCGGGCTTTACCGCCCCGACAGCGGCAGCATCAGGGTCGACGGCAAGGACCCCTTCACCGACGAAACCTGCCACGGCGAGGTCGCCGTCGTGTTCCAGGATTTCGTGCATTATCCGCTGCCGCTGCGCGACAATGTCGGCTTCGGCGCGATGGGCCGCGAGGACGAGCAGGCGCTGCTGGACGAGGCGCTGCACGACGCCGCCGGCACCGAGGTGCTCGACCGGCTCGAGGGCGATTGGGAAGCCGTGCTGTCCAAGGAATTCGAGGGCGGCACCGAGCTCTCCGCCGGCCAGTGGCAGCGGATCGCGTTGGCCCGCGCGCTGGCGTCGGTCGGTGGCGGGGCCGGCGTACTCGTCCTCGACGAGCCGACCGCCGCCCTCGACGTGCGAGCGGAGGCGGAGATCTTCGACCGCTTCCTTGCCATGACCCGCGGGGTGACGACGATCCTGGTGAGCCACCGGCTGTCGACGGTACGACGCGCCGAGCGAATCGTCGTGCTCGACGGCACCGCCGGCCGGATCTCTGAGGACGGCTCGCACGAGGATCTGATGGCCCGAGGCGGCGCCTACGCGGAAATGTTCACCTTGCAGGCGTCGCGTTTCGCGATGGCCGGCGGGACTCCAGAATCATGATCGCGTCGATTCGCGCCGTCTGGCTGGTCTGCGTCATCGCCTTCCGCGTCAGCAAGCGGCAGACCGTGCTCGTCTTCGGCGAGACCGTCGGCCGCGCGCTCAACGGCATCAACCCGCTCTTCTACGGCTATTTTGCGGCCGGCGCCGTGCAGCACGACGAGGCGCACATGGCGATCGCAGTGATCGGGCTGCTTTGCGCCACCGGCCTCAACTCGGCGCTGCAAATGATCGGCACCAGCGCGCGGATCAAGCAGCAGGAATATGTCGGCTTCGAATTCTCACGCCGGGTCGCGACGATGATGGCGTCGATCGAGACGCTCGACCATCACGAGGATCCGGAGGTGCTCGACAAGCTGCAGGCGTTCCGCGACTGGTCCGGCACCGTCGGCGAGACGGTCAATGCCTTCCTTGGCGTGATCAACACGGTGGCCTCGAGCGCGGTCACGCTGATCGTCGCCGTCACCGCCGACTGGCGGCTGCTCATCCTCGTGGTGCTCGGCATACCCCGGCTGGTCATCGCGCCGTGGACGGCCCGGTGGGACAAGGCGGCCGAGGAGGAAGGCAGCCCGCACCGCCGGCTCTCCAACCGGCTCGTCGACATGACGCGCAACGTCGACGCCGGAGCCGAAGCGCGGGTTTTCAACCTGCGCACCGAGGTCCTGGCCCGGGTCAGAGGATCGTCACAGTCCTGGCAGCGCCCCGACATCCGGCGCAACGGGAAATACACTGTTCTCGACCTGGCCAACGGGCTGCTCTATTTCGGCACCGCGGCGGCCATTATCGGCTGGATCCTGCACGACGCGATCCACGGCACGGTCTCGGTCAGCGCTCTGACAATTTCGATCACCTGCCTCGGCGCGTTGCAGAGCGTGAGTGCCAACGTCGTCGGGGCGGCGCGATGGCTCGGTCAGTCGGTGCGATCGGCGGTGCGCTTCGTCTGGCTCCAGGACTATTCCGCCGAGGTCCACACCCGACATACCGGCAACGCGCGACCGCCGCTGCGACTGCGGTCAGGGATCCGCCTCCAAGACCTCGGCTACCGATACAACGGCGCTGAGACCGACTCGCTGTCCGGGATTGACGTCGACCTGCCCGCCGGGTCCGTCGTCGCCCTGGTCGGCGAGAACGGCGCCGGCAAGTCCACCATGGTCAAGCTGCTGACCGGTATGTACCAGCCGACCCGTGGCCGAGTCCTCATCGACGGGGTCGACCTCGCCGACATCGACCTGACCGCCTGGCGCGCGCGCTGCTCGGGCGCCTTCCAGGACCACGCCAACTTCGAATTCATCGCCCGCGAGTCGATCGGGATCGGCGACGTGCCGCACGTTGACGACGAGTCCTCGGTACGCCGCGCGCTGCATAATGCTGCCGCGACCGACGTACTCACCGCCCTCCCCGACGAGCTCGACACGCAGCTCGGCCCCGGCTGGCCAGGCGGCGTCGACCTGTCCGGCGGCCAGTGGCAACGACTCGCCCTCGCCCGCGGCATGATGCGCACCGAACCGTTGATGCTCGCCCTCGATGAGCCAACGTCCGCCCTGGATGCGGCGACGGAGCACGCGCTCTTCGACCGCTACGCCGCGACCGCGCAGGAGGCCGGCCACCGCGGGGCGGTCACGCTGCTCGTGACCCACCGGTTCTCGACCGTCGCCGCCGCCGATAGCGTGCTCGTCCTGGTCAACGGCCGCATCGTCGAGAGCGGCACCCATCACGAGCTGATGGCCGCGGGCGGCACATATGCCGAGCTCTACGAGCTGCAAGCCAAGGGATATCGGTGACGGACCGGAGCGGGATGCTCCACCCACGCATCCGGTGCACTCGCTTCCCCGCTTCCGGCGCGCGGTCGAGGGAGGGAAAGGTCGCTACGGGTAGAGGGTCGGACAGACCGCGGGATCGGTGTAGTCCGGGCGGCCGTCGACCCGGCGGACGAGACGATTGTTGGTGTGATCGGCGTTCGTGCCCGCGGCGTCACGATGCTCCCGCCACGCGTTGTCACCGTCCTGCAGGTGGATCGCGATCGACCGCCGCGGCACACCCGACCGGTTGGGACCGCTGCCGTGAATGGTCTTGCAGTTGTGGAAGCTCACCTGGCCGCGCTTCATCGTGGTCGGTACGACGTCCATCGCGTGACCCTGCGCCTCGACCGATCGCGCAAGACCGTCGAGGTCCTGGGAGAAGAAATCCAGACCGGTGACGTCCCAGTGGCTGCTCCGATCCACGAAACCGACCGACCCGCCGGCGGGATCGACGTCGTGGAAGCCGACCCACGCGGTCAGCATCCGCTCCGAGGTGCAGCACTGCCAGTACTGCCGGTCGGTGTGCCAGCCGACGTTGGCCGGGACGTCCGGCGCGTCTACCGGCTTGTAGAGCAGCTGGTCGTGCCAGAGCCGGATCGCTCCGGCACCCGATAACGCCGCGGCACACGCGCCGATCGCTGGATACGCCACCAGCGCGGCCAGCTGCTCCACCCGCAGCGAGGAATAGTCGTTCTTGCGCAGCACGTCACCGTCGGCGTCGGTCCAGCCCCCGGCGTCCTGGCCACCGGGCAGCATCCGGTCGCGCTCCCCGGCGTAGAAGCGCCGCATCCCTTCCTCGGCCGCATCCAGAACCTCCGCAGGGATGATCACCGGCGAGATCCAGTAGCCATGCTCGCGGAAGAATGCCACGTCCTCGTCGGTCGGCAGCGGCCCGTCGTACGAATCCATGACCACGATCTTGACGACCAGAACCCGCCGGCGAAGGAGACCGCGCCACCCGATCTGGCGAATTCCGGTCAGACCCGCGCACCGACGTGATCCCGCGGGCCGCCGAATGGTCGTGATCACCGGCCCGCTCGGCCAGCACGATAGCGGGCCGCTCCCGGTCGTCGACCGCACGCATCCACGCCTCGAAGAACGCGCCGCCCAGCGTCATCGCAAACGAAATGGGACCAGGTCGGAATACCCGCACATGATCCAGGCCGAGCCCGGCGATAGTCTCGAAGTCACGGCGTACCGCGTCAGGGTCGAAATCCAGCACGAATACCACAAGTTCCGCGACGGCGTTTAGTTCGCGCCGAACCGTAGCGGTGCAGGCCCATCCGATGTTGTCATCGAGCTTCTCGTCCGGCGCACCGTGTCCTCACGAGCGGCTCACTGGGGGCGCCCCGCTCGTACCTCTGCAACGTTTCTGCTCGGTCTCCTCAGTCGCTGCGCGCCTCGCTCGTACCTCGGCAACATTTCTGCTCGGTCTCCTCGGTCGCTGCGCGCCTCGCTCGTACCTCGGCAA
The DNA here is from genome assembly GCA_038253135.1 of Mycobacteriales bacterium. Taxonomy (GTDB): domain Bacteria; phylum Actinomycetota; class Actinomycetes; order Mycobacteriales; family QHCD01; genus JBBSHJ01. The sequence goes on along the minus strand of JBBSHJ010000016.1, from coordinate 17,500 downwards.
CATTTCTGCTCGGTCTCCTCAGTCGCTGCGCGCCTCGCTCGTACCTCGCTCGGGTGCTCGCTCCCTCGTCAATCCGAGCGGGTGCTCGCTCCCTCGTCGATCCGAGCGTCAATCGCGCACAATCAGTTTCGTCGGAAGAACGATACGGCGCGGCGATCTCTCGTCCCCGTCCAGCCGGGCCAGCAGCCGCTGGGCCGCCACCCGGCCGAGGGCTCGGGCATCGTTGGCGATCACGGTGACCGGTGGGTCCAGCAGATCGGCCAGCTCGAAGTCGTCGTAGCCAACCAGGCCGAATGCCGGCCGGCGCCCGTGCAGTGCCCGGACCGCACCGACCGTGCACCGGTTGTTGCCCGCGAAGATCGCGGTCGGCGGGCTGGCCACGGCGAGCAGCTCGGCGACGGCGGCTTCGGCCCGCACGACGTCGGCCGCACCGTGGCGCACGATCTGCTCATCGAGAGCGATGCCGGCCGCGACGAGCGCCGAGCGGTAGCCGCCGTACCGCTCCTGCATCGTGAAGAGCGTGTCGGCGTCGCCGACGTAGCCGATCCGCCGGTGTCCGAGCTCGAGCAGGTGTCCGACCGCCTCGGTCGCGCCCGTAGCATTGTCGGCCAGCACGCAGTCCGCGACGAGCGGCTCGGGCGGCCGGTCGAGATAGACCACGGCGACGCCCGCGGCGCGATCGCGCGCCAGGTAGGACTGGTCCCGCGACGCGGGCACGACGATCAGCCCGTCGACCCGGCGGGAGAGGAACGTGTCCACGATCTCCCGCTCGAGGGTGCTGTCCTCCTCGGAGCTGGCAACGAGCAGCACGTGCCCCCGGGCCCGCATCTCGGCCTCGACGCCGCGCATGACGCTGGCATAGAACGGGTTGCCGAGGTCCTCGATCACCAGCCCGACCGTGGCCATCGAGCGGTCGAGCCGGCGCAGACTGGCGGCGAGGTCGTTACGGCGGAATCCGAGCCGGTTCGCGGCGGCGACGACGCGCTCGCGGGTCGCCGTGCGCACGCCGGGCTCGTTGCCGAGCGCGCGCGAGACGGTCTTGAGGCTCACGGCGGCCTCGGCCGCGACGTCCTTCATCGTGGGGCGGGCTACCCGCGCCGGAAGCGACAACGATGTCTCCTTCTTGCCGGTCCCTCCGACGGTTACCGGCACCAACCTGGGGGTCCCTGAGCGGCGTACCGCTCCGGCAGTGACCCGTATAACGTGCGCCCGTTCGCGCCCGCAACTATCCCACGTTGCCGGCTTCCGCGTCACCAATATTGGCCGAGTCCCGACCCCGCCTAACGGCCGGGCGGATGCGGGACCTGGGCACGCGGCGAGCCGCCGACGACGTACCGTCAACGAGTGCTCGAGAACATGCGGCAGCCGCGGTACGTCGTCCTCATGGCGATCGCTGTCGCGCTGGCCATCGGCTGCATCAGCGCCGGAGTCTGGCAGGTGCACCGCTACGACTGGAAACGCAGCACCAACGACGTTCTGCGCACCAACGACAAGCGCCAACCCGAGCCGGTCGGGCAGGTGCTCGGCACCGGCGCGCCGGCCGGCAAGGGCGTGCAGTTCCGCCGGGTGACGGCGACCGGGCGGTACGACGCGGCCCACCAGCTCGTCGTGCGCCAGCGCGAGGTCAATAGCTCGCCGGCCTTCCTCGTCGTCACACCGCTGCGGACCGATGCCGGGGCCGAGCTGGTCGTGGTCCGCGGCTGGATGCCCATGACGCAGGCGGCCAACCGCACGCCCCGGATTCCCGCCCCGCCGGCCGGCCCGGTCACGGTCCACGGCCGGGCCTACCCGAGCGAGCCGGCGAAATCCACCCGCGGCCTGCCGGCCGGGCAGATCGACCGGCTCAACATCACCGAGCTGCGGGACATGCTCGGTACGACGGTCTACGGCGGTTACGTCGAGCTCACCGACTCCGAGCCGCGCCAATCCGGGCTGTCCGCATTTCCGCGGCCGGACATGTCCAATCCCGCCGGTGGCGCCTTCGAGTTGCAGCACCTGGCCTACGTTGTGCAGTGGTTCATCTTCGCGGGCATCGCGCTGGCCGCGCCGTTCATCTTGATGCGGATCGAGCGGCGACGCGAGGATGGCGGTCCGCGGCACGAGATCGCAGCCCCGGTCGCAAACAATTCTCGCCCGGTGTAGCAGGCGCGGGATGGATCTTCGGGGTTCGCTCGCATCGGTACGACGCCGGATCGGCACCCGGCCGGTGTGGTGGCAGGAGCTCGCACTGATCGCGATCTGCTTCGGCCTCTATACGTTGACCTCGGATCATTCACCATTGCGCGTCGGGTTCGCCGATCGGATGGGCGAGCGGCTGCGGCGGCTCGAGGAGTTCTTGCACATCGACATCGAGCACTCGCTCAACAATGAGCTGGCCGGCAACCACCTACTCGCGTTCATAGTAAATTACTACTACCTGGCCATGCATTTCCTCGTTGCGGCCGCAGTCTTGGTCTGGCTGTTCGTACGCCGGCTGAACGGCTATCGCGACACGCGACGCGTGCTCCTCGCCTCCGTGCTCCTCTCGGTCGTGTGTTTCTGGTTGGTCCCGACCACGCCGCCGCGGCTGATGCCGGGCACCGGCTTCGTCGACACCCTGGCGAAATACCATGCCATCGGCGGCTACCAGTCGGGCCCGACCGCGCAGGCGAATCAATACGCCGCTCTTCCGTCCGACCATCTCGCGTTCGCCTCCTGGGTGGCGTGGGCGATGTTCCGCGACGCCCGGCACCGGCTGATCAGGTGCGCCTGGCTGCTCTATCCGGTGGCTACGGCGTACGCCGTCATCGCCACGGGCACGCACTGGCTGCTCGATGTCGTCGCCGGGGTCGTGACTTTCGCCCTGGCGGCGCTGCTGGTCTCGGCCGGCCTGCGGCTCCGCGACCGGCTTCGCCCTCCGGGCGCGGGCGCTGCGCAACCCGACCTGGAGTCGAGCGCGGCTCCCTGACCCGGCCGGTCACGGCACGTGTTCCTGCCGCCGCCGTCAGGGCGATCGTCGCCGCGGGTTCGTGGCCCATCGAGGCGGCTCGCCATGGCTGCTAACTGAAACGGTTCCCGATACAATCACGGATAAGGACCTCCCGCGCCTGGCGATGCGGGTCAGCGCCTCGCCGGTGATGGTGCCGGTGCTGTCGGTCGCGTTCGCGGTGGCGTCGGTGGTGGGTGGCACCCTGCTGTCCATCGGCGGGACGCTGCCGATCTCGCCCTATGTCACGACCATCTCGTTCCTGATCTATGTGATCTGCCGAGTGCTCGGCCGAGGCCGGACAGGCCGGGGATGGGTACGACGCGCATCCGCCGCCACGGTGCTCGCGGACGTGGACCGCATGCCGATCGACGGCGTACCGGCGTCCGGGCTATCCGGCGCGCGGGCGGCCGGTCCGCGCGCCGAAGCACCCGAACGGCCGCGGAAATAGTTGAGAACTGAAGTACGTTGGGACAAGCAATGATCGCGCCCGAAACCGGGCGCAGCCATCAAGGAGCAGCAATGCCAGCGATCTCGGTTCCGGACATCACGGTGCTCGACCGCGTCGAGCAAGCCGACCCGTCGACGGCGCGACCCGTCAACGGCGTGACGTCGGCACCGTCAGGATTTGAAGGCGAGGGCTTCCCCGTCCGGCGGGCGTTCGCCGGCGTCGACCTGGCCGACCTCGACCCGTTCGTGCACATGGACCAGATGGGCGAGGTCGAGTACGCGCCGGGTGAGCCCAAGGGGACGCCGTGGCACCCGCACCGCGGTTTCGAGACGGTCACATACATGCTCGACGGCACGTTCGAGCACTCCGACTCCAACGGCGGCGGCGGATCCATCACCAACGGCGACACGCAATGGATGACGGCTGGTGCCGGCATCCTGCACATCGAGAAGCCGCCGGAGTCCCTCGTCATGTCCGGCGGTCTGTTCCACGGTGTCCAGCTCTGGGTCAACCTGCCGCGTGCCGACAAGAAGGCGCAGCCGCGCTATCAGGACCTGCGGGCCGGCGAGGTCCGGCTGCTGTCCACGCCGGACGGCGGCGCGCTCTTGCGGGTCATCGCCGGATCGCTCGGCGGCTATGCCGGCCCGGGCACGACGTACACCCCGATCACGCTGGTGCACGCGAGCATCTCACCCGGCGCCTCGATCAGCCTGCCCTGGCCGCGCGAATTCAACGCACTGGGTTACGTGCTGGCCGGCAACGCCACCGCCGGAATCGAGGCGCGGCCGCTGCACACCGGCCAGCTCGCGGTGCTCGGCGCCGGCGGCTCGGTGACGTTCGGCGCCCGGCGCGAGCAGGAGTCCCGCTCGCCCAACGTCGAACTGCTCCTCCTCGGCGGCCGGCCGATCCGCGAGCCGATCGCGATGATGGGGCCGTTCGTGATGAACACCAAGACGGAGGTCCTGCAGGCATTCGAGGACTTCCAGGCCGGGCGGCTCGGCCGCATTCCGGCCCTGCACGGCGATCCAACGAACCTCTGAGACGAGCCGCGGTCGGGAGCTGACCTCGACGCTCCGGCTCGGCCGAACTCGCTGCCACGCCGCCGTCTGGTGAACTGGCGCGAATGCTTGATGATCGCGACGCCGACGCCACCGGCACTGATCGATGAGCTACGTGCTCTCGGTGGCCCCCGATCCTGAGCCGGGACCGGGGCGGATCGGGGCAGCCGGACCAGCCCGATCACTCCCCGATGTCGGTGCGATGGCATCGGGGATCGCGATCCGATTCGGCACCGGTGCGGGGTGGATCGTGGTACCTGGGGCTGCCACGATCCACCCCATTGTCAGCGCAGTGCTGTCCCGCAAGGGCGCAGCGAAGCACCCTGCGGGCCACGAGGACCGGGATATGACGGCGTTCGACCGGTTCGTCGAGTTGGTCACCGAGCCGCCGGACCCGCCCGAGATCACCGGCGCTGACCTGGCCCATCGGGCGCACCTGTCGCGGCCGGTCGGCCGAGCGAGCGACACGCACGTTTGGCGGTGCGACGTCGGATACGACGTCAGGCCGCCAAACTCGCTACAGGTGGCTGGCGACGTCGCCCAGCGGGCGTGTCCCTCCCACGGAGGGAAACCGGTCCGCTCGAGGGAGTTCAGATCGTCGGCGCTCAGCGTCTCGAGGCCGTCGCGCCAGCGGTCGTGCGTGGCGCGCAGCAGCCATCCCAGCCTCGCGCCGGCCGAGCCCGGCAACCGGGAAGGGTCTCACCGGTCCAGCCCGAGCCGAAGACGGCGTCGGCGACCGATCAGCGGATGGACTTGCGATTACCGCTGAAACCCCCGAGTGCGGCCGTCACGGCGAGCCCCACGATCGCGAGGATTCCCAGCCACAGCAGCGAGTGCACCACGAAGCCGATCACCGCGACGACGATCCATCCGATGATGATGTAGAGAACGATCTTGCCCATCGGCCCGCTCACCCCTCGACTGTGCCTCGATGCTTCCAGCATGACATAGCCACGCCGCCAGGGGCCGCCCCCAGCTCGGGCAGCTAATCTGAGGCGATGGCAGGCCCGAACGGGTCGCGCCCGTCGTGACCGCGCGGAGCGGTGCCCGAAGTCGACCGAGTGGAGATCCGCCGTGCCGCAGTCGCGTGGCCGACCGTCGTCCAAGCGCCCGGGCAAGGGCAGCGGGGGCGCGGGCAGGAACAGCCGGGCGGGGGCGTCGCCGGATCGCCCGAACGCCAAGCCGCCGCCACCGGACAGCAGGCGCGGAGCAGCCGCGGCCGGCAAGGCCCGGGCGGCGCGCGAGGCCGCCAGGCAGCGAGCCGAGCGGACGCAGCGACTGAAGATCATCGGCATCGCCGTCGCGGCGGTGGCCGTGGTCGTCGCCGTCCTGGTCATCGTCAAGGTGACGACAGGGAACAAGGGCACGCCGAAGCATGTCGCGACCGGCAGCACGCTGAGCAAGGTCGTCAACCTGACTACCACAATCCCGTCAGCGACCCTGGACGGCGTACCCGCGTCCGGCGACAAGCCGAAGCCGCTCAGGGGAGCTCAGCCGCTCACGACCGACGGAAAACCCGCGCTCCTCTACGCGGGCGCGGAGTTCTGCCCCTATTGCGCAGCCCAGCGCTGGCCGCTCGTCATCGCGCTGAGCCGTTTCGGCACCTTCACCGGGCTGCAGACCACCAGCTCCTCGTCCACGGACGCGCTGCCGGACACGGCGACCTTCACCTTCCTGCACGCCAAGTACAGCAGCAGGTATCTCGCCTTCCAATCGGTCGAGCTCTCCGACCACAACGGCAAGAAGCTGCAGTCACCGACCAAGCAACAGGGCGAGCTGCTCAGCACGTACGACCTGCAGAAATACACCGGCGGTGAAAACGGCAGCATCCCGTTCCTCTACTACGACGGCAAATTCGTATCGAGCGGAGCGACATACGACGGCAATGTGCTTCAGGGCAAGTCCCAGCTGCAGATCGCGACCGCCATACAGAAGCCGGACGGCAAGATCAGCAAGGCGGTGCTCGGCGCGGCCAACACGCTGACCGCCCAACTCTGCACGCTCACCAAGGGCCAACCGGCAAGGGTCTGCACCAGCGCGGCGGCCACGAGCGGCGCCGGCAAGCAATGAACGCAGCGGCCGTCCGGGCGGCCTCGCTCGTGCTCGCCGTGCTCGGCCTCGGATTGTCGGTCTATTTGACGATCGAGCACTACTCGTCCGGTACGACGCTCGCCTGCCCCGCGACCAGCACGGTCAACTGCGCCAAGGTCACCACGAGCCCGGAATCGAAGATCCTCGGCATCCCGGTCGCGGTGCTTGGTCTGCTCTTCTTCATTGCCATGGTCGGCCTGACCCTGCCGGTTTCCTGGCGGGCCAGAAACGCCATCGTGCACCAGGTCCGGGTGGCGTCCGCATCGGCCGGCATTGTTTTCGTGCTGTGGCTGATCTATGCCGAGCTCTTCCGGATCAACGCGATCTGCCTGTGGTGCACCGGAGTGCACATCGTCACGTTCCTGCTCTTCTGCGTGGTCGCGTACGCCGCGGCCTACTGGGGATTCGGGCCGGCCGACGAGCCCGCCCAGAGTTGACCGGTCACTCTTGGCTGTCCCCGCCGGCGTGTGCCAGCCAAGGTGACCGATCAATCGGGCGGAGGTCAGGGGGCTACGTGAGGTTGTCGCGCCCGACCTTGTCCCTGCCACCGCGTCCGGCGATGGCCGGCGCCGCTCAGGAGCCCGGCAACAGGGCAGCCATCGTGAGCTGGGTCAGCCGGATGCTGTTGCCGGACGGGTCGCGGAAGGACGCGTCGATGCCGTAGGGCCGCTCTTCTGGGAGCTCTGCGAATTCGACTCCGCGCCCGCGGAGCTCCTCGTAGGAGGCCCGGCAATCGTCGGTCACGAGGAACATCGTGCCGGCGAATCCCTTGGCCGTCAGGTCCCTGACCTGCTTGCTGGTCGCGTCGTCCATCACCGGCTGTCCGGGAATTGCCATCAGGACGATCGAGACGTCCTCCTGGTGCGGGGCGCCGACTGTGAGCCAGCGGAAATTGCCCATCTCGGGGACGGTGGCATCGGACCGCACCTCCATGCCGACCTTCTTCGTCCAGAATTCGAGCGCCTCGTCCTGGTCGGTCACCCACAGCTGCGCGCTGCCCAACGTGATCATCGAATCCTCCTCGTTGCCGTTACTCGCTCGGACACCAAGGACGCTACGGATCACCTGCGGTCGCTGTCTTCTCCAAACGTGCGGTTTTGCGGCCGGCTGTAGGCGTGGACCACGCAGGCGGGAACCCGGGCGTGATACGCCGCCGGTGGGTACGACGCGCGGTACGCCGTCGGCGTCGTACCGAAACACCGCCCGAAGCTCGAGGTGAAGGAGCCGACGCTCTGCAGGCCGACGGCGATGCAGATGTCGGCAACGGAGCGGTCCGTGGTGCGCAGCATCGCCGCCGCCCGCTCGAGCCGGCGGGTCAGCAGATAAGCATGCGGGGAGACGCCGAACTCGCGCCGGAACTCGCGGCTGAAGTGCGCCCGCGAGAGCCCCGCGGCCCGCGCCAGGTCATCGACGTCGAGCGGCTCGAGAAACCGCGCGTCGGCGAGGTCCTTGGCCCGCACCAGATGCCGGACCGTCGGATGGCTGGTCATGAGGCGGCCCTCCCAGCGCGGCGGGCAGGCGGCTACGTGACCGTGCTGTGCGTGAACGGCTGCAGGCCCGCAGGGGTGCCGAGCCCGGTGGCGCCGTCCCAGCCGGAGCCGGACTTGCACAGCGCGGCACCCACGTGGTCGGCGCTGCACTGCGCCGGCGTCCCGTTGCTGCCGGTCTTGACGTCGGTATAGGCCCACCGGGGTGCGCCGTAGAAGACGTTGGGCCCGAGCACGCTCGCCAGTCGCGGGGACCGGCCGGCCATGCCGGCGAGGAACGGGCTCGACGCGCTGGTGCCGCCGACCACGATCCAGCCACCCGAGTAGCCGGAGTACGGGAAGTAGGTGTCGTAGACGGCGAGATTGTCGGCGACGGCCGAGACGTCGCTGACCGCCCGGTGCTGGTGGCACTGGTTGGCGATCACGGCCCACTGGCCCGCGGCCGGTCCGAGGTCGGGCGAGCAGCCGCTGCCGGCGCCACTCCAGGCCTTCATGACGTAGCTGCCGTTCGGCCCGTACGTCATCGTCGTACCGCCGGCCGAGACGACGGTCCGCAGGTTCTGCGGGAAGCCGCCGATGGGGCTCTGGAACGTCTCGGGATCCATGTAGCCGTAGTCACCGGCCGCCGAGAAGATCTGCATGCCCTTGGTCGTCATCATCTGCGCCGGCGTCCCGAAGTCGGTCGTCTTGTTGGCCGGCAGACCGTAGCTGATCGTGACGGCGGCCGCGCCCTGCCGCTTCGCGGTCTGGGCGGCGATGCCCATCCGGTACGCCGCCTGCTGGTCGGTCGAGTCGAGCGGGATGCCGAGGTAGGTGATCGTGCAGCTCGGGCACGAGGCCGACACCATCTCGACGTCCAGCGCCGTCTCGACGCCGATGTTCTCCTCTGCCTGTGGGTCGCTCGGCAGCAGCGGCGGGCCGCCGTCGTACCGCTGGATCTTCAGGCAGCCGGTGGCCGTGAGGCAGGGCGGCAGGTGGTACTGGTTGCGGTAGGTCGCGAGGTCGGACTCCAGCGTCGGGAAGGCGCCGAAGCCGACGACCACGACCCGGCCGGTGCCGTTGGGGGAATGGGTGAGGCCGAAGGCCTTCTCCAGGCCGGTCGCGCCCCAGCCGACCGGAGCCTTGGCGGTCAGCGCCAGCTTGGAGCCTTTGGCCGTTGTGACGAGGCGGTACTTGCAGCCGTAACCCAGTGCGGCACAGCGATTGACGGAGCCGTGGTTGCGCTGCAGCGTGCCCTTCGCCACCTGGTCGTTCAGTGCCGTGATCGCCTGCGCCGACTTGATGACGACCGGGATCTTGGCGGAGGGGCTCGCGCCAGCGACCGCGGGAGCGATCAGGCCGATCGCGGCCGCGCCGGCCGCGCCGACGACACCGAGACGCCGGAGGCGCATGGGCAGAGAACGAATAGACATTGCAGTCCCCACGATCGTCCGGGACGAGCCGGCCCGGTGGCACGCACCACCGGTCTCGCCGGCGCGCTGGACCGGTATAGCACAGCGATCGTGCGCCCAGCAGCGCTTCGGCTCAGTCGGCACACAGCGCGACCGTCCGGTCTCACGCGCATCGCGCACTCGAGCGGCTCGGCGGACGGCGCCAGCACTTCTGGAAGTCGGATGGCCAGGTTTGCTCCAGCAGCGTTCTGTGACACCCGGCTTCGTTCTCACCCCTCACCGACGGGCAGCCGGCCCGGAATCGCGGGTGACGGCTGCCACCTCCAGCTCGCAGCGGGTAAGGCGCTCTCCTCGAGGTCGACTATCTGAAATTCCCCTCATTTCCGCTCACCGGGCGGAGCGTTCCCGTGCCGTCGCGGCGCCATTCCCGGTCCGCCGCGTCACGGAAGCGCAGCTCCGCGACGTACCACTCGCGGCTGCGCATCACCGGCCGAACGGGATATTGCAGGGCGTCGAGTCGGTTGGGAAAGCCCCAGTGGTACGCCGTCGGCTCGGCCACCGTGAAGTAGTCGCCCGGCGGCAGGACGGTGAGCCGGAGCGGGTCCTTCTGACCGCTCGGCATCACCACGCTGATCGAGACGTCGCGGACGGCCGTGTCGGACGCGTTGGCCACGACCACACCGGGCGAGCGCTCGTCCGGGTTGGGGCCGACCGCCTCGGCGACCCAGGCCGAGATGGCGGCGGCCTGACGGCGGGCGTCGGCGGCCGACGCCCGCCGGTCCCGCGCCCGCTCGATCGCATAGAGGCGTCGCGCGGTCACCCCGGCGACCACGGCGGCCGCCAGCGCACCGGCCGCGGCGACGGCGCTGATCCACGACGGAGCATCGGACCAGCTCACTCCGCGGCCTCCTCAGTCGCTGCGCGCCTCGCCCGGGAAGCACGGCGACCAGCCAGCTCGGGTGCGCGCTCCCTCGTCAATCGACGCCAACTCACGGCGCCACCACCTCCTTACGCTGGCGTCCGGATGCTAGGACGGCGTACCGACGCCCCCGCCCGTCAGAACTCGCCGAAGGTCAGCACCTCGAACGAGACGCCGTACCGCACACCGAGCCGCTCGCCGGCCGGCTCGGCCATCGCCGTCAGGAACTTCTCCGGATCCGTGCTGCCGTCGCCCAGCCCCGCGAGGTACGCCGTGTGCGCCCGCAGCGAGTCGACGCCCAGGCGCAGGGTCTCGGTCACGTCGACCCCGTGCGTCGGCTCGGGCGATCCCGCGAACAGCACCGTCCGCACTTCCGGCCACGGCGCCAGCCCGTCCTCGAGCTGCTCCGGGAAGACCCACCGGTTGGCGGCGTCGCGGACGGCGTCGAGCACGGCCCGGCCGGTTGCGATGTGGTCGGCCTGGTTGAGGGCCCCCGGTCCGAAGGTGTCGCGAAGGTTCAGCGAGAGGACGATGTCGGGCCGGTGCCGGCGGATGGCGGCGGCGAACGAACGGCGCAGCGGCAACCCGTATTCGAGGATGCCGTCGGGGAAGCCGAGGAACTCGACCGCGTCGACGCCGACGATCGCCGCCGAGGCACGCTCCTCGGCCTCGCGCAGCGGACCGGCCTCCTCGGGTCGGGTCGCGTCGATGCCGGCCTCGCCGCTGGTCGCGAGGCAGTAGCCGACCCGCTTGCCCTGCGCGGTCCAGCGCGCGACGGCCGATGCGGCCCCGTATTCCAGGTCGTCGGGGTGCGCGACGATCGCCAGCGCCGACTCCCAGTTCTCGGGAAGGACGGCAAGCTCGGGTGCGGTCACGGCGCGACCACCTCGTCTCGGTTGCTCGGTTCGGTGGGCCTCGCGCGACCGTACAACCCACCCGGCCGACGGTCCGGATGCTCGACCGCCGACGTCCCCGTGCTCTGCTTCGCATCGAGAGTGGATCTGCCGGTCTTCGGCCAGCGTGAGAGCGGCAGAACTCCGCACGCGGCGGGTCACGTTCCGTCACCTTGCCGGAAGTACGCGTACGCCGTCGCCGTGGCCAGGGCCGCGCGCTCGCTGGCCTCGTCCAGCGAGGCGCGGTGCGCTTCGAGCGCCTGCCGAGCCGGCTCCGGCTGGTCGGCACCGAGCTCATCGAGGATCGAACGGATCGCCGTGGACCGGTAGCCGGCCGCCCGGAGAAGTACGACGACGTGCAGCCGGGTGAGCTGGGTGCCGTCGTACCGGCGATTGCCGGCGGCATCGCGCGTCGGGTGCAGCAGGCCCTGCTCGTCCCAGAACCGGACCGCCGAGACACGGACACCGGCCCTGGCCGCGGCCGCGCCGATGCCGACGTCGTACCCCCGCGCAGGGACGGGCACCAACGGCCGGAGATCGTCGAGCGCCGCCAAGGTGGATTCGATCCGGCGGCGGCACTCGTCGAGTCGCGCATGGCACCGATCGACGATCTCGTAGAGCGCCGCTCGATCTCCACGGTGGACCGCCCGCATGGCCTCGAGCGCCATCTGCCAGCCGTACCCGGTGATGAGAATCCGCGACACGCGGAGCGCCTCGGCGTGCGCCTCGCCATATCGCCGGTGTCCGGCCGGGCTGCGGGCCGCGGGCGGCAGGAATCCGTCGCGCTCGTAATTGCGGATCTGTGACGGGCCGAGACCGGCCCGCCGGGCCAGGTCAATCGGTCGCAGGTAGCTCGGCATCGCAACCAACCATCTCGAGTACCGCTGCAGGTTATTCGGAGACTCCCCGCGTGAGCGTCCTCGGATTCGCTGCAGAGCTTGCATCTTGCATGAGCGTCGTACGTTACCCATGATGAGCTCTTACCGGACCGGCGTACCGGCGCCGTCAGGACCGGCGACCGTCGACGTCGCCGGCCTGGCAATGACGTACCGCGTCCCGGTCCGGACCGCCGGGTTGAGAGCCGCCTTCCGGTCGCTGGTGCATCGTGAGTACAAGCACCTCGCCGCGGTGTCGGACGTGTCGTTCCAGATCCCCGCCGGGCAGGTGGTCGGTTTCATCGGCCCGAACGGCGCCGGCAAGACGACTACGATGAAGATCCTGTCCGGCATCCTGCATCCCACCGCCGGGCGGGCGAGGGTGCTCGGCTTCGATCCGCATCGGCGCCACCGGGACTTCCTCAAGCAGATCGCGCTGGTCCGCGGCAGCTCGCCGATCTCCGGCCCCACCGAGTTGACCGTGATGGACAACTTCGCCTACCGCCGGCTGCTGTATGAGATCAACGAGGACCGCTTCCGCGCCAACGTCGCCGAGCTGACCGGCATTCTCGACCTCGGCCCGCTGCTCGGCCGGCAGCTGCGGGCGCTGAGCCTCGGCGAGCGCATGCGCGCCGGCCTGGCTCTGGCCTTGGTGCATCGCCCGCGCGTGCTGTTCCTGGACGAGCCGACCATCGGTCTGGACGCGACCGCGGCGATCGCCGTACGCCGGCACGTCGCCGACTATGCGCGCACCACCGACGCCACGGTCATGCTGACCAGCCACTACATGACCGAGGTTGAGGCGTTGTGCTCGCGCGTCCTGCTCATCGATCGAGGGCGGCTCCGGTACGACGGCAGCCTGCCCGCGCTCGCCGCGCGGCTCTCACCGAGCAAGCTCATCCGCGTGCAGCAGGGCGACGAAGCGGCCGTCGTCGAATGGGAGCGGTACGGCGAGGTAGCGGACGCGGGGCCGGACCACGTCACGCTGAGGGTCCCGCGCACCGACGTGCCGCGGGTGACCGCTGCGCTGCTGGCCGAGGTGCGGGTCTCCGATCTCACCGTGACCGACCCGCCGCTGGAGTCGGTGATCGACCGCTTCTACCGGGTGGCTTCAGCATGAGGACTTTCGCCCTCGTCCGGCTGGCGATCTGGCGCAGCTCGCTGGAGCAGTGGACCTGGCGGTCGTTCCTGATCACGATCGTCGTCGGGCAGGCGGTGACGCCGCTGCTCGGCCTGTTCGTGTGGTCGGCCGCGCTGCCGGGCTCGGACACGGTGGCGACGTACTTCGTCGTACTCCTCGCCGTACAGCTGCTCACCGTGTCCTTCGAGCACCACACCCTGTCCAACGGGATTTACAGCGGGACCCTGTCCGGCGCGCTGCTACTCCCCCAACCCGTCGTCATCGATTTCATCGGGTCGAATATCGGTTTTCGGCTCTGGCATGTGGTCTTCGGGCTGCCCTTCGTCGCGCTGGCGGCCGCGGTCACGTCAACGCACGTCACGGCGGCGGGTCTGCGGTTGGCGGTGCCGGCCGTCCTGCTGGCCGGGACGCTGCGGTTCGTCTTCACCTACACGCTGGCTCTGTCCGCGCTGTGGACCGACCGCGCCCATGCGGTCGTCGGCCTCGGCGAGACGGTGATCTTCCTGCTCGGCGGCACCGCGGCGCCCATCGGCCTGCTGCCCCAGCCCCTGCGCTCACTGGGTCATGTGCTGCCGTTCTGGCCGATGCTCGGCCTGCCGGCCGAAACTGCCGCCGGAATGCTGCGGGGCAGCACGCTGGCGGCGGCGTACGCGGCCCAGATCGGCTGGCTCGCGGTCCTGATCGCCCTCGCGGTCGTGATCTGGCGGCGCGGCCTGGGCCGCTTCACCGCGGTCGGGGCGTGAGGCCGGATGGTCAGGCTGCTGCGGATCTTCGGGATCCTCTTCTCGCTGTCGCTGCGGCGCCAGGTCGCGTTCCGCGCCGATCTCGTCTTCGCGCTGATGCTCACCGCGATCAATCTTTTCGCCACCCTGACCGCGTTGGCCATGGTCTTCAGCAGGACCTCCAGCCTGAGCGGATGGAGCGCGGATCAAGCGGTGACGCTGGTCGGCACGTTCCAGATCGTCAGCGGTCTGCGGGAAGCCTTCGTGGAGCCGAGCCTGCGCTGGCTTGGCAAGCAGGTGCAGGAGGGGGAGTTCGACGCGCTGCTCACCCAGCCGGCGCCGGCCGTCTTCCTCACCAGCTTCAGCAGCTGCGCGCCCCTGGCCCTGACGCAGACCGTGCTCGGCGCCGGTGTGGTCGGATACGGGTTGGCGCGGCAGCACGGAATGACGCCGGCACGGATCATCGCGTGGGCCGTGCTCGTGCTCTGCGGCGCCGTCATCATGTGGGCGGTTCGGGCCCTGCTCGCGGCGGTGGTTTTCTGGGCGCTCAATTTCGACCTGGACATCGTGTACGACGGCTTGTGGCGATTCGCCGGATACCCCATCAGCATCTATCGACGGCCGCTGCGTCTGTTCCTGACCTACGTGATCCCCCTCGCCGTCGTCTCCACGCTGCCGGCGAGTGTGGCGACCCGGTCGGCGTCGCTGGCCGCCGTTCCGGTCGGTGCGGGAGCGGCCGTATTGCTGTGCCTGCTCACCGTCACGGTGTGGCACCTCGGAGTGGCTCGTTACACCAGCGCGACCAGCTGAGGAACCAATCCGGCGGACGTCGGATACCCACCGCGCGGACTCGTCAGGGACGTCCGTCCGCTCACCGGGCCGCGCGTCCGGTGCCGCAGGAGGCACCGGGCCGCGCGTTCTCGGGGTGCACAGGTGGCTCGCGTTCGGGCCGATCGAGCGCCGGGTTGATCCGTCGGCCGGCGAGGTCAGCGGAACCAGACGGCGACGCCGTGGTGGTGCGAGCAGGCGCCCCGATGGTGCGCGGCATAGGAGAATGTGCCGTCGTTGCATTGGGCGGTCGCGCCGCCGTGGTCGCCGCCGCCGGCACGGCTGGGAGCCGGAGGAGCCGTGGTCGGCTCTGCGGTGGTCGGAAATGCGGGGGGTACTGCGGCCGGGTAGGCGGTGGGTACGGCGGCTTCGGTCGTCGGCGCGACCGTCGCGGGCTGGGTGGTCGCGGCCGCGAGCTCCGGCATCAACGGCGCGGTGGGCGATGTCGGCACCGGCGTGGCCGGGCAACCGGCGAGGACGCGCCGCATCGCCGCGGCCTCGGCGGCGGTGACCCATAGCCGGTAAGTCGCCTTCACGGCGGCCTGCCGGGCGACGTACGAGCAGCGGAACGCCTTGTTCGGCGGCAGCCAGGTCGCGGTGTCGCCGTCGCCCTTGGATTCGTTCGTCGAGCCGTCGACGGCCAGCAGCTCGAGCGGGTCGTTGGCGAAGGCGCGGCGCTCCTCGGCGGTCCAGTACTGGGCACCGGTCTGCCATGCGTCACCGAGCGCGACGATGTGGTCGATCTGCACCGCGCTGCTCGTCCTCCGGCCGCGCTGGAAGCTGATCGTGTCGCCGGTATAGGGATCGGCGAGGCGGCCGCTCAGCACCGAGCAGCCGCTCGAGTCGGGCTTGATCACGATCGCGGTGAGGTCGCGCCGGAGCGTGTCATTGCGGGTGTCGCACCCGTTGCCATCCTCGTCGTACCACGGCTGGCCGAACTGCTCCCGGTCATAGCCGGTCATCGGCGCGCGGCCCTTGACGGCCAGGCCGCTCACGAGCGCCAGCACCGGTGTCGCGGCCGGCGGGTGAGCAACCCTGCTCGGGCGCGGCGGGGACGTCGTACGCCGTGGCTGCGCGGAGCTCGCAGCCGCGCGCGAGGCGGGCACGGTGGGGGCGGGCACGGTCGAGGCGGGCACGGTGGGGGCGGGCACGGTCGGGGCGGGCACGGTCGGGGCGGGCACGGTGGGGGCGGGCACGGTGGGGGCGGGCACGGTCGGGGCGGGCTCCGTTGTGGCCGCCGCACTCGAGGTCGGCGTTGTGACGGCGGCCGGGTGCGTGCGGGTCGCCGAGGTCGGGGATTGCGCGGCCCCGTGCGGGGCGGCGGAGGGGTGCCTGCCTTGGCTGCTGCCGATGACCCCGCCGATGACCGCCGCGGCCACCAGTGCGCCGGCAACCGACCAGGCACCGACCTTGAGCCGACTCCTCGGCGCGACCTGCCGATGTACCGGCCAGCCGTAGTCGGGGCCTCGGCGCATCGTGCCCCCGTTCGTCAGATGGCCCGACGGTAACCCGTCACCGCGGGCAACGTACTCGCATCGTCCGAATCGGACGCCGGCGCGCAGTGGGATGGGTCCGGTTGGGCAGCTTCGGCCAGAGCCGCATCACAGGCTTCGACATCGTCGCCACCCTCGTCTGACCGCGTCCCGCCCTTCCCGCCGAGCAGAGCGGCACGGAGGATGATCGGGCTCAATTGGCGTCGACGACCCGAGGAGCGCACGACCCGATGTGGTGGCAGGCCCTGCTGGGCATCCTCGCCGGACTGGGCCTCATGTGGGCGGTCCTGCTCGTCGTGCTGTGGCGGGTGAAGCCCGATGAGACCCGGCTGCGGGACGCGCTTCGGCTGCTGCCGGACGTGGTCCGCCTGCTCCGCCGGCTGGCGGGCGACCACGAGCTGCCGCGCGGCGTGCGGGTCCGGCTCGTCCTGCTCCTTTGCTACCTGCTGCTGCCGATCGATCTGGTGCCCGACTTCATCCCGGTGCTCGGCTACGCCGACGACGCCGTCATCGTGGTCATCGCACTGCGCTCGGTCGTCCGGCACGCCGGCCCCGAGGCGCTGGCACGGCACTGGCCCGGTACGCCGTCCGGGCTCGAAACGATCCTCCGGCTGGCGGGGCTGCCGTCCGGCCCGCCACCGCCGCCCAGCCACGACGCGAAGTCGACGAAAGGGCTGGGTGGGCGAGGGGGGAGTTGAACACCGACTAGGCTCGTCCCGGCCTGTAGCCGAGAGCCCCGAAAGTGCCTACAACACAAAGGCCGCATCGAGGAACTCAGCGCCGACCGCGACCGGCTGACCACCAGCCTGACCGAAGCCACCCGGGTAGTGCGGGGCCAGGCCCCCGGCCCGCCGGCCGCCGACGCCCGCGTCGCGGCCTCGCGCCCGCAAGAGCACCCGGCCAGCCACGCCCTCGGCGTCGAACTGATCACCCGCAGGAGATGACGATGAGCGCACCCACCGTTGACACCGACCTGGTAATCCGAATCTGCCGCGAGACGACTGCCTGCAACGGAAACGGCGCCCCTGTCGAGGTCGTCCGCGACCCGCTCGATGGCACCGCCTGGGTACGGATGACCTCCTGGCCCCGCGCCCGAGAGGCGCTCACGGCACTCAACTCCCACGGCATCAGCGGACACGACCGCGAGGACGGTCGCCTGCACGTCACCGGATGGGACGTCCGCCTG